>DASYLW010000189.1:0-13181 GCA_036009385.1 Caballeronia sp.
AGGGAGAGGCCATTGTAGCGAAGGTGGTCCGCGAGTTTGGTGAAGGGAAAAAAGAGTGCGCAATGGTGCTGGTTCTAGTGACTTTTAAGGTGACTGTTGCGAGAGTACTGCGAACTTCCATCGCATCAAACGGTAGCTAGCATGGTCCTTGACCTTAACCCTCCGTAACGTGGAGCGGATAGTTGTCAACAGCCCGTGTCAGTGCGAGTGAACGCACGCGAAGAAGAAAATTCTCGTAGCGAATATTCTATTGAGGTGGTTCACCTTGTGAACAAGTCCGGCCGAACCGGGGGAGTTTTTACTTATTGAATGTCTTTGAGCAAAGAGCTTTCGGTGCGGCGGCGACTGCGTTTCGGCAAAGTATCGGTCATATATAAAAATCGCTGTTTTTGAGATGAATTCTGCCGGACAATAAAAAATCACTACTTCAAACACGAGTCAGTTTTATCAGGCTAACAATTCCGGATTTACTGGAATCAGTCGTGTGCTCTACAAATAGGCGTGGGAGACTTATTTTCAAGAAGGTGCATCGAATATCGATTTGAAATACTGTGAAAACAATCTTATTTTATTTCGACGGCAGCGGTGAAGTGCTCGATCACGACATCGAATGAATTTTCATACATCTTTTCAAATCCTGCGCTTACTTCCACACCTTTAAAATACCCATCAATAGGAATTTCGATGAGTGAATATCTAGTGGCAGTGCTTTCCATGGCGAGCTTTGCGTTCGCCACCTCTGCCTCCCCAGGGCCGGTCAATATAGTCGCGGCAATGTCCGGTGCAGAATTCGGGATAAAGAGAAGCTGTAGTTATGTTCTTGGCGCTGCACTCGGTTTCGTTACCATCCTCGTCGGGATCGGCGTTGGCTTTGGGGGCATCCTGGTTTCCAACAGGGCTATCACAAATGCTTTGGCTATTTCTGGTGCGATCTACATGCTGTATCTCGCGTATAAGTTGGCAACAAGCAAACCGGGCGCTTCCCAACAAGACGACGCACCCCCACCACGGTTCATTAATGGTGCCATTGCGCAGTGGTTAAACCCCAAAGCTTGGATCGTGTCGATATCGGCCATTTCAATCTACGTGGCGAACAGCAAAAACTACTCATTGTATTTGTCTTCTTTTGGGGTCATTTTTTTCGTCATTTGCTTTCTTTCTATTCTCGGATGGGTGGTTGTCGGTAGCAGAACATCCCGACTGCTGAATGGAAACTACGGCGCGTTCAATAAGACGATGGCGACCCTCCTCGCACTGTCCGTCGTGTATTTCGTCGTCGAATTTGTGATGCTCGGTGGATCATGAGACGGGGGGCGTCTTGGCAAATTTCGACGTGACGCAATTTCACGACATCGCCATGGCAACTGACTGCGTGAGTCCCGATCGTCGCCCGGCAAAGCCGATGATTTCCGTGTTCGAACTTTAGGTTTCACCATGTCGTCGAGGCGCACCGCCACATCGCTACAATGGGGATATGAACTCATCCAACTCGTCTTTTCCGCTTGACGCCGCCTGGCGGATCGACCGCGACCGGCTCATGTCGCTCGCCGCGCGGCCGGTGCGCGACTGGCCGATCGAGATCGTCGATGAAACGGGCTCCACCAATGCCGACCTGATGGCGCAGCTCAAGGAGCAGCCTCGCAACAAGACGTCAGCGTCGGCGCCCGACTCGTTCTCGCCACGTTCGACGCTGAAGGCCGCCGATGGCACGCCGTTCGTGCGGGTTGCATACTCGCAGACATCCGGCCGGGGCCGCCGGGGCCGTGCGTGGATTGCGCAACCGGGCAACGCGTTGTTGTTTTCCACCGCCTGCGTGCTGCCCCGGCCGCTCGAAGGGCTCGCGGGCCTGAGCCTCGCGGTCGGCACAGCCGTGCTCGACGCGCTGAACAGCTTGCCGCTGGCGGCATCGGCGAGACTCGCGCTGAAATGGCCGAACGACATCCTGCTCGACGACGGCAAGGTCGCCGGCATCCTGATCGAAACTGCGTGGAACACGCCGCGGGCGAGCGCAGTGGTAATTGGTGTCGGCATCAACCTGCACGGCGCAGCAGAATTGGCGGCCGAACTCGATGAAGCGCAGCGTCGAAACGCCCTTCCCGTGCCGGGCAATACACCGGCGTCGCTGTCGCGGGCGTGGCCCGAAGCGAATCTCACCGATACCCTCGCCGCCGCCCTGAACGCTCTCGATGCCACCCTCGCGCGTTTTGCCGCCGATGGCTTCCGTCCGTTCCGCCAGCAGTGGCTCGCCGCGCACGCCTACGCGGGACGCGAGGTGGTGCTGCTCGAACAAGGCGTGGAAGTGGCGCGCGGCCTGGCGGTGGGTATCGACGATAACGGCCAGTTGCAGATCGATACGCCGACCGGCCTCAGGACCGCCACCACCGGCGACATCTCGCTGCGGCTCGCGGAGCAGCGGCCGTGAGTGGTGCACCGTTTCTGCTTATCGATGCAGGCAACAGCCGGATCAAGTGGTCGCTGGTGAGCGCCGCCAATGAAACGCTGAACGGCGGCGCGTTTGAGCACGTCGACGTTGAAGCCGTTCTGACGGATATAACCGATTGGTCCAGCTTGCCGAAGCCCGCCGAAGCATGGATTTCCAATGTGGCGGGACCGCGCGTGGGCGAGCGGATTGCCGCGCTGCTCGATGCACGCTGGCCTCGCATACCGCGCACGATCGTGCGCGCGCGGGCGCAACAATCGGGCGTGACGAACCGCTACACGGAACCAGCGGCGCTCGGCAGCGACCGATGGTGCGGCATGATCGGCGCGCACGCGGCGTATCCCGGCGAGAACCTGTTGATCGCGACTATCGGGACGGCGACGACGCTTGAAGCGCTGCTCGCCGATGGCACGTTCACAGGCGGCCTGATTGCGCCCGGCTGGATGCTGATGATGCAATCACTCGGCACCCACACGGCACAATTGCCCACGCTTCCGCCCGACACCGCCCGCCGCGCGATCGGTTCATCCAGCGATATTTTCGCTACCGACACGCGTACGGCGTTGTCATCAGGATGCCTGCTCGCGCAAGCTGGCTTGATAGAACGCGCGTGGCAGGATCTGCGCGCCCAATGGAACAACGACGTACGCCTGATTCTCAGCGGCGGTGGTGCCAGCGAAGTGGCGGGCGCGCTCAAGGTGCCGCATACTCGCCACGATTCCCTCGTGCTCGCGGGGCTTGCATTGATCGCTCGCGAAGCCGCCGTTTCCCGTTCACCTGATTGATGGAGCGCTTTCCATGCTGCGCTGGCTGCTCGCCCTATTGTTTCTGGCAAACCTGTTGATGTTCGTTGTCGTGCAAGGTGTGTTCGGACCGCTACCGTCGGCCGGTGGACGCGAACCGCAGCATCTCGACCGGCAAGTACATCCGGAACTGGTACGGGTTCGCCCGATCAGCCCCGAAGAAGCCGCTGACCAGGCCGTGGTCGGCGGTCCCGCACCCGCGGCCGCCGTGCAGGCTGCGCCGCTCACGCAATAGTCGTTTCGGCCAACGCACTTATCTCTGCGTGCGCACTTTCTTGAGCAACGCGGTCGTCGAGCGATCGTGCTCGAATGGAATGGCCAGCGCCTTGCCGCCCCAGCTCCGCACCAGCGCGGATTCCGCCAGCTTGTCCATATCGTAATCGCCCCCTTTCACCAACACGTCCGGATGCAGTTCGCCGATGAGTTCCAGCGGCGTCGACTCCTCGAATTTCACCACCCAATCCACGCTTTCCAGCGCGGCCAGCAGCGCCATGCGATCGTCTTCGCGATTGATCGGCCGGTCGTCGCCCTTGCCGAGCATGCGCACTGACGCGTCACTGTTCACACCCACGATCAGCGTTGCGCCCAACGCCTTCGCATCGGCGAGATAGGTCACATGGCCGCGATGCAAGATATCGAAGACGCCATTCGTGAAAACCACCGGCGACGCAAATTGCGGGCGCACAGCAGCGAGCGCGTCGCGCGTCATGATCTTGCGTTCGAAAGGAGCAGGCATGTCTGTCAACGATGAGGGATTCGGAAGGACCGTAGTGTGCCACGCGTGCCGACGCGCGTTTAACTTATGGCCGAACACAAACGTGTTTGCGCATTGAGCGCACCCTTCATAAACAAACAGCCCGCCGGTCACAAACCGGCGGGCTGCTAGAACAACAAGTCGGGATTCCGGTCAGGCCGGCAGTTGCGATGCCGCTTGTGCAGCCTGCAGGCGCAACACCACTTCCTTGCGATACCGGTTCAACTCCTGCGCCGTGGCGAACGAGCGTTCGAACAGAATGGACAGGTTATGCAGGATCCGTTCGACGACTTTCTTTTCCCAGCTGTCGTCGAAGCGAATTTGTTCGTCCAGCCAATGTTCGAGCCATTCCGGATCCGGCAAGCGCGACTGGATTGTGTCGCGCGGAAACAGCGCCTGGTTCACGTGGAGATTGGTCGGATGCAGCGGCTTTTCCGTGCGCCGTGCCGATGCCATCAGGACACCGATCTTCGCGAACGCGGCACGCGCAATGTCACCGGTTTGCGTCATCGCTTTCTTCATGTAACGCAGATACGCGCCGCCGTGACGTGCTTCGTCGCGCGAGATAGTTTCGTAGATGTGCTTGATCACCGGTTCCGTGTGCCATTCGGCCGCGCGCCTGTACCAGTGGTTCAGGCGGATCTCGCCGCAGAAGTGCAGCATCAGCGTTTCGAGCGGCGGAGCGGGGTCGAATTCGAAGCGAACGGCGTCAAGTTCTGCTTCGGTCGGCACCATTTCAGGCTTGAAGCGGCGCAGGTATTCCATCAGCACGAGCGAGTGTTTTTGCTCTTCGAAGAACCACACGCTGATGAACGCCGAAAAATCGCTGTCGTTGTGGTTGTCGCGCAGGAACATTTCCGTGGCGGGCAACGCGGACCATTCGGTGATCGCGTTCATCTTGATGGTCTTGGCTTGTTCGTCGGTGAGCAGCGCCGAGTCGAATTTGTCCCAGGGAATATCTTTCTCCATGTCCCAACGAACCGATTCCAGCGATTTATACAGTTCCGGATAAAGCATCGTGTTCATAGTCCACCCCTGGTTTGCAACGTAGTGCGACAGTTCTGTCTGTTGTAACTTTAGCCGGCTCGCGCGGGAATCCGCGCCGCCAGCAGCGAAGCTTTCAATTTTACGCGGGAATCAGGCGCTCAGATGCAAAAACGGTAAAGAAGCGCCTGTCGCGTCCTTCTGCGACTTTTTGCCCGTTGCAAACGCGCGGCAGTCAGCGGCGTTGCACTATCTACCGTGGGTGAGGAGCGAACCCTGTGCCTGAGGTAAGTACGAAGCGCGAGCTGTGATGCAGCTCGTTTAAAGCCTTTTTTGATACTTTATAAAATTGTCTTGCTCGGCGACACCCTTGTCAGGCCTCCGCCACCGCACAGCCCGTACTTCGACGCGCCGCATGAAGCATGCCTTTGGCACGTGACAGGCGCAAGGCGCAACATGTTTTACGCCGCGCACTTGGCCGCACCATGAATCGTGTTACCGGTCACGCCGGGGTGGACCTCACCGCATCAACCACAATCCGAAACCGGTGAGGGGCCGATGCAGGGCCGATGCAGCAAACTGCCCGTCGATCATAGCATGGCGCTATGGCGCCACTCCGCTACAGCCTCGTCAATCGGCCCGAGTCCCGCGACGTTCAACACGCCATCAGGGAGCTTGCGCCGTAAGGCAGGACTGCTGCCGCCAGCCCAGATCGCCACCTTCGGAGGCAGCACCGCGCGCAACTCCGCGAGTCCGTTGATCACGGCCTGCGCCGGCATGGAAGCAGCAAATGACAGCGCGACAATCTCTATTTCATGGGCCAGGACGGCGTCGACTATGTCCTGCTGCGGCGTCTGCGTTCCGAGCGCCATGCACTCGCAATCGGCCAGCGCGAGCATGGCCTCCGCCATCAGGATGCCTAGCCCGTGCCCCTCGCCCGGCAGCGTGGTGAGCAGCACCCGCGGGTGCGTGCCGCGTCCGCGCAAAGCCTCGGAGAGCGGACGCATCAGCGAGCGCAGCGAGACCTGCAAGGCTTCACTGAACAGGTGCTCGTGATAGACCTGCAACGTGGCTGCGGCCCATGCGTTGCCCACCCTCGCCGACAACGGCGCGGCCACGTCAAGAACGAAGCGCGCGAGCCCTTCACGCGTGGCGCGTTTAACCAGCTCGAAGCGGAAATCGTCGTATCGGCCAACGCGCAGCAGTTCGACGAGCCGGTCGAGTTCCGTGTCCGGCGCGTCCTGTCCCACGCCTGACTCTTCGGCCAGTTGCTGTAGCCGCGCGATGGATTGCGGCAGGACTTTGCTCGGCCTGTGGCCGGCATCCAGCAAGCGCTTGACTAGCCGGAGCTTGGTCACCTGTTCTTGAGGATAGAGCCGCTCGCCGCCCGATGACCGCAACGGTTGCGGGAAGCCGTAGCGCCGCTCCCAGACCCGCAACGTGTCTTTGGTTAACCCGATCTCGTTGGCAATCGCACCGATGCCGATGCCCGCCACAGCACTATCTTGCGCCAAGCCCGTTGGGTCGGGATTCGCCGGCACCGGCCCCCCGGTTTCCGCCGGGCCGCCCGTCGTACTGGTCAATGACAGATCGGTCTCCGGTTTGTTTGTCATGGACAAATCCTTGAATGTGTAAATTGGTTTCCGAAGGAAAATTCGGGTATTTCGGCTGATAACGGACTTTTTAACAACTCGCAACATCATTCATGGTAGACTAAATTTATTCATTATGGTGGACAAAATATAGTCGATTGGAGCTCGTTTAATCCCGGCTGCGTGCATCGATCCGGCCAGGATTGCGTAGATCAACTTGAACGCGGCATGAGCAATCGCCGGCAGTGCCGGACAAAGAACCGTCAGAGCCATCAGGCAGCCGGCACGAAAGACCAGGACACACGGAGCAACGTCATGAAAGTTGCGGTAATCGGACCGGGGACTGCAAGGCTTGCCCAAGGCACGCAGCGCCATTCACGTTGGTTCTCAAAAAATCAATTCGGGTTACTTAGCTTTTACGACAGCGACCACGGAACAGAGGGACAAACGCCGCTCGAATGGATCGAGTCGATGCTGCATGAAAACGGCATCCACGACGCCACCGGCGAGATTTTCCTGCACTCGCTTCCGCGCGTGCTGGGCTACGTCTTCAACCCGGTGAGCTTCTGGTTTCGCGAGCACGCGGACGGCACTTTGCGCGCCGTGGTTTGCGAAGTGAACAACACCTTTGGCGAGCGCCATTGCAGGGGCATTACACCTTCCGCTTCATGTTTGCATCGCCGATGCGCTCGCTCGCGCGCATCGATTGCGACGACGGCGAGGGTCCGCTGCTGCTGACCAGCATCGCGGGGAGTGCACGCCCGCTCGATGCCCGCAACGTGCGCGCGTGTTCTTCGGTTACCCGACGATGACCTTCGGCGTCGTCGCGAAAATTCACTGGCAGGCGCTGAAGCTGTTCTTCAAGCGGGTGCCATTCCAGAGCAAACCCACGACCAGGTGACCTGCAAATGTCGACACAGCCCTCCTCCCCTTCATCGCTACGCAGTCCGGCAGTCTCATGGTTCATCCGGCCCTTGCTGCGAACTGATCGCGCGTTGCGAAAACCCGCGGCCGTGAACTGCGCGCGTGGTGCTCCGGCTTTTAAGCCGGCTTCATATGGCGTCCTTGAGGTCCATCTCCCTGACGGCACCGCGCGCCGTTTCGGACAAGCTCCCGAGGCCGGCGGCAACCCGCCGTACGCACGTGTCGTGCTGACCAGCTGGAACGTGTGCGCGGCGGCGCTGACGAGCGGCGATGTCGGTTTTGCCGAAACCTACCTGGCAGGCGACTGGCATACCGACGATCTCACCGAGCTGCTTGACATCATGGTACGTAACCACACAGACACTCGACGATGCGCAACGCGCGAAATACCGGCGCCTCCTGAACGAACTGGAACTCGATGGCGTCAATCCAAGCGTGCTGGAAATCGGTTGCGGCTGGGGCGGATTCGCGCAACTTGGTGCAAGTGAAGCGAAAGCGAACGTGACCGGCTTGACGCTGTCCACCGAACAGCTTGCGTATGCACAGCAGCGTCTGGCAGACGCTGGGCCTTCGCCTGCAGGATTACCGCGATACCCACGGCCAGTTCGACGCGATAGCATCGATAGAAATGTTCGAAGCCGTAGGCGAGGAATATTGGCCGGGCTATTTTGAATGCATCAAGCGCAATCTCAAGCGCGGCGGGCGGGCATGCGTGCAGACGATCACCATCGACAACGCGCTGTTCGATCGTTACAGAACCAGCACCGACTTTATTTAGCAGTATATTTTTCCAGGCGGTATGCTGCCTTCGCCTGCCGTGTTCGTGCAAACAGCGGAACGCCATGGGCTGAAAGTGGTCAACCAGTTCTCCTTTGGCCGCGACTATGCACGCACGCTCAGGATGTGGCGCAATGCGTTTGTTGCGCGGCTCGACGAGATCCGTGCACAAAGATTCGACGAACGATTCATCCGCTTGTGGGACTTTTACTTATGTTATTGCGAGGCCGCGTTCGCGCACTCGAACACCGACGTCATCCAGTTCACGCTGGAGCACGCCTGATCGCGAGAGCCGCTGCGCTCGCGCTGGTCCTGATCATCTTGCCGCTGCAGGCGTTTGCTTTTGACGCCGCATCGGTCGTGCGTCAGACGATTCCGCAAGCGCGCGTGCAGGGCGAAGGCGAATTGCGCATGTACGGTCTTCATATCTACGACGCCACGCTTTTTGTCGGACCGACGGGTCTGTCGAGCAAGGAATTAACGGCGCGGCCGTTTGCGCTGGATATCGAGTATGCGCGTGCTTTCAAGGGCTCGTCGATCGCCAAAAGAGGCCGCCAGGAAATGGACGGCCTGAAGCTGGCGAACAAGGCACAGACGGCGCAATGGCAAGAGGAAATGGAAGAGATCTTCCCGGACGTGCAGCCGGGAGATCATGTCATTGGCGTATTCGTGCCCGAACGCGGCACGACGTTTTATGCCGACAATAAAGTCATCGGCACGATTCCCGGCGACGACTTCGCCCGCGCATTCTTCTCGATCTGGTTCGATCCGCGCACGTCGGCGCCGGGCTTGCGCAACCAGCTGCTCGCCAACGGCGCGGCGCAGTAGGTCAGCGTTTCAGCCGAACCGCCACGCCGCCTGAAACGTGAATCAAAGCGGCTTCTTTCGTGGCGCTGCTTTCCTCGCAGGCGCTTTCTTCGCTGCAGCTTTCCTGGCCGCTGGTGGTGCGGCGGCTTCGGGCGGTTCTACGTCGTCATCGTTATCGTTATCGTCATCGCCATCGCCGTTTTCGTCTTCATCCGCGCTCATGCTCGACGCTGCCGCGCCCGCATTTTGTTGCGCCATCGCCAAGGTCGCCAAGCTGTTGAATTGGGACTGAAGCATGTTCCACCAGCCCGAAGGATCGAACGAAGCATCGTTCGATCCGCCTTCATTGGTCGCCTCTGTGCCCTGCTGCGGCTCTGCTTCCATCTTCGATTTCGTCCTTTCCGGCGGTGGTGCCGGCCACCCGGAAGCAGCCGGTGATGCAGCCGATGAGGCCTGCGCCTTCTCCACCGACGACTGCGCGAACGCGCCGAAAGCACGCAACGTGGCGAGCGTCGCGCGCTGCACTTCCAGCGCCTGGATAGCCGATTGCAGCATGTTCAGGTTGAGCTTGAGCCATTGCTCGACTGCGCGCATATCCTTGATCCGCTTGTCGAGTTCTTCCACGTTCGTGAGCGGAGCGAGCATGTCGGACATCATGGACAGCGACGGGGACCCGCCCGGCGCAGCGGCAGCCGCAAACGGGTTCAGCTTCATCATGTCCCACATCTTTTCCATCATGTCGCTTTGGGGGAAACCGGTCATGCCTGGGAAGCTTCCAAAGGGCGGCGTACCACCGGGCGTATCGGTCATGAGCGTTCTCCTTGATGCTGCGGGTACGGTAGAGGTTTGAGTAACACCACAAAATAGTCGATGCAGATCTAAAACGGTGATCCACCCGGGAAATCCGGCGCGCGCCGCTCACGCAGCGACTTGATGCCTTCCTGCACATCGGGTCCGGAAAAGCCCATGAATTCAAGCGCAAGCGAGGTATCGAAGGCAGGTCCGGCCGTTCGCAGCCAGTTGTTCAGCGCGTATTTCGTCCAGCGGATGGCGGTCTGCGAACCTTGCGCCAGACGGTTCGCGACTTCGAATGCTTTCGGCATCAGTTCGCTCTCGTCCACCGCCAGCGACACCAGCCCGATACGCTCCGCTTCCTCGCCGCTCACCGGTTCGCACAACAGCAGGTAATACTTCGCTTTCGCCATGCCGCACAGCAACGGCCACACAATTGCCGCGTGATCACCGGCGGCCACGCCGAGCCGCGTGTGTCCATCGATAATGCGCGCAGTTTTGGCCGCGATGGAAATATCGGCGAGAAGGCCTGCTACCAATCCCGCGCCGACCGCCGGCCCGTGCATCGCCGAGACGATCGGCTTGCTGCAGTTGATCACGTTATAAACGAGGTCCCGCGCCTCGCGCCAGACCCGCGCGCGGACCTCGAAGTCGGAGGCCATCTGTTCGACCAGACACAGGTCGCCGCCTCCCGAAAACCCCTTGCCCTCGCCGCGAATCAACGCCGCCCGCGTGTTCGGATCACGATCTATATCACGCCAGATATCCGCCAGTTCGCGATGCATGTTCGCATCCGCGGTCGCGAGTCCGCTCTTGTTCGCGCCCGCGCCGTTCATCACGATTTCGAGCACACCGTGGTCGTGCCGCCGCAATTCCAGCGACGTGTAATGTGAGTACAGAGAAAGGTCGCCCATGGCCGTGCCTTAGCTAAAGTAAGATCAACGCGGTTGATAGATCCACTTGCCGTTCTCGATCTCCGCGATCACCCGGGCACGCTGATCGAGACCGATATGATCGTTCGGCGTCATGTTGACGAGACCGTTCGAGTCCGCAAAATTCTTCGTGTTTTCCAGCGCATCGCGCAAGGCGCCACGGAACTCGGGCGTGCCCGGCGCGGCTGCTTTCAGTGCAATCGGCACCGTGCGGTTCAGCAACATGCCAGCGTCCCACGCATACGAGCCGAACGCCGAGACAGTGCCCGCGCCGTACTTCGATTCATACAGCTTGATGTACTCAATAGCGAGACGTTTCGCCGGATGATCGTCGGGCAGCTGCGACGCAACCAAGACCGGGCTGGTCGGCAGGAACGTGCCGTTGCAATCCGCCCCGCACACTCGCAGGAAGTCGCGATTGCCCGTGCCGTGGTTATGATAAATCGTGCCCTTGAAGCCGCGTTCTTTCAATGTCTTCGGCGGCAGCGCTGCAGGCGTTCCGGCTGCCCCTACGACCACCGCGTCCGGCTTCGCCGCCAGAATCTTCAGCACTTGCCCGGTCACGCTGGTGTCCGTCCGGTTGAAGCGCTCGTTCGCCACCATCGTGATGTGGTGAAGCTGCGCGAACTTCGCCACCTCTGCATAAAAGGTCTCGCCGAGCGCGTCGGCCTGGCCGATGTACGCCATCGTTTTCACGCCATGATTGCTGGCATGTTCGGCGATGGCTGACGCCATCATGGCGTCGGTTTGCGGCGTCTTGAAGACCCAGTGGCGCTTGGCATCCACGGGTTCAATAATCTTCGATGAAGACGCGAGCGAGATCATTGGCGTCTGGCCATCGGCGACCACATCGATCATGGCGAGCGAGTTCGGCGTGATCGACGAACCGATGATCGCGTCCACGTGATCTTCGGAAATCAGCTTCTTCGTGGTCTGGACAGCTTGCGTGGTGTCGGAGGCGTCATCGAGAATGATGTAGTCCACCGGGCGGCCGCCCATTTCCTTCGGCAGCAACGCGACGGTATCGCGTGCCGGAATGCCGAGCGACGCCGCCGGTCCCGTCAACGACAACACCAGCCCGATCTTCACATGCGGCGTCTGCGCCCAGGCTGCCGTTGAAAGCGTGAGTGTGAGTGTGAGTAAGACACCCGCCCCTACCTGCCTGAACGTTGCTCCCCATCTGCCGCCTGACTGCATCGAAGTCTCCTTGTTATGGGTGCGCCGACGCGGTTTTTCCAGGCGTTCCGGCGCAATGCGGCTAAGTGTAGGGCGGCGCAGCATGTGAGCGCATCGGGCGAAACCCCTTACCGGCGGTGTCGCCTATTCAACCGTTATTCGCCCAACGCAACGACCGACTGATCGATTGCGCCAAAAATCGACTTGCCGGCTTCATCGAATATTTCGATCTTCACGCTGTCGCCGAACTTCATGAACTCCGTTGTGGGCGCACCTTGTTCGATGGTCTCCAGGCAACGCTTCTCGGCGATACAGCAGTAACCCCGCTTCGCATCCTTGTTCGAAACCGTGCCCGAACCCACGATCGATCCCGCGCGCACATTGCGGGTCTTCGCCGCGTGGGCGATCAACTCGCCGAAGTGGAACACCATGTCCGTCCCGCAATCGGGCTGGCCGACTTTCTTGCCGTTCCAGTGCACGATCATCGGCCGATGCACGCGGCCCTCGTGCCATGCCTCGCCAAGTTCGTCGGGCGTAACCGCGACCGGCGAGAACGCCGTGGCCGGCTTGCTCTGAAAAAACCCGAAGCCTTTGCCGAGTTCTGCGGGGATCAGGTTGCGCAGCGAGACATCGTTGACCAGCATCAGGAGACGGACGTGCCTGAGTGCATTGGCGGGCTTGACGGCCATCGGCACGTCGGATGTGATCACGGCCACTTCGGCTTCGAAGTCGATGCCGTAAGCCTCCGATGCACACACGATATCGTCTTCGGGTCCGAGCAAATCGTCGCCACCGCCTTGGTACATCAAGGGGTCGGTCCAGAATTCGGGCGGCATTTCCGCTTTGCGGGCGCGTCGCACGAGTTCGACGTGGTTCACATAAGCCGAGCCGTCGGCCCACTGGAACGCGCGGGGAAGCGGCGCCATGCAGGCTTTGGAGTCGAAAGCGAACGAGTGGCGCGCGCGGCCCTGATTCAGCGAATCCGAGAGATCCAGCAACTGCGGCGCGTAAAAAATCCAGTCGTCCAGCGCGCGTTGCAGCGTCGGCACGATCGCGTCGGCAATGGCCGCCGTGCGCAAATCACGCGATACAACGACCAGTTGGCCGTCGCGGGTTCCGTCCTTCAGCGTGGCAAGTTTCATAAACCGTTTTGTACGTTTAGTGACGATGGAGGAAATCTATTTTACGATGGTGAATCGT
>DASYLW010000190.1:0-20390 GCA_036009385.1 Caballeronia sp.
GATATCCAGCCCCGGCTCTCCGATGAATTCTGACGCTCGCGGCGGTGTGCATCGGATGCTGCTTTCATGCGGTGCGCTCATGAGTTTTTACAAGACCCGCACGGGTGCTTGAAAGCCCGTACTTTTGACGGCTTAGAAGGAACGTTCGAGCATTTTTTACGCCACTGTTAAAGCTCCGTAATCGATACTGCTCATAAAAACCCGCAATTTGCGGGGTTATCCCAACTCGCCTACAATCGAGTGCTCCATTGCTTCACTCCTCACGTCCCCCATAATCACCATAGAAGGAAGCTCGCACCATGGAACATACCCTCCCGCCGTTGCCGTTCGACAAGAACGCCCTCGCTCCGAACATGTCGGAAGAAACGCTTGAGTATCACTATGGCAAGCATCATCAAACCTATGTGACGAACCTGAACAAGCTGATTCCGGGTACCGAATTCGAAAACCTGTCGCTTGAGGAAATCGTCAAGAAGGCATCGGGCGGCGTGTTCAACAACGCAGCCCAGGTCTGGAACCACACGTTCTTCTGGAACAGCCTGTCGCCCAAAGGTGGCGGCGCTCCGACCGGCGCGCTCGGCGACGCTATCAACGCCAAGTACGGCTCGTTCGACAAGTTCAAGGAAGAGTTCGCGAAGGTCGCAACCGGCACGTTCGGTTCGGGCTGGACGTGGCTCGTGAAGAAGACGGACGGTTCGCTCGATATCGTGTCGACGAGCAATGCCGCTACGCCGCTGACCACCGACGCGAAGGCGCTGCTGACCATCGACGTGTGGGAACACGCGTATTACATTGACTATCGCAATGCGCGCCCGAAGTTCATTGAAGCGTACTGGAACATTGCGAACTGGGACTTTGCATCGAAGAATTTCGGCGCTTGAGCGTTCCGGGCTGGTGGTGGTGAAAGCATAACCAGATCAACGCGGTTGAGTGACACGCTTAGCTGGCTGAAGGCTCCGGTTCGAGAGGACTGGGGCCTTTTTTGCGAGCTTGGAGTGAATGCAGGGGCCATTCAGGAAGCGAGTGATGCGGCGAAATTTTAATCAAGCCTGTGCGAGTAGGTAAGCCGAAAAGCACTTTGTGACCTAATCGGGATTTCTCCCGATTCGCATCGATAATAGTTAGACAGATGTATTCGACGCATGTAAAGTTTGTGTCGGATACCGACGTCTTTCGATATTGAATTTAGTTAGGAATCGGAAATATCTTAGAAACTCTCAAAAAATGATGCGTTTTAAGACAAATCTTGGATTTCACATGGAAGGGCGGGAAAACGGATGCGAGGAGCGGGGATCCATATTCTTTAGGTGGATGGTGTCGCACGCCGTTAAGAATGATTTTGGAACCGTATAAAAATTAATGGAGCGATATGTACCAGGCAGAAATAAGAGAATCAATGTCTACATTGCCCAGCTTTGTCCAGCCGTTGATTACGCAAATAACAGGCAAACCTTTGCATTCGCGCGAAAAAAGGTTTGACATATCGTTTTTAGATAGCATATTTTTACCGCCTTGCGCGGCATTTTTATCGATCTGTGTAATATTTTATATTTTGTCTAAAGAAATATTAAGTCTGATGCCAATGATCCCGGTATTTTGGATCGCCATCGTGTGGATGCTGAGGAAAATTCAAGTCACTCATTTGCATCACGCGATCCATCAAAAACTTTTTGTAAAAAGCTGGAAAAATAAATGGTACGGAAAGATAATGCCTTCGCTAGTCATTATCCAAAATTCTCAGGACTATAAACATGATCATTTTGCGCATCATGCAAAAGCGGTGTTCGCAACGCGGTTAGACGGAGACGCCGCATTTCTTGCTCGACTCGGGTTTCTTCCTGGGAGATCGAAAGCCGAGTTATGGCTAAATCTGTGGATTACAATGCTAAGTCCGGTTTTTCATGGGCTTTTTGCTTGGCTTCGACTTAGGTCGGCATTCACAGGAAATAAGGCGCTAACAACGTTAGTTGCGGTCGGTAATTTGATTTTGATTTTCGAATTTGGGTTGTTAGCGTGGTGTGTGGCAGTGTTTCTGCCATGTTTTGTGCTTTATCAGATAAGTGCATTACTTCAATTTCTCACAGAACATGCATGGAACGTCAGCGACGGTCCGGTAAAAACTTGGACCGAATACGAGAATCGCTGCTGGGCGAGATTTTGTGGAGAGCGTTATCCTGTGCTCGTTTCGCAGACTCGGTCGGCGCATATCGCTGGTGTCTTGCGCTGGACAATCAAGATGGCTTTTCTTCATCTTCCAACGCGCGCTGCATGTCTCGTCGGTGATTTACCGGTTCACGACTGGCATCATCTCGCTCCCCGCGCAGGGCAGAATCCCGGGGACTGGAAAAACGGGATTTTTAATCGACAAGCCGCTATTGAACAAGGGGACAATCCCGGATTTTCAACTCGCGAACTGTGGGGACTGAAAAATATGATAAGTCACCAGTTTAACTTATTGTCTTCCATTGCGGTATTGCAGGTGGTGCCGGAAGATTTTATCAAAGCGTCCGCACAATCTCAGGGATCAAGATGAAGTACGAAAACAACAAAATAAAAACGGTCGTTGCTGTCAATATAGCTTTTCCTGCCCCTCAGATCCTGAATGCCATGGGACACGCATTAATTGGACTTGTCGCCAAGCAAGGGGTTGAATCGTTTAATTTGCTTCCGTATCGAAGCCAAGGCTACGATTTTAATAGTGCGATAAGCGAGTATCCGCTGATTGTGCTACAGGCCAAGTCGTCGCGTGAACTGGTGAAGTTGGTCACCAGACTTAAAGATCTTAAAATCTCTCACAATATTTTTATAGACGCAATGATTGGCCAAAATGCACAAGAGCAGAAATTGGCTACGCACGGTGCCTCGCCGGAGAATAGTAATATCATGTGCGTCGCGTTGTATGGCGAAGAGGAGATGATTCGTCCCGCGATCAAGTCTCTATCCGTATATAGGCGGAATTCCTCTGTGGAGCCGGTCGTTCAAGATGGATGCAACTAGAAAAACTCTATGGAGCAGGGCATTCAAGCTGACGCTCCCTGTTGGAATGGGATATATTCCAACGGGCTTTGCCTTTGGCGTGCTGGCGACTGAAGCGGGCTTCCCACTATCATTAACTATCGGCATGAGTTGTTTTATCTTTGCGGGCGCACTGCAATTCGCGGCGATTCCGCTGCTTGTATCCGGCGCGGGCGTTGTGACGATGGCCGTCACAACGCTACTGATAAATTTGCGTCATGTTCTCTATGCTTTGCCGCTGCTCGATTATCTGCCACATCGCAGGACTTCGCGGGGTTATGTCATAGCAGCATTGACTGACGAAAATTTCTCGGTTTTAAGTTCAACACCTGCAGATGCGCCTCGGGCAGATCTGGCCTTACCCGTGAGTTTTATTAATCACGGATATTGGATTGCAGGAACAGCTGCCGGTGCACTGGCCGGTCAACAGGCGATGCAATGGGTGCCGCATATTGCTTTCGCGCTTCCGTGCTTGTTCACTATTCTTGCCATCGAGCAGTATCTTGCCAAGCGCAGCTGGTTTGCGATTGGTACCGGACTGGTGGCTTTTGTTATCGCTCGCGCTTTTTCATCGAAATTCGTGCTGATCGGTGCTCTATTGATCGGCTTAGTCGTTCTTTGCATTAAAGCGATATCGCGGGAGAAGGAATGAACCTCGGGTATTCCTGGGTGTTGGTTGCGATCATGGCTGTGATTACGGTACTTTTGCGGGCCGCTCCACTGCTCGGCCGTCGATGGCTTGGAAATAATTATTTTATTGAACGATTGAATCAGAATTTGCCGGGTTGTGTCATGGTGATTTTGGTTTGCTCGTCCTTGACCACTGCGAGCGCTACGGCAACGCCGTTTTTCAGAGAAATAGGCGCGTTGGTCATCGTTGCTCTTAGCTACTTACTATGGAGAAAGGCTCTGGTAAGTGTCATTCTTGGAGTAGCTCTGCTTTCGCTGTTGTTTGAAGTTTTTCCTTGAACGCGGTCGACATACCCCAATTGACGAACTTAAAAAGGGAGCGCTGTCCATGTGCGACTCACCCCATCAATCGATCTCGATTCGGTTTTGGCTGTGATCGCTGTGCGTCGCCTTTGTTGAGACCAACAACTCGCGCCGCACCAAGTGACTCGCAGCGCAATGTGTTATTTCGTCGCAAACCGATGGCTACGCGCGAAGTGAACGTTGACATTTTTCCGCGCCCGCAGCCGCCGCTAAGCCCGCAGCCGGCGAAATTCCCCCAGCCACTCCGCCAACACCGCGACCGCTTCGGGCGTCACCGCGTTGTATAGCGAAGCCCGCAGGCCGCCGATCGATCGATGTCCTTCCAGTCCATGCAAGCCTGCGCCGCGGGCGTCATTGATCAACTGCGCTTCCATGGCGGCGTCGGGCAGACGGAAGGCGACGTTCATGGTCGAGCGGCAAGCACGCTCGCCATGCACGCGATAAAAGTCCGGTTCGGCATCCAGCGCGCGATACAGCCGCTCCGATTTCGCGCGGTTGATCGCCGCCATGTTTTCGACGCCGCCAATTTCGTCGCGCAGCCAGCGTGTCACCAGCATCAACACATAGATCGCGAACACCGGCGGCGTGTTGTACACCGAACGCGCTTGAATATGCGTCCGGTAATCAAGGAAGGTAGGCAGCGCATGCGTTGCGCGTCGAGCGAATTCATCGCGCAGGATCACCACGGTGACGCCGGCCGGCCCGAGGTTCTTCTGCGCGTGTGCATAGATCATCGCGTAACGGCTGATGTCGAGCGGCGCGGCCAGCAGATTGGATGACATGTCGCAGACCAGCGGCACCTCAGGCAGTCCCGGAATGTCCGCGAATTCCAGCCCCTCCACCGTTTCGTTGGATACGTAGTGCAAGTAGGCTGCATCCGGCGCAAGCTGCAGTTCGTCCGGCCCAGGCAAGCGGCGATACCCCTGCGCGCTGCCGTCCCACACCACGCACGTCTCTCCTTCGTGCAGCGCTTCGACCGGCGCCTTGGCGCTCCAGTAACCCGACACAATGTACTCGGCATGCTTGCCGCTGCGACGCAGGAAGTTCATCGGCAGCATGGAGAACTGCAGGCTGCTGCCGCCCTGCATGAACAGCACATGGTAGTTGCCGGGAATGCCGAGCAGGACGCGCAGGTTGCGCTCGGCTTCATCGAGGACGCCGCGGAACCAGTCGGATCGATGACTCATTCCCAGTACCGACAGGCCGGTCTCCGGCAATCCGTCGATAGCAACGCTCGTTTCGCGCAGCACTGACGCCGGTAACGCGCCCGGTCCGCCGGAGAAGTTCATGGTCTTGTTCATTCAGCCCGCCGTCCGGTGCGCCAGCATGCGCTCGAACGTATCGACGATATGTTGCACATGCTGGTTCTTGTGAGCGAGCACGCCGCTATCGCGCTCGTAGTGCGCGAGCATGGTCGCGTTGGCTTCGAACACGAAGACCTGGCCGTCAGGCAGAAGCGTGAAATCGATGCCGCCATAGTCCAGATCGAGCCACCGGCCAATAGCCTCAATAGCGTTCATCGCGCGCTCGCCGAGGGCCGCACGCGGGTCTTGCAGGAAACGGCGTTCCTCGTCGAGCTTCCAGGCGTGGCTTTCCATATCGGCGGAAAAATAATGCGCGATCCAGTGCGGCGAGATCACGAGATGATAAGGAAGCGGCCGACGATCGACGTAGATCACGCGGTACTTGCGGTAGAAGCCATCGGCTGACTGGCAATCGCGAAACGCCGTCAGGTACTGGGCGCCTTCTTGCGTCGATAACCGGGTTTCAAGTGTTTCGATTGTGTCGCAGAGAATCAGGCCGTCGCCGCCATGAGCGGCAACGGGCCGGGCCAATAGGGGAAACGTGACAGCGTGATCGGCGAGCAGCGAAGCGAGCGCCTTGACGTGCTCCGCTTTGCTCTCCGCTTCATATCGCACGCACGGCGCGGTCTGTACGTCATCAAGGCCGTCAAGCAGCGCTGGCAGCCTATGCCGCGAGGTCCGGGCGATGGCGGCGTTCGGGTTGAGTAACGGACGCGAACACTGCGCCTCGAAACGCGCGAGCCTGCCATTAAGCGGCGCTGCAATATCCGGATCGCCGATGGCGTTGAACACGAGATCGAACGCGGGGAGCCGAGCGTCTTCGTCATCGGCGGCGTAGTCGATTGCGTACTTGATCCGGCGGTTCCTGGCGCCCGGAAACAAAGCCTCGAACGGCACATTGCCCGTGCTTTTACCCGCGCAGAGGATCAGGACGGAGCGAGTCCAGCCCGCCGTCTCTTCGACGAAAACACGCTGGATTCCATAAGCGCGCTCGCGATAGACCTCGGCAAGAGCCGTGTTTCCCTCACCTGCGCAGATGGCGGCGAGGTTGTGGCACGCCACCGCGACATTCGGATCGAGCGCCAGCACGAGCGCGTACCAGCGCGCGGCGACTGCGTGATCGCCTTTCATGAAATAGCCCGTGGCGACGTCGCACAGGCCGTTCGTACGGGCGGTTGGCGTGCCTGTCGCGTAGGCGTCGAGGGTGTGAGCCGCAATCAGATGAGCCAGTGCGCCGAGTTCATTGCCGGTCTGGCGGCATGCATCGGCAAGCGTGCGGTGAACCGATGGATCGAGCGACATGATCGCGCTTGAACGATCAATCGGCGCAGACAGATGCTTGCGTATGTTCTCGGGTTCTTGGGTCATCATGGCCTGGCCGTGCGCATCGGGACGTTCCATCAATGCTGGTTTTGCAGCATAGCGGCGTCGCCCGACATTCCGGTTACAGGCGCGCATGCCGCGATTACGAAAACTTACGCGCGGGTCGAACGCGCTTCAACGCGGCGCAGTCACGGCTCCTTCGCCTTGACGATGATCTGCGCATCCGTGTCCCGTTCGATCCGCTTCAACACCGGCTGCATCGCGGCGAAGTCCGCGGGCGTGCATACCTGCTTGCCGAAGTTTGCCTTCAGATGACGCTCTGCCTGAAGCAGGTTCGCCGCGGGGTCGAAGACATAACGCGATGAATATTCGAAGAACGCGTTCGTGAAACTGGCATCGGTGGGCACATCGGTGACGCGGACCGTTTTTGGCAAGCTGACTTGCGCGACTTCATCGAACACGCCTCCGGTGCACATGAACGGCTGAGTCCGCACGCGCTCGGCGAGCAGGTTTTCAACTCGTGTAGCGATCCCGCCGGACAGGCTCGTCAGCGCGGGCACGGCGGTCGTGCCCGTGGTCCACACGACATTGTCGAGCGTTCCATTGATCGTCGTGGTCAGCGGGCCGTTGCTCGCGTTCAGGTCGTTGGCGGTGAGTGTCGCGACACCGCGCAGGCCGGTCGCCCGAAGGCGGGTATCGGCGATCTGCTTGCGGCGCTCGGCAGTCGCGTGCAGCAGGTTCGAACGCTCCGGCCCGGTGCTCCATCCGGCATCCTCGACCTGATCGGCGAACACGGCAGAGCCATCGGGCGCCACGTCGATCTGCAAGCGCGCCGTGCGCGACAGCGGCTCGGTTGCGGGCGTGCGGGACAGCGTGCCGTCGTTGACCAGCAGCGTTGGACGGTCCATGTCCGCGAGCGGGAGATTGCCGAACTCAATGCTGAGCGCTGTCGAGTCGGCATACATTTCCAACCCCGGCATCCATGTAATGACGTGATTGATCGCGCCGCCGCCGTAGCCCGGTACCGACGGCAGCGTATAGACCGAGCCAAGGCTGATCAAGGCCGGCTCGTTCTCGATACCCACTGCAGCGAGCAACGCGCCGTAGAGCGCGACGTAGTCCTTGCAATCGCCGTATCGGTTGGCGAGGACATCGGCGGCCCGGTGGGGAATGGCAGGACTCTGCCCCAGGAACAGCGACACGTACCGGATGTTGTGGCGCACCCAGTCGTAGAGCGCGGCCGCTTTCGCTCGTGGGTCGGACTCATTGCGTGTGAGCGACTGCGCGAGGGTACGCACGGCGGGATCGTCCGCGCTCGGATCGACGGTGCCGTCCCGATAGCTTGCGGCAAAGCTCCGGTAGTCCGGAAACGTCGACACCATCAGCCGGTCGCCGTATTGCGCGTAACCGACCGAGCCCGCTTCCACCCGATCGTAGTGAGCCCGGCTGTAGTCGAATTCGTAACGCGTGCGGCCGCCCTGCGTGACCGGCGGCACGGCGACGTAGCCGCGCGCATCGGCATGGAGCGGTTTATCGGCGGGTAAGTCGAAGATCAGCCGTTGTTCTTCCACCGGGCCACGCCCGGGCTCGACGAAGTAATCGAACTGCCCCGTGATGACCGGCTTCGACTGGGTCTTGCGAAACCGCAGATGCACGATCGATCCCGTGCTCACTCCTGGAAACACGACCGCTTTCAGGCGCGAGTCCTGGAACGTGGGCGCACCTGCCGAACGCGGCTCCTGGATCTCGCGGATCTGATCGGGCGCCACGATGTGTTTGATGCCGTCGGGGCCGAGCGAGTAGGCATCGCTTATGTCGATGGTCGACGTCGATTTGTCGAACCAGATATAGCGTTGCGCGATTTCACCGACACCCCCCGGCGTATTCGCGCGCAAGGTCGTTTCATCGTCCTCGGTCAGGGAACCGTCTTGCGCCACGACGAAGGTATGGACGTCGCTGACCAGCGTGGACGGCTGCGCGGTTTCGACGGTCTGCGCGCCGGATGCCGGCTGCGATCCTAACCACGCCAGCGAAGCAGCCAGCAACACACGGTGTTTGACAGCCATCGATCTTGAGCTCATGAAGGGCGGTTCTGCCTGCAGCTTCAACGGCTTATCTTATCTCACGCGGTATCTCCCGGTATCTCCCGGTATCTCGCAAGTGCCGGTGGTCCTGGCGACGGGGTATGCGGATGTGGATGTATCGAAGGACCGCGCGGAAGGGTACGCGGTGCAGGAGACCTTGCGTGCACCGTGAGGGCTGCGCTGACGCGCTCGCATGTCTGACCGATGCACAACGCTTAAGGCTCAACGCCGTTGCGATGTCACGTCCCAGTTGATATCGACACACAGGACCTGCAAGCCGCGTGGCGTATGCGCTGCAATGGACGCGGTCACGCACAGGTGCGCCTCGTTGATCGACAGATACGGTGCGGTCAGATGAACCCGGTCCGGCGTGCGCAATGCTTCGATGAAATACGGCCGGCGTTCCCAGCTCGCGCCCTCCGAATGCAGCAAGGGCCGGAAACGCTTGGCCCGTTGCGATGCACGCGCGACAGGCAAAACGTTATCGCCGATCTGCCGCCCGGATGCATCGAGCAGGAAACAGCGCGCCGTTTCATGAAGCTGCAATAGCGTGCGGGTCGCATTGGCGAGCGTTTCGCCTTCGATCAGACGCGCCGCCGCCGTTTCCAGCGAGCCGACATACGGCGCCAGCCGCGCTGACTGCGTGCGTTCACGCGCGGCCACGCGTTCGCGGGACGCGGCAGACAACGCGTCCAGCACGCCTTGTGCAGCTTGTGGTTTCACGGCTTCCACGCTGGGCCCGGCGAAATACGCGCCCTGCACGAAATCGACGTTGCATTCGAGCGCAATCAGCGCGTCACGTTCGGTGCTCAGGCCACCCATCAACACGAGTTGACCCGACTCGTGCAGCAGGGAAACAAGGCCCGGCAATACGCGTTCGATATGCGAATGTTCGCTCGCCTGCTGCAGGATGCAGCGATCGAGCGTCACGATATCGGGCCGCAGATGCCACACGCGGTCAATATTCGAATGCTTCACGCCGAAGCCATCCAGCGCGATCAGAAAGCCGGACTTGCGCAATGAATCGATGATCTCAGCAAAGCGCGTGGTCTCACCGCCGGCTTGCTCGGGCACTTCCAGCACCACGCGCTGCGGCGGCAGACCAATGTTTTTCAACGACGCCAGCAGCGCATCGCCGTAGCTCGTGTCCATCAATGCGGCCGGATGGAGGCTGAGGAACAGCCATTCGTCGTCGCTATCGAAGGAAAAGAAATTGCCCAGGTGCAGCGATTCAGCCAGCCGGCCGAGTTCGAGCAGATCGCCGCGCCGTGCTGCCTGCGTAAAGACTTCATGCGATGGAACTTGCCGGCCGGAATCGTCCCGCGCTCTGAGCGACGCGTGATAACCGATCGCGCGCCGATGGGACACAGAGAACACGGGCTGGAAAACGCTGAACACCGTGTATTCGCCGTACAGGACAGTGCGCCTTGAGCCGTCATCGCCCGCGACGGGACGGGGGGGCTGAAAGCGGGGAGGGTCGAGATCAACCATGCTCATGGTGGTTTTGGCAGGCGTTCGAACGCGGCTCGAGTGGGAGTAAACATCGGGAAAGAACTAGTTTACAGGATAGGGCCGCTTCCTGAAGAGCAAGAAATATGCGCATTCGCCGGACAATTGACATATTCCCGCCGAAACCGGCCCCGCCTGAGCGCAGGGCGCGACGCGGGTTTTTATCTCAGCGGCGTGGCGAGGCCGGGTGCACTTTCATAGTGCAGCGCGCACGCCGTGATGACTCGAGATGGAACGTTGTTGGCAATCAGCACTGCGACGCGCTTTGAGCGGTTCCCAAGGTACGAGACAAGCGCCAACGCAAAGCGATGACACCGGCGCCTCAATGCGCTTCCGACGGATCGGTTTTCATGGTCTTCACGGCACGAATCTCCGGTCCGAGCTGAGCAAAAATCCACGCTGACGCAGCCGTGATAATGCCGACGCAGAGGAAGGTCGCGTGAAAGGCAGGCAGCGAATTTGTCGCGGTGACTTTTGGCAGAATGCCAGTGAAGGTCGCGAGCACCGCGCCCGCGATGGTGACGCCGAGGCTCATCGACAGCATCTGCACGAGCGAGAACAAACTGTTGCCGCTGCTGGCACCGCCGGTTCCGAGGTCTTTCAGCGTGAGCGTGTTCATCGCGGTGAACTGGATGGAGTTGACGCCGCCGAAGAACGCCAGTTGCACGAGCCGCAGCCAAAGAGGCTGACCGGCGCTGGTGAGGGAGAAACTTGCCATCGTGAGGCCGACGAGCACCGTGTTGACGATCAGTACCTTCCGATACCCGCGCTTCATGATCAGGCTCGTCACAATGCGCTTCGACAGCATGCCGGCAGCGGCCACGGGCAGCATCATGAGACCGGCTTCAAACGCCGAATAACCCAGACTGATCTGCAACAGCAGCGGCAGCAGATATGGCATCGCGCCGCTGCCTATGCGCGCGAACAGGTTGCCGAGCAAGCCGACGCTGAACGTATGGATCTTGAAGAGATCGAGCGAGAAGATGGGTTGCGCAACGCGCACGGCGTGCAGTCCGTACGCGACGAAGCACGCCAGGCTCAGCACGAGCAACACGAGCACGATGGCGTGTTGAAGG
This sequence comes from Caballeronia sp., assembly GCA_036009385.1. Classification (GTDB taxonomy): domain Bacteria; phylum Pseudomonadota; class Gammaproteobacteria; order Burkholderiales; family Burkholderiaceae; genus Caballeronia. The sequence continues at coordinate 11,305 of DASYLW010000190.1, forward strand.
CCGAGATCGGCGAGGCCATCGAGTGAAATGGTCAGCGCGACCATGCCGACCGCGAGCATCAGATACCCGGCGAGATCGAAGGGAGCCGTGGCCGGGTTGCGGCTATCGGTCATGAAGAGCCGAGTGGCAATACAACCGATCACGCCCACCGGCACGTTGATCAGGAAGATCCAGTGCCACGACGCAATCTGCACGATCCAGCCGCCGAGCGTCGGTCCTATCAGCGGCCCGATCAACCCCGGAATGGCTACAAACGACATGGCGCTGAGATAACGTTCGGCCGGCACTACGCGCAACAACGAAAGGCGTCCGACGGGCAGCAGCATCGCGCCCCCCACCCCTTGCACCACGCGATAAATCACGAGTTGCATGAGCGAGTGAGCATTCGCGCAAAGCAATGAGCCGATGGTAAAGATCAGGATCGCGCTGAAGAACACGTGACGCGTGCCGAGCTTGTCGGCTAGCCACCCGGAAAACGGAATGACGGTCGCCATGGTGAGCGAATACGCAATGACCACGCCCTGCATGCGAAGGGGCGCTTCACCGAGGCTTCGGGCCATGGCCGGCAGAGCTGTGTTGACGATGGTCGAATCGAGCGTCTGCATGAAGAAACCCGTGGCGACCAGCCACAACATGACGGTGAGCGATTGGGGAGAGGGTGTGGGCGTAACGTTCGAGCGGATTGTGTCGGGCATGGAGGAAGCCGGCGGAGGGAGTGCCGTGATTTTACGTGGATGTGCGCAGGGATAGCGTGCCGATCTTCATAGCAATCGATGGGCCGATTGGTCTACGCTTGAAACCGATCCGAGCGCCGGCGGTCCATATCAAGTGAAGGCGGACGCGCGAGTCCCGAAGGCCAGGCAAACAGCATTGAAAGGGGGCAAGGCGATGAAACCTGTCGAAGAACTCTGGCGTTTGGCGCAAGGAAACCCTGGGGCGCTTGCACACCTCACGGTCAGCGGCGATGAACTGCTACTGCCGTCGGTGTATCGGGTGAGTGCGTTGGCGACGGCGAGCGTGGGCGCGTCGGCGTTGGCGGCGGCCGAATGTTACGCGCATCGCACGGGGCGGCAGCAAGACGTGCACATCTATACGCGGCGTGCGGCAATCGCGTTCCGCAGCGAGCGCTATTTGCGCATTGGCGCTGACAACCCGCCGGAGTTGCGCGATCCGCTGATGGGCTTCTACGAGACCCGTGACGGCCGCTGGATCCAGCTTCATACGAACTTCAAGCATCATCGGGACGGTGTGGTGAAGCTGCTGGGTTGCGCGAATGACCACGCCGGCGCCACGCAGGCCATCCGTGACTGGGACGGTGCAAGCCTGGACGGCGCGTTCGCCGATGCCGGTCTGTGCGCCGCGCTGATCCGCTCGCCGGAAGAATGGGCGAGCTTGCCGCAGGCTCAGGCAATCGCGGAAATACCGCTGCTGGAGATCGTCAAACTCGACGATGCCCCGCCGGAAGCAATAGGCCACGACGAGCCCCAGCGGCCTTTGTCAGACGTGCGCGTGCTCGATCTGAGCCGGATCATCGCGGGACCGGTGGCGGGGCGCACGCTCGCCGAGCATGGTGCCGATGTCCTGCTCATCAACGGTCCTCATCTGCCGAACATCCCGCCATTAGTGATCGACAACGGCCGCGGCAAGCGTTCGGCCACGCTCGACCTTCGCGAAGAAAGCGGCCGTGAATCGCTGCGCACGTTATTGAAAGATGCCGATGTGTTCCTGCAAGGTTATCGGCCAGGCGCGCTGGCAGCGCTCGGATTCGGACCCGAAGAAGCCGCGCGACTGCGTCCGGGCATTGTGTACGTGACGATATCGGCTTACGGGCACAAAGGCCCGTGGTCGCAACGGCGCGGCTTCGACAGCCTCGTGCAATCGGCGAGCGGCATTGCGTGGACGGAAGCGCAAGCAGCCCGTCAGACGCAACCTCGCCACTTGCCTTGCCAGGCGCTGGACCACGCCACAGGATATCTTGCGGCATTCGGCGCGATGATCGCGTTGCAACGGCGCGCCACGCAAGGCGGAAGCTGGCATGTGCGGGTGTCGCTCGCGCGCACCGGGCGCTGGCTGCAATCGATGGGACTCGTCGAAGACGGTCAGAACGTACCCGATCCTCAACTCGACGATGTCCGCGACATGCTGCAAACCATCGCTTCGCCGTTCGGATCGATCACGTGCACGCAGCCGCCCGAACGCATGTCACTGACGCCGCCGTACTGGGGCTCGCCGCCGGTGCCTATTGGGACTGACGCGCCGCGCTGGTGACTACTTGCGAAGTTCCGCGACGAAATCGTAGTAGTCGTTCCGGCAATAAGTATCCGTGAGTTCGATCGGGCGCTGGTCCGCCGTATAACCCACGCGCGTGATCAGCAGCAGCGCGTCGTGCGGTGCAATGCCCATCTGCTCGGCAATCTCATCGCTCGCGTTGACCGCGCGGAAATGCTGCAGGGCCCGCACGATAGACAGGTTGCGCTGTTCCAGGAAGCTATAGAGCGAATCGCCAACGGCCTGCGGGTCCGGAATCAGCGCCGCTGGAAAGGTGGAGTTTTCAACTGCCATCACAATGCCGTCGGCCGTGCGCAACCGCCGCAAGCGTGTCACGGCCGCTGCCGGCGATAACCCCAGCTGGATCACTTCATCGCGATTCGCGGGCTCGATCACGCGGGAGAGCCATTTCGAGCCGGGGGTAAAACCGCGCCGACGCAGCATTTCGCTGAAGCTCGACAGCCGCGACAGCGGATCTTCATAGCGCGGCGTGATGAACGAACCGGCGCCTTGCGTGCGCCGGATCAGCCCTTGCTCGACCAGCAACGCGATCGCTTTACGCGACGTGATCCGCGATACCCCGAGCGCCTCCGACAACACGCGTTCCGAAGGCAGCGCTTCGCCCGCATTCCAGCGATTGTCGTGAATTGCGTTGCCGAGCTTGCGGGCGAGCTGGAGATAAAGCGGGGTGTCACTGTCCGGGTCCGGGCGCAAGTCGCGCCAGCGGTCCTCCGATGTCGTGTTCATAGTGCGCAGAAGTTGGGACCAAGGGCCGATTCTAAGACAAGCAGCGCGACGACGGGGGTTGAATGAGAAGCGGCACGGATCGGGGGAAGTGCCGATTGCTTCGTTTATCCCCAGACAGCCGCTTCGCTCAGGCCCATTTCGGCGAGGTCGGCGGCGCGAAGTCCGGTATCGATATCGCAGAAAAACTCGTCGAGTTGCGGCGGTTCAACCGATGTGCCGGCAAGCATCGCATGCACTTGCCCACGATGATGGATCTGATGCTGGAATACATGTCCGAGCAGCCGAGCACGCGTTTCCTGCTGTTTCGCGCGCGGACGCAGGAGGGTGACCTGGCGCTCGAGGGTGTTATCGGTGAGATGGGCGCAGTAGTCGATGAGCCTGCGGTCTGCCAGCCGTTGCTCGCGCTGCAGGCCGGCGCAGGTATCGAAGGGTTCTTCCGGCTCGAAGAAAGACATGATCTGCGGATGCGGCGGCTCGTTGCGTTGTTCGCGTTCGAGTGCATCGATGTATAACCAGTCGACGGTCAGATTGTGATTGAGCGTTGCCTTGATCGACGGAAAGAAGCTGGTTCGATGCGCGACGAAATCCGCCTGGTTCAACAAAGCGCAGGCCTTCAAAAGGCGATGATTCGACCACGCGTTGTTATAGGCCATGCTGAGGAAATGGCGGGAAAGCAGGTTGGACATGGTCGACGGGCTCATGAAACAGGACGATTGCTATCGAAGGATAGTCACCGGAAATTATGGCATGGGGAAGGTTGACCGCTGTCTCCGGGTCCACCCTCATCCGTTCGGGCTCGCCAAACAAAACGTCCGCCGAAGCGGACGTTTGTCATCGGTTGGGCGATCCGGCTTTTTAGGCCGTAGCCGCTCCACCCACGCCGCGCCCCGTGCGCATATACATCGCGACGGTCAACGCCACGCCCGCCGCCGATGCAACCGCGGCGAACAAGTACACCGTGCTGAATCCGAACTCACCCGCGATATATCCGGCCAGCGGCCCCGTCACGCCCAGCGACAAATCGAGGAACACCGAATACGCCGACAACGCCGCGCCACGGCTGGCCGGCGGTACAAGCCCGACCGCTTCCACGCCGAGCGCCGGGAAGATCAGCGCGAAGCCAAACCCGGTCAGCGCCGCGCCCGCGAGCGCGAAGGCGGGATCGGCGGCAAGCCAGAGCATCAGCAAGCCAGCGCATTCGAATGCAAACGACACAATGGCCACGCGAAAGCCGCCGAAGACCTTGATGGTGTTGGCAAACAAGAGCCGCGAACCGACGAACATCGTGCCAAACACCGTCAGCGAAAGCGCTGCGTCAGGCCAGTTGTGCGCGGCATAAAAGAGCGTGATGAAGGTGGCGATCGACCCGAATCCTGCAGACCCCAGCGCGAGGCCCATGCCATGCGGCAGCACGCGAAAGAACACGCTGCGATACGACATGCGCTCGCCATGCACGATCGGAACCGCGTCCATCCGCGTGGCAAGCCAGTAGCCAAGGCCGCCGAGCGCGATCACTAACGCGCCCAGCGACGCAAAGCCGAGCGAGCGTTCCATCGCCACGCCAAGCGGAGCGCCGATAGCCAGCGCGCCATAGGTGGCAATGCCGTTCCACGAGATCACGCGTCCGCTGCTGCCCGTTCCAACGCGTCCGATACCCCACGTGATCGCGCCGGTTCCGACCCAGCTTTCGCCGAAGCCAAGCACAAGCCGGCCGACGATCAGCAGCCCCAGGCTCACCGCATGCCATTGCGACGCGAGCGCCGCGCTGAGCAGCAGCACGCCGCTGATCGCGCAGGCGGTCAGCCCGTACAGCACCGTCTGCTTCGGCCCGATGGTGTCCGCCGTGCGCCCGGCAAGCGGCCGCGAGGCGAGCGTCGCGAAGTATTGGACACTGATTGCCACGCCTGCCATGACCGACCCGTAGGCCAGATCCGTATGCACGAAGCCCGGCAACACCGCGAGCGGTACGCCGATGGTCAGGTAACAAATGAACGTGAACGTGACGACCGAGATGATCCGCCCGGTAATGGCTAGATCGGCGCGGCGGGACAGCGGGGCTTCGGTGGACATTGGGGTAAGTGCGGGGTTGATATCGCTGAAGAAGCGTGATTCTCCCATAGGTTGGGCGAGAACGTGCCGCGCCGGACGCTTTTTCAGGACCCGCAGAATAGTGGAAAGGCTCGTCGGGGAAGGGCTTGCGGAATTTTGCGGTGAGGAAGAAGAATTTGCATCGAGCCCACAACGCGCTCAGAACGAGCCGTGGAACGAGAAACGGTTACCGCTTTTCTTCGGCTGCGGGCTGCCCGGTCAACGCCATGGAGACTTCGGCCGTCAGCGTCTGCAACCACGCGAGATCGGTGGGACGGCTGACTTCGGGCAGGGACATCAGATAACTTTCGATAGGCGGGAACTCGATCGGCGATTCCATCACCGCCAGCGGCAGCAGCGCCGCGTAATGGAGCGCGAAGCGTCGCGTGGCGGTGAAGATCAGGTCGGATTGCAGCAGTACTTGCGGCACGAGCCCGAAGTACGGAATGGTCGTGACAATGCGTCGCCGGATGCCCGCGCCCGCCAAGCCTATATCGATAGGATGGCGCTTCGCGCCGCTATACGTGGTGGGTGCGAGATGCGCGGCGTGCGCATAGCGTGCCGTCGTCAGCGGTTCGCGTGCGAGCGGATGGCCGCGGCGCATGAGACACACGAAGCTGTCGGTGAAAAGATCGCGGCGCGCAAAACGCGGCTCGGGATTTTCCCAGTTGCCGATAACCAGATCGAGATCGCCTTCATCGAGCGCGCGCTCGTGGTCGAGCGTCGGCGTCAGCGATTCGATCTCCAGTCGCGCGTTGGGCGCTGCCACACGGAACGCGCGGATCAGCGTCGGCATGAAAAAATCGTTCAGGTAATCCGGCGCGGCGACCCGGAACGTGCGCCGCGACGTGGCGGGATCGAAAGCGCCATGCGGCGTGGCGACAAACTCGACCTCGCGCAACGTGCGCTGCACCGCCGGCAGCAGCGACGCGCCATACTCGGTCGGCACCATGCCCTGCTTGCCGCGCACGAGAATAGGATCGCGCAGCAGTTCACGCAGCCGCCGCAGCGCCGTGCTGATGGCGGGTTGCGTCTGCCCCAGGCGCAGCGCGGCCTGGGTGACGCTGCGCTCGGTCAGCAGCGTTTGCAGCACGCGAATCAGCCAGATGTCGAGGGAATCCGGGGCGGAGCTGGCGTAGTCGGCGGGATCGGTGGAATCGGTCATAGAGCGCGGTCTTCGGGTCGACCCTTTGCTGAGTGTTGCCTGGCAATGCGTGGCGGGACGATCAGGCGTTGTGCGCGCCCGGTCGAGAATGCGCTACAGAACGCGCTACATTAAGCCCGGCCGAGCGCTGACGCCATAGCGTGCATGCTATGCGTGGGATACGGTCCAAGGCCCGTCGGCCGTACAGCGCGGGTGATCTTGCCGAACCTGACTTGCCGAACGTCATTTGCGCGCCGCTTATACGGCCGGCGCGGTCCGCGGCAAGTTGCTGATTCGCTGCACCTCCGCGCCCTCCAGCCAGTTTGGCGAACGGGCGACGTAGAGCACCATGGGAAGCGTGTCTTCGCCCCAGAACAATTGCTCGTTCACTACGAACGTTGGCACGCCGAACACGCCGAGTTCGACCGCTCGCTCCACATTTGCCAGCAATTTCGCCTTGACGTCCTCGAGTTCGATCATTTTCGCGCCATCGGGCAGGCCCACGTGGTGGCAGAGATCGTCGAAACCCTGCTCGGTCGACGGATCGCGGCCTTCCTTCCAGATGAACCGGAAAATCTCGCGGATACAGCCAATCTCCCCGCCTGCCGCCACAGCCAAACGCAGCGCCTTGCTGGAATCGAAGGGATGCGACGGCGGCATTTTGAACGGAATACCGAGCTGTTCGGCGCGAAAGAGCGCGTATCGATACATGAACACGCGCTTCGACGGAATGAGGCCGGGCATCGGCTGGCCCCAATGCTTGAGGAGTTTCAGGTAGTCGATGGGCAGGATCTCGAACGGTACATTCGGCCACTTTTCATGCTGCTCCAGCAGCAAATACGAAAAGGGAGAGTTGAAATCGAAAAAAAAGTACGGCTGGCGCGGATCGATGGAAGGCGAGGCGCTCATATGAATCTCCCTGGTGCGTGGCTCGTCGCGGCAGCCGTCACACCGGCTACCGTTGTTTCTGCTTTCGATATTACGTGGTGTGCTGAACGCTGTCTGCCTGAGCGTCGAGCGCGGCGGCCTGGGCGATGGTCAGCCGCTGCCGCACGAAGCCAATATGCTCGCGCAGCACGTAGAACTGGTCGGCGTAGGCGAGCGGCATCTTCATCTGGTTGACCGTGTTCTCGATGCCGTCCACCCGCTCGATCAGCGCTTCGCGCTGGGCCGGTTCGGGGTCGCTCATGGCCTCGCGTTCAATGCCGATCAGCGCGCCGTAGATCTTGTAGATCCGCGATTTAACTCGCCATCTGTACAGTCCCGGCACGAGTCGCAACCCCGGAATCAGCACCACGATAATCGGCACCAGCAGCACGATCACGCGATCGGCCAGGCTCGCAATCCAGAACGGCAAGGTCCGGTACAGGAAACTTTTACCCGACTTGTAGTAGCGCTCGGCGTCGTCGCTGATATGAAATTCGTGCTGAAGCGGCGCGGGGAATTCGTTGGCCGCCTGCAACAGGTTCGCGCGCCCGTGCACCTCTTTCGCGGCTTCGATCAGCAGGTCGGACAGCGCCGGATGCAGGCCGTCGCGGGCGATCAGCTCGGCGGTCGGCGCAATCAGGTGGATGGGATGCGGCGGCACGTTCTTCGCCAGGTCGAGGGCGCCCATCGGCAGGACGATCACCTTCAGGTACGGAAAGCGCCGCGCGTAGGCGTCGGCCTGGGTGAAGTCGAAGAAACGCATGCCGGGGGTGCGAAACAGCTTGCCCATGGTCGGCGGTTGCGCGGAATCGCCGGTAAGAAACGCAGCGTCGATACTTCCGTCCATCAGCGCGCTAGCCGCGGCGTCGCCGCTCAATGGCAGCAGTTCGGTGTCGCCGCCCGGCTCGATACCATTTGCCTTCAGCACCGCCAGCGCGAGCGCGCGCGTGCCGCTGCCTTCGGTGCTGATGGCGAGCCGCTTCCCCTTCAATTCTGAAAGCCGCGTCAGCACCGGCCCACGATAAAACACCGCCAGCGGCACATACGCGACGCTGCCGAGCGAAACCAGATCCTCGTGTTTGTCCGGCGCGCCGGGCGCCGACATGCCGCCCTGCACGAAGCCGACATCGACGTTCTGTTTTGGATCTTCGAGCTTTTGCAGGTTATCGAGCGAACCCTGCGACTCCAGCACGTTCAGCGTGACGCCGTTGCGCGCGAGGATCCGTTTGTACTGCTGCGCGTCGTTCCAGAACGAACTGCCCTTGGTTCCCGCCGACATCGTCAGCGTATTGGGCGGCGCGGGCTGGATCAGCCGCACGGCGAGATAGATCGCGGCGGCGCTGATCAGCAGGATCGGCCCGAACGATATTGCCAGGTCACGCCAGGAGATCGCGACAAAACGCGCCATGGTCGGCGCCATGCGCCGGGTGCGGGGTTTCTTCGGGGGTTCCTGAGCGGGAGGCTCTTGGCCGGGAGTTTGAGTCATTGTCGGGTTCGATGGAGCGGGGACCTGCGTTGACGCAAAACCGCAAAACCTTGAAAGCAGCGGATTTTATAAACGACAGCGGAAAAGAGAAAGGGAAAGGGAAAACCCTCACATTCAGTCATTCACTAAACAATTAACGATGGTTAAACCGCTCCGTTCTACGCGATAAGCCTTTTATTCAGTCGCGGCAATGCAATATGCTGGTGCTAATACGTTAAAACCAACGCCTTGTTGCAATTTTCGCCGATGGTACATGATCACCGGTGCCATTGGATCAGGGGCGGTCCCTAAGGTGGTATGACAATAACGACAAGTACGGTCGAGTCCGCGCTTCATCGCGTTAAATGCTTTGCGCTTCTCGCGAGGCTGGATTAAATTGACGTTCGCCGCCGCAGAACCAGCATCCGCGCCGCCAAACCGGCATTC
>DASYLW010000191.1:0-3598 GCA_036009385.1 Caballeronia sp.
CCGACCGCTTCCGCTGCCGTATAACCGAACACACGCTCGGCGCCGGCATTCCAGCTGACAATGCGGCCCTCAGGGTCCTGCACGATGATCGCGAAGTCGTTCGTCGTTTGCGCCGCGAGTCTCAGCCGCTCCTCGCCCGCCCGCACGTTCGCCTCTGCGCGGCGGCGCGCCGTGGTTTCAACGAGACTGAGCACTGCGCCATCAATCCGGTCGTCTGCCGTCCGGTAAGGCAGCACACGCGCGAGGAACCAGCGGCCGTCGACCGTGGCAACCTCGCGCTCGGTCAGGCGCAACGACTGGAACGTCGCATTCACATCGTCGGCCAGCTCGGGATAAACCAGCCGGTGCGTGATGTCGAACAACGAGCGCCCGACATCCGCGCCGATCAAGTTGAACACCGTGGCCGCGCTCGGCGTGTAGCGTTTGATGCACATCGCGCGATCGACGAAAATGGTGGCGATGTCAGTGGAGGTGATCAGGTTCTGCAGGTCGTCATTGGCCTTGCCCGTCTCCTCGATCTTCGCCTGCAGTTCCGCGTTGACCGTGATGAGCTCCTCGTTCACCGACTGCAATTCTTCCTTGCTGGTTTCGAGTTCCTCCGTTGCCGACCTCAATTCCTCGTTGATCGCCTGCAGTTCTTCATTGGATGCCTTCAGCTCTTCCATCGACGTCTCGTACTGCTCGATCGTGGTCTGCAGTTGCTCCTTGCTCGCGTGCAGCTCTTGTTCGAGCTGCTGCATCACGGTGTCATGGCCCGTTTGATACTCCGCTGCAATCCGGTCTTCCGTCATCGCTTCCTGGACCTCGTCGAACAGCACGAGAAGGAAATCGGCGTCGGCGGCGGCGTCATGGAACGGGCGCACGGTCATGTTGACGTATGAAGGATGGCCGTTGCGCTGCAGCTTGACGCGCCGGGCCTCCACGCTGTTGCCCGTCTGCGCGGCCTGGAACAATGCGGTACGCAGATCGAGCCGCAGTTCGGGCAGCACGACGGCAATCATGTTGCTCGAAGGTTCGCCTCCGACATACCGCAGGAAACGTCCCGCGTTGTCCGACATATGCACGATCTTCGAATCGCGATTCACGATCACGCTGGGCGGCGCATATTGCTCGAGCACGCGCTGGTGTAACGCACTGAACGAAAAATTGCGGCGCCCCGGTAGCAGAGCGGAGCCAGCCTCTTCCTCGTGCGTGAAGCGCCCCTGCATCAGCAGCGACGGTGCGCCCAACGACGGGCGGTTCGGCAGCTTCGCCGCCTTCGCCCGGTATATACGATTCTTCTTGTCGACCACACTGAACAGGTCTTCGACCGAGTCTGCCGACTCCGAAGTGCCCAGGAAAAGATACCCGTTGGGGTACAACGCGTAGTGGAACATTTCCAGCACCTGATTCTGCACGCCACGGTCGAGATAGATCAGGAGGTTGCGGCAAGAAACCAGGTCGAGGCGAGAGAACGGCGGATCGCGCAGCACGTTGTGCATGGCGAACAGGATCTTCTCGCGCACGCTTTTGACCACCTCGTAGCGCGAATCGGTCTTGGTGAAAAATTGCCGCAGCGTAGAGGGGCGGACGTCGGTCATGATGGACTCGGGGTACAGGCCTGCCCGTGCGCGCGCTACGGCGCTTTCGTCGATATCGGTGGCGAACACCTGGATGTTGGCTGAGGAATGCAACACGTCGCGCTGCTCGCACAGGAGCATGGCAAGCGAATACGCCTCCTCGCCCGACGAGCATCCCGCGACCCACGCGCGAACCTGATCACCGTCGGCCCTATTCTGGAACAAGTTCGGCAATACGCCGCGCTCGAGCGACTCGAACGCTTCTCTATCGCGGAAAAAACTGGTCACGCCAATCAGCATGTCCTTGAGCAAGGCCGCGGTTTCGCGCGCGTTATCCCGCAGCAGGTCACGGTACGCAATGAGGTCGGGCACGCCGTTGACTTGCAGGCGCCGCTCGATCCGGCGCAGCATGGTTGCACGCTTGTAGAAACGGAAATCGTGGCCGGTGCGGGTGCGTAACGTCGCCAAAATGGCCTGCAACGCAAGTTCGGCCTCACCCCGGCTGTCAGCCCGGTCGGCCGGACCCGGCGTTGCCGGTTCGAGTTCGGGCAGGGCGATGCGCTTGGCGTTGTTCCATATGTCGAGCAGCCGTTGCGGCATCTCCACCACGGGCAGCACCAGGTCGACCTGATCTGTCAGGATCGCGTTCTGCGGCATCTCTGCGTATTCGGCATCGTTCGGCTCCTGCGCGAGCGTCACACCGCCCTTTTCCTTCACGTTGGCAATGCCGACCGAGCCGTCGCTGCCCGTGCCGGACATTACGATGCACATCGCGCGCTGGCCATGCGCGTCCGCCAGGCTCCGGAAAAACCGGTCGATAGAGACCGGCCGGCCCGCCGTGGGCTCAGCGTCGCGTGCGTTCAGGAAACCGTCCGCCATCGTCAGGCTCTTGCCCGGCGCGATAACGTAGACGTGGTTCGCTTCTATCTTGGTCGGCCCGCTGACTTGCAGCACGCCCATGCGGGTCACGTTCTGCAGCACCTTGTCCGCGCTGCTGACATGCTTCGCCGACAAGTGCAGGACCACCACGAACGCCATGCCCATGTCGGACGGCGCGTTCTCGAAGAAGCGCAACAGCGCCTGCACGCCCCCTGCGGACGCACCAATCCCAACAACAGGGAAATCCAGCGAATTCCGGTTATGAGCCGCGCCCGGCCCGTCGTCTTCTGCTGGCGGCGCCATTGATGTCGTAGTTTCGCTCACTCCAGCGGCCTCGGTTCAGGGTGCTTTGACAGGTTAAAGATACCACTACGCGTCTGAACGAACGTGCTTTCTATCGCACGGGCGAAGCGGCGCGCATCCGGGTTGCGCGCCTGGCTGCGCGAGGAGACCGGATCATCCGGGTCTGTAGAGGCGCGGGCGGCGCTCATTATATTCACGCGGCATTTCCTGTGGACGCGGAGACACTTTTTAATGCGGCCCGAGTCGACAGCCGAGGTCTGCAGCTTAGTACCGTGGAGCCCTGGCAACCGGAATTCCACACGATGTTTCCAGCCGATCGCATCGTGATAATATTTACTGTATATCCATACAGTAATCATGCCCGACCAACCCACCTACTCCGTCGCGGTACGCGCGTTGTGCGAATTCACCGCCAAGCGCGGCGACCTTGACCTGCGCTTCACGCCCTCGCCTACTGCGCAACAAGGCATGGCGGGGCATAAATTCGTCACCGTTCGCCGCGGCGAGCGCTACCAGGCCGAACTAAACCTGTCCGACACCTTCGGTCCACTGCACGTACGCGGCCGCGCGGACGGCTACGACCCCGGGCTGAACCAGCTGGAAGAGATCAAGACGTATCGCGGCAAGCTCAGCGCCATCCCTGACAACCATCGGCATCTGCACTGGGCGCAAGCGCGCATCTACGGCTGGCTGTGCTGCAAAATGCTAAACCTGCAGGAGATCCGCGTTGCCCTCGTCTACTTCAATATCGACAGCGAAGAGGAGACGGTCTTCACCGAACTGCAATCGGCCGATGCACTCCGCGATCACTTTCGCGAGCACTGCGGGCATTTTCTGAATTGGGCGCAACAAGAACT
>DASYLW010000192.1:0-9959 GCA_036009385.1 Caballeronia sp.
GCAGTGGAAGCGCGTTATTCATGCCCTTGGTTTCGAAACAGGTCTGGTCCTGATCGCGGTTCCCTTGTCCGCGCGGTGGCTGCAAATGACGTTTGTTCAGGCGCTGCTAATGGATCTCGGGCTATTGCTCGTTTTCCTTCCCTACACGTTCTGCTTTTATTGGGCGTACGACTCGCTGAGACAACGTCTGGTCAAGGCGCGCCTTAGGGCACGCCCGGTTAGGATGAGCCCTCCATGCCCGAATATGCCTTTGGTCACGGAGCGCTGGTCGCAACACGCTCCTGCAAGACAGGCGAAAACAACCGGGTCATGACGGGGACGCCTCCAAGTTGATATCTCTCGCTTATCCAAAGATCAGGGACCGATGCGTCGATGCGCCCGCGAAATAATCAATGCCCACGGCAACAGGCACGTTTGCGGCACCTGCGGTGGCATCCGCCTGACCGCGCTCGCCCGACTGCATGCAGATGACGCCGTAGTCGATCTCCAACTACGGCAGCAACTCATGCCGCAATACCTAAGACTAACCGCCCGCTTTATCGAGGGTGATACCCAGTTCGGCCGCCATATGCTCGACCATCGTCCGCAGACGGACCAACTCGTCGCCGAGCCGTTTGTGATCGGCTTTAAGAATCTCAAACTCAGTGTAAGAAACGGAGTCGTCGACAGCACCGCCGGCTGAAGCTTCGCTCACACTCACGCTCACTTCGCCGCATAACAAATGCGCCCAGCGGCTTTCGCGCTCGCCAGGCGTACGCGGCAGCTTCACGACGCGCGGCGGTTCGTTGGCGGCGAGTTCATCGAGGAACGCCTCGACCGAGGATATATCGGCGAAGCCATGCAGGCGCGCGGCATTCAGGCGTAGTTCGGCGGCTGTCTGAGGTCCGCGCAGCATGAGGGTGGTGAGTAGCGCAGCGGCCTGGCTGGGGATACCCAGCACGCGATTCATGTTGTGCTCGAAGCGCGGCACGCGGCTGCTGCTGCCTTCGAACACAAGGCTCAGGCGCTTCAGGTCATCGACGGTCGTCAGGACATCGGCGTCGGTGACGTTCATCACCGGAGCGCGCGCGGTCTTCTGGTTGCAACCGGATGTCAGCGCATTGACCGACAGCGGATACGCGTCGGGGACCGTGTGCTGCTTTTCAACAAGGACGGCGAGCACGCGCGCCTCGAGCGGCGTGAGGGTACGCATGGGTGGGCGTGACGGAGCATCGGGAGTGGAGTTCATGCTTGATGTCGCTGAGTGCAGATACGTGTATTCGGACCGGGCATCAGGCATTGAGCCGGGCAGTGGATGTCCATAGGCGCTTAACCAGCCCTGTGAAGAGCCCTATGATATCCGCCCCGCCGTGTCCCGGGAATACGCGGTGATTGATACGCTCGGGACGGGCTCAGGATGTGCTTACCTTCGATCGATCGAATATTTGCCCGCGCCGGTCACGCATAACAGCAGCAGGCCACCCATGATGCTGATGTTCTTGTAGAAGTTGATCATGTTGGTCACATACGCGTCGCCGCTCATGGTCCAGAAGTGGTGTCCGATGAGCGCCGTGCCCAGCGTGTACAACGCGAAGAGAAGCGCTAGGGGCCGGGTGTAAAAACCGATCAGGATCGCAATGCCGACGAAGAACTCCATGACGATTGCAATGATGGCGGAGAGCGTGGGAAACGGTGCGCCTTCTGTTGCCATGTAACCGACCGTGCCTGAGAAGCCCGTCAACTTGCTCCATCCGAAGATCAAGAACAGGCTCATGAGCAGTACACGCGCGATCAGAATCAATTCGTCTTTCCGTTGCTCGAACAGGGTGTATCGCATGACGGCTTTCCTTTAAAAAGAGCACGACCGTACACGGGTGGCGGCGTTCAACGGGCGCCAGTCGAACAGTAGCATCGCTATGTTGCAGCAGGCAAACGGCAGGATCGTTTCGATAGGGGAGCGGAGCACCGCTTAAGCGATGATCGCGGAATGCGGAATGCCAGGACGCTTAAGGCGGGCAGGTGCTATGGCGTGCTTCGAAGCTGGCGACAGACCAGCGATAAACCAGCGACGTTGCAAGTAGCCTAACTCACGGCCTGCTTTGCTCCAGACCATGTTGCCATGTTGATATCCCGGGCGGTTTCGAGAGCGTTTGCCAGCCTCCGGACCCGGCTATGACGCGCTGGTGAAGGCGTACAGCCGGGCTCTTGCATCAGTGGCGAGCGACATTGCCGTAGTTATGCATTCGACGACGCGGGAAGCTTTAAACGGACAGGACGATAACCGCTGAATTCAGGCCCCCGCTTCGGCCCTAGCCCCACGAAATCACGCCAGCGCAGTCACTGTAATCTCAACCAGCAGATCCGGTGCGGCCAACTTCGACTCCACCGTCGCGCGTGTCGGCGCACAACCCGGCGCGACCCATGCGTCCCACACTTCGTTCATGCCCGCGAAGTCGCGGCCAATATCCGCCAGCCAAACCTGCGCTGACACCAGCCGCGTTTTATCAATACCCGCCTGCGCGAGATACCCATCGATCTTCGCAAGAACCTGCTGCGTCTGGCCTTTCACATCGAGCGTACGATCATTCGACGTTTGTCCGCCGACGAACACCAGCCCTGCAGCCTTCACAACACGGCTCATCCGTTGATTGGTTTCGAACCTGACGATATCATTCATAAGTATTCCTTGTTTATTTAAAATAGCTGCCAATCAATATGGCACAAACGTGTGTCATCTCTATGCCGGCGCAACATCCTTGAACCGGTCGATGGCAAACGCATCCAGCGGCAACGACGCCGCGCCGTCCAGCACCAGTTCTGAAACCAGCTTCCCACATCCCGGTCCAAGCTGAAACCCGCTGCCGCAGTACCCGAACGAATAGATCAGGTTGGACGCACGCCGGCTAGGCGAGATCACGGGCAGCGAGTCGTCGGTGAAGGCTTCCACGCCAGCCCATGCGCGATTGATACCGAGATTGCGCAAGTGCGGAAACAAATCGACAACTGTATTCGCGCTCTTCACCAGCCGCGCGAAATCGACTTCGCCGTGACGTCCGGGCAGGTCCGCTATTCCAATCAGCTTCCCGCCGATAACCACCGTGCCGTTATCGAATTGCTTGAACGACAACGGCCGCCCCGTCGCGCCAAGCGTTGCGCGGCAGAACGATGCGGCCCGATGCGTAACCATCAACATCAGCCCTTCGGGATGCACCGGCACCGGCTCACCCACTTGCTGCGAGAGCTCGCCCGACCACGCCCCGGCCGTGACCACCAGCTTCGTGGCCGAGAAAATGCCCGACGGCGTATGCGCGAACCAGCGCTCGCCCTTCTGTTCAATGCGCGCGACCGGCGTGCCTTCATGGAACACCGTCCCATGACGCTGCGCTGCCAGCCTGAACGCAGTCGTTGTCCGGAACGGCAACGCGTAACCATCGCGTTCAACCCAGATGCCGCCGGTCACGTGTGGCGTGAGCGCCGGCTCCAGTTCAAGCACGGTCTCGCGATCGATGATTTTCTCATGCGTGAAACCATGCGCTTCGAGCAACGCCACGCGTTCGCGACACTCATCGAGTTCCGCTTCGGTCTCCGCAATCTTCAACTGCCCCGACGCCACGAACCCACCGTCGTCACCAATGGTATCGGCGATGTTATGCCAGATCTCCCGCGACATCAGCGCCAGAGGAATCTCGGGCAATGGCCGGCCGAGCGTACGCACGCCGCCTGCATTGACGCCCGATGCGTGACGGCCGACGTAATCGGCTTCCAGCACGGTCACGCTCGCGCCGCGGCGCGCGATATGAAATGCACTGCTCGATCCATGCAGCCCCCCGCCGATGACCAGCACGTCCGACTCCTGGGCGACGGGATTATTCACCAGCCAGTTCTCCAAGCGTGAGTGGTTTGATCGGCGGACGGATGCGATAGTAGCCGACGGTTTCGGGACGCACGCTGCGTGCATCGGCGATCACTTCAGTCACGGTCAAACCGCACAGACGGCCTTGACATGGACCCATGCCGCATCGGCCGAAGGACTTCGCCTGGTTGGGCCCGAGACAGCCGAGCTTCACGAAGTTCCGGAGTTCGCCAGCGGTGACTTCCTCGCAGCGGCACACGATTACCTCGTCCTTCGGCACACGATTTTCATCGCGTGGACGATAAAGACTGTCGAGGAAAGGACGAATGCGCATGACTTCGGCGAGGCGGCGAAGCAGCGGCGCGGCGCTGCGATTACGCGTGGCGGTATCGATCGCGCCAAGCTGCGCTGCAATCGCCAGCGCCGTCACTTCTCCTTGTGTCTGCGCCGCCTGCGCGCCGCCTATGCCGCCACCATCGCCCGCAACGAAGATACCCGGGACATCGAGCTCGCCCCATTGATCCGTTAGGGGAGCAAAGCATAGCTGCGCTTCGTCCCACTTATGCGATGCCCTGAGCGAAAGCGTGAACTGCGTATTGGGCACCACGCCTTGATGCAACAGGATCACATTGGCCTCAATCCGATGCGAGACGCCCCGCACCGAAAAATGCAGCGCGCGTGCCCGTTCGGAACCGTGTTCATCAATACCGCTTTCCACCCGAAGGTCATCGGCGGCTTCATGCATGGGCACGCCTGCTTCGCGCAAGGTCCGCATCAACTGCAGGCCCTTGCTCAGATATGGCCACGCACGCAGAGCAGACAACACGTGACGCTTGGCGCGCCAACGGTCCTCGTGACGCGTGGTATCCACTAGCGCGCGAATGGGCACGCCTGCGCGGACGTACTGCCAGCCGAGCAAGTAAAGCAGCGGTCCGCAGCCAACGAGTATCGGCGGTTCTGCCGGCACTTCGCCCGCGCTTTTCAGCAGGATCTGTGCGGCGCCGGCTGTCATCACGCCGGGCAAGGTCCAGCCGGGAATCGGGAAGGGCCGTTCAAGCGCGCCGGTCGCGAGCACTACGCGCCGGGCCTCGAAGCTGCTCACCTTGCCGTCCTTGAGGTAGTGCACCGAGCGCTCGCGCGTGACTTGCCAGACCGACGCGTTCGGTACATAGCGCGCACCCGAACGCGCAAACTCGTTCGCCAGCGCTGCACCAGCCGCATAGTCCGCGCCGAGAATTTCGCGGCGCTGCGCGTCGCTACGTTCGATCGCGCGATAGATCTGCCCGCCAACCGCTTCCTGTTCATCGAGCAGCACCACGGACAGGCCGGCTCTTGCCGTCTGGGTCGCGGCGGCAAGCCCGGCAGGCCCGGCGCCGATCACAGCGACATCGACAGTATCAGCGGCCATGAGCGTTCTCCACCGGGTTCACATCCGACAACGGCAGCAGATCACGTGCGCCCTCTTGCGAGTGGATACGCATGCCGTCCTGCACCGTGACGAGACAACTCTGCCGGCTCGGCATGCCGTCGATCTCGACCAGGCATTCGAAGCACGCGCCCATCATGCAATACGGCGCGCGAGGCGCACCGGACACCGGCGTCGCGCGAAAGCGCTGGACCCCGGCGGCGAGCAATGCGGCAGCAACCGAGCGCCCGGCCGGTACGCTGAGCGGTCGGTCGTTGAACCAGATATGAATGGCGGCCTCGGTCTGTGCATCGGTGCCGGGGGCCGGCGAGAGCACTCTGAATAGCGGTTTTGAAGTCATAGTGGGACGGGTCGAAGCAAAGCGGAATGTCGGCGTTCAGGACGCATCGCGGCAAATGGACAACGGCAATGGCAAACCGTTGTTGCCGGAGCCGATGCAAGGGAGACGTTGAAGCGGCTAGTGGGCATGAGTGGTCGCGTGCTCGGCGGCGAGAAAACGGCCACCCCGGAATGCGGCGAGTTCATCGGGGATCGGACCACCCTTGATCCATGGAGCGATGCGCATCGCATGCGCTGCCGCCAGCGTCACTCCGCTGTGACAGGTCACGACGAAGGCGCCGGGATACTGCAGCGACTGCTCGTAGATCGGAAAACCGTCCGGGCTGTAGACACGCAGCGCAGCCCACGTGCGCACCAGCCGCACGTTCTTCAACAAGGGAAACGCGCGCACCCCGCGCCGTGCGATGGTCGAGAGCACGTCGGCGGTGGTGAAGTCGTTGTAGCCGACCTCCTCCATCGAGTCGCCGAACTGCACCGAGCCTTCATCGGTCTGGCGCACATTGATGGTCGGGTAGTGGAGGAACGGCGCGACTCGTTCGCTGACCAGCACCTGTCCTCGATTCGGCGCAACCGGCGCATGCAGACCCACCTGGGCGCTGAGCGCGCGATTACCAAGGCCTGCAGACAGGACGAGCTTCGGCGCGCGCCACACGGCGTTCTTGCCGTGCACGGCGAAGCCGTTCGTCTCGGGAACAATGCGTCCGATATCTTCGCCGTTGATGAGCGTCACGCCGCGCCGCTGCATGGCGTCATGCAGCGCACGCAGCAGCCTGAGCGGATTCACGTGACCGTCCATGGGCGTATAACTTGCGCCGGTCACCTCAGGTCCTACGGCAGGAATACGTTCGCGCAACTCCCGCGCATCAAGCAGTTGATACGGATACTCGCCGCCAAGTTCTGTCTGTAACGTAGACAGTCGCGTCTCGCGCTCGGCCAATTCTTCGTCGGAGAAACATAGATGGAAACCGCCCGGCTGCTTGAGCGATACATCAATGCCGGTCTCTTGCAACAACGCCGCCGCGAGCCCCGGCCACAGCCGCGACGAACTACGCGACCAGCGTGCGTACGGGGACAAACCGTAGCCTTTGCCTTGCACCCACACCAGCCCGAAATTGCCGCGCGACGCGCGAAAGCCGCCATCGCCCTGGTCCAGCACCGTCACCTTGGCCCCTTCGCGCGCGAGCCCATAGGCTACTGCCGTCCCGACCAGCCCACCGCCGACCACGAGCACGTCGGGACTGTCGACTGAATAACCTCTCATCGTGTTTCTCCAATCAGGACGCGGTCCAGACCGACCATCCGGTCGAGCACCAGCATCAGTACTATCGTGCCGACGATCAGCACGGTTGACACGGAGGCCACCAGCGGATCGATCGTCTGCGCGATCTGGTTGTACATCGCGACGGGCAGCGTGGCCGTGCCCGGTGTCGCGACAAAAATGGTCATGGTGAGCTCGTCAAAGCTCTGGATGAACGACAGCACCCAGCCGCCGGCCACGCCAGTGCGGATCATCGGCAGCACGACGCGGCGAAAGGCCGTGAAGCGGCTCGCACCGCACGACAACGCCGCCCGTTCGGCATCGCGATCAAGGCCAATAGCCGATGACAACGCCAGCCGCAACGCGTAGGGCAACACGATGATCACATGCGTCGCGCAGAGCGCCCAGAACGACCCGCCGAGTCCGAGCAAGCTCAAGAATCGCAGAAACGCGATGCCGAGCACCACGGCCGGAATCATCATGGGCGAGAGGAAAAAACCGGTCAGCGCGCCGCGTCCGGGGAAGCGGTATCGGGCGATGGCCAGGGCCGCCGGCAATGCAAGCGCTACCCCAACCGTCGCGGCCACCAGCGCGAGGCGCACCGAGAGCCAGAAGGCATCGACGATCTGGTCGTTGTGCAGGAGCGCTCTGAACCAGCGCAGCGACGCGCCATCGAACGGCAAGGAAATGAAGCCCTTGTCGGTGAATGAGACGGCGATCACGACAACCAGCGGCGCTGCGATGAACGCGAGAAACAGCGCGTTGAATAGCAGCCCCAGGAATCCGTTTTGTTTCATGACGTCTCCCGGTTCAATCGAAGATGTGCTTGAAGCGGCGCTCGGCAAGACGACTGCAGCCCAGCACAATTGCCACGTTGGCGATCAGCAGCAGGACAGCAATTGTCGCCCCCAAAGGCCAGTTCAGCGTACCGAGGAATTCGTCGTACGCGGCGGTCGCGACCACCTTGAGACGTCGCCCGCCGATCAGCGAGGGTGTCGCGAATGCCGATGCCGACAGCGCGAACACAATGATCGATCCGGACAGGATGCCCGGCAGGATCTGCGGCAGCACCACACGCCGGAACACGCGAAAGGGCGAGGCGCCCATCGACTGGCCGGCCCATTCCACTTGCGGATCCAGCTTCTGCAACGTCGCCCATACCGACATCACCATGAAGGGCACGAGCACGTGCGTCAGCGCGATCACGACCCCCGTCATGGTGAAGACCAGACGGACAGGCTCATCCGTGATGTGAAGTGCCTGCAACGCATTGTTCAGTACACCGTTATTCCCGAGCAGGATCTGCCAACCGAGCGTGCGCACCACCACCGATATCAGCAGCGGACCGAGCACGACGAGCATGCAGATGGACTGCCACGGCCGCTTCATCCGCGCGAGCACGATGGTCTCGGGTACGCCAAGCAAGATGCAGAGAAAGGTCACGGCGAACGCCATTCCTGCGGTGCGGGCAAAGATTGCGCCGTAGTAGGGATCGGTGAGCACTTCAAGGTAATTGCGCAACGTGTAGGTGGCGAGCGTGCCCTGACTGTCGCTGAAGACGTGAAAGGACAACACCAGTGTCAACAGTAGCGGCACAAGCAGCAGGCTGCCGAATAACAGCAACGCGGGGGCAGACAGTAGCCACGGCGCGGCGCCCGCACGATCATTGTCAAGCGTGGCCATGGTGTCCCTCCTTCTGGAGCACACGCAAGTCGTCGTCCGACCATGCCACGCCGACTTTCGCGCCTTCATCGGGCGGCGGAGCGCCGTTGTTCGACTGGGCCACGCTCAGTTGCCCAAGACCGGTGTCGATCAGCAAGAGCCACTGGTTGCCGGTGAATACCCGCGTGGTGATGCGGCCAGTGGCACGAACACCTTCGGTATTCATGGTCGTGAGATAAACCTTCTCCGGGCGGATATACACGTTCACCTCGCCCTGCACATCACGCCCTTCGTGCGGCACCTTCAGCGTGACGCCCGCCACATCGACTTCGGCGCAGCGCGCGTTGAGGCGCAATACCGCGCCGGGCAGCAGATTGGTTTTCCCCAGAAATGCCGATGCAAACGGCGTCTCCGGCCGCTCGTACGCTTCGAACGGCGTGCTCAGTTGGGCAATCTTTCCACGATGCATCACCGCGATGCGATCGCTCATGGTCATGGCTTCGACCTGATCGTGCGTAACAAGAATGGTGGTGATGCCCAGACGCTTTTGAATCGATCGCAATTCGATGTGCATTTCCTCGCGCAACTTGGCGTCGAGATTGGACATCGGTTCGTCGAGCAACAGCAGTTCGGGACGCATGGCAAGCGCGCGGGCAATCGCGACGCGTTGCCGCTGGCCACCCGACAACTCTTTCGGATAACGCCCGCCCAGTCCGTTCAGACGCACCAGGTCGAGCGCTTCGGCCACACGTTCGGCGCGTGCCGCGCGTTTCATGTTGCGCATTTCCAGGCCGAAGCCGACGTTGCCGTTCACGGTCATATGCGGAAACAGCGCATAGCTCTGGAACACTACGCCCATGCCGCGTTTCTCCGGCCGCTCATGCGTGATGTCGCGGCCGTCGAGCAGGATGGCGCCGGTGCTTGGCGTGACAAAACCCGCGATCATCTGCAAGGTCGTGGTCTTGCCGCAACCGGATGGGCCGAGCAGCGACAGGAACTCACCACGCTCAACATCTAGGTCAATATGCTCGATCGCGGTGAAGTCGCCGTAGTGCTTCGAGATGCCTTTGAGGGTCAGAAAGCTCATGTGCGTCCGTGAGTTGAAGTCGGCGGTCGGTGTGTGCAGGTCAGAGTGAAGCTCAGCGCTCCACGCTGCGATTCCAGCGTTCGGTCCACTCGGTCCTGTGTTGATTGATCGTCGTCCAGTCCACTGCCACCAGCTTCGATATCTGCTCAGGACCATACGGCACCCGCGCCGCCACTTCCGGCGTCAGTTGCACGGTCTTGTTGACCGGACCGAGGCCAATTGCCTGCGCCTGGATGATCTGCACTTGGGGGCTCAACAAATACTGGATGAACTGCTGCGACAACGCGGGCTGCGCGTTCTCGGCCACTGCGCAAGCGCCGACCTGCAGCGCGACGCCGCCCTCTTTCGGATAGAA
>DASYLW010000193.1:0-9404 GCA_036009385.1 Caballeronia sp.
CTGGATCTGGCGAATCCCGATCCCGAGGATCTCGGCGCGATTTTTCGCGCGGCGCATTCGATCAAGGGCGGCGCGGCCACGTTCGGCTTCTCGGCGCTGACCGAGACCACGCACATCCTCGAATCGTTGCTCGACCGGGCGCGCAATAACGAGCTGGTCCTGCGTCGCGACATGATCGATACGTTCCTTGAAACCAAGGACGTGCTGTCGGATCAGCTCAGCGCATATCGCACCAGCGCTGAGCCGGACGCAGCGGCCGCGAAGGCGATCTGCGCGAAGCTTGAATACTTGCGGGACAACGATCCTGTTGACGGTGCAGACGCCGCCGCTGAAGTGGCGCAGCCGGAGCCGTCGTTCAAGGAAGCCGCCGCCATCGCTCAGGATCTCGCGCAAGTCGCGCTGGCGCTTGGGCCGAACGAGCCGCCGCCGCATGTTGTCGAGCAAGCGAACGAGGCGGTCGAGGAGGACGGCGAATGGGCAGAATTTCCGGCCACGCCGGACGCAAGCCACGATGCCGGGCAAGACGGTCCTCACCTGAAAATTACGCTGCGGGGGGTGGGGGAGAAGGACCAGGCTCTGCTGACTGAGGAGCTTGGAAACCTGGGTAGTGTTGTCGGCGAATTGAAGTCGGGCAGTGATTTGACGTTGTGGCTCGACTCCGATGTATCCGCCGACGATATCGTCGCCGTGTGCTGTTTCGTGATCGATGAAGCACAGATCGCGGTCGGCCGCGGCAATGCAGCGGATGCGGCATCGACTGGTGGGTCGCAAGCTGCTGCAAAGCAGGAAAAGTTGAACGAGGTGGCAACTGAAGCACCCGCATCTGAGAAGACGGAACCGGTGGCGGCCGCGGCCGCCGCCGAGTCCCGCACCAAGACAACCGCAAGCACTGCGGTGACCGAAGTCCACGAAGCGCCGAAGGCGCCGGAAGGCGACAAGAAAACGAAAGCAGCCGCCGCGCCGGCTGCCGCGGAAGGCAGTTCCATCCGCGTGGGCGTAGAGAAGGTCGATCAACTGATCAACCTTGTCGGCGAACTGGTGATCACGCAGGCCATGCTCGCCGAAACCACGAGCACCTTCGACCCCGCATTGCACGACCGCCTGTTCAATGGCATGGCGCAGCTCGAACGCAATGCGCGCGACCTGCAGGAAGCGGTAATGTCCATCCGCATGATGCCGATGGACTATGTCTTCAGCCGTTTCCCGCGCCTCGTGCGCGACCTCGCCGGGAAGCTCGGCAAGGAAGTGGAACTCGTCACGTTCGGCCAGGCGACCGAGCTGGACAAGAGCTTGATTGAACGCATCATCGATCCGTTGACGCACCTCGTGCGCAACTCGCTCGATCACGGCATCGAAACCGTGGAAGCGCGGCGTGCAGCCGGCAAGGCGACAGCGGGACAACTGGTGCTGTCGGCGGCGCATCACGGCGGCAACATCGTGATTGAAGTCAGCGATGACGGCGCGGGCCTGCGCCGCGACAAGATCCTCGCAAAGGCGATGAAGCAGGGCATGCAGGTCAGCGAGCAAATGTCCGACGACGAAGTCTGGCAACTGATCTTCATGCCGGGCTTTTCCACCGCCGAGCAGGTCACGGATATCTCCGGCCGCGGCGTGGGTATGGACGTGGTGAAACGCAATATCCAGGCGATGGGCGGCCATGTCGAGATCCAGTCGCGCGAAGGCCGCGGCACGACCACGAAGATCGTGTTGCCGCTGACGCTGGCGATTCTGGATGGCATGTCGGTGAAGGTAGGCAGCGAGATTTTCATCCTGCCGCTGAACTTCGTGATGGAGTCGCTGCAACCCGTTGCCGACGATATCTACACCGTCGCTGGCGGCGAGCGCGTGGTGCGCGTGCGGGGCGAGTACCTGCCGTTGGTCGCGCTGCACCAGGTCTTTGAAGTGGTCGATGCGCGCACGGAACCTACGCAGGGAATCATCACGATCATCCAGTCGGAAGGACGCCGCTTTGCCATGCTGATCGATGAACTGGTCGGCCAGCAGCAAGTGGTGGTGAAGAACCTGGAAACGAATTACCGCAAGGTGCACGGCATTTCCGCCGCGACCATCCTGGGCGACGGCCGCGTCGCACTGATCGTCGATGTAGCGGCGCTGAACCGTGAAAACCGCTCGGCGCATGGCGCGCTGACGCACTAAATAAACCCGGAACACCCAACCAATTCTGGAGGCTAATGTGGCAGCAGACATCCAATCGATTACTTCGGCGGTACAACGCCGTGACGTTCAACGTGTCAGCCAGGCTGAAGCGGCAGGACAGGAATTCCTCGTCTTCACGCTGGGCGCGGAAGAGTACGGCATCGACATCCTGAAAGTGCAGGAAATTCGCGGCTACGACAACGTCACGCGTATCGCCAACGCACCGGGATTCATCAAGGGCGTGATCAACTTGCGCGGCATTATCGTGCCGATCGTCGACATGCGCATCAAGTTCAATCTCGGTCGCGTCGAGTATGACAACCAGACGGTCGTGATCATCCTGAACGTCGCGCATCGCGTGGTCGGCATGGTGGTGGACGGCGTGTCCGACGTGCTCACGCTGCAAGCCGACCAGGTCATGCCGGCGCCGGAATTCGGCGCCACGCTCACCACCGAATATCTGACGGGCCTCGGTACCGTAGATGGCCGGATGCTGATCCTGATGGATATCGAAAAGTTGATGACGAGCAAGGAGATGGAGTTGATTGACTCCGTCGCCGTGCCCGCCTGAGTCTTCATTTAGTTGGCTACCAATACGCTGGTCGGGAAGAAGACATGCTTAAGAACTGGTCGATTCGTACCACGCTGACGCTCGTGGGACTGCTGTTCGTCGGCTTCGCGGCCGTGGTCAGCGCACTGTCGCTGAACGGCTTGCGCTCGGCGGGCAATTCGCTTTCCTCGCTGGCGGACAGCGACATGGTGTCCATGCGCGCACTCGACGACGCATCGTCGAACCTGCTGCGCTCACGCGTGGCGCTCGACCGCGTGCGCGGGCTGACGGAAGCGAACAACACTGACGAAGCGAAGAAGGCGCTCGATCGCGGCCAGTTCCTGCTCGATAAATCGAACGAGAGCTGGAAGCTGTTCGTATCGACGCCCAAGCCGATGCTGCCGCAAGCCACGCTCGACGACATCGTGGCGAAACACGACACGCTGATCCACGAGGGCGTGGAGCCCGAATTCGCCGCGATGCGCGCTGGCGACATGGCCGCGTATCACGCCATTGCCGACACGAAGATCAGCCCGATGTTCATCGCCTTCGACGCCGCCACGGCCGTCACGGTCGACCTGACGCAGAAGCACGCCGTGCAGTTGCGTGCGGATGCGGCGGCGAGCATCACGCTGCTGATCGAGGTGATTGTCGGCGTGATGGTGCTGGCTGTGCTCACGCTGATTGCCACACGTGTTGCGCTCGGCGGCATGATCGTGCAGCCGATCAACGACGCCGTCGATCACTTCGAGCGCATCGCTCAAGGCGATCTGACGAAGTCGGCGCACACGGACAAGACCAACGAGATCGGCCGCTTGTTTGCGGGTATCGAGCGGATGCGAACGAACCTGACCACGATGGTCGGGTCGGTGCATCACGGTGCGGAATCCATTGATGTCGGCGCGCGCGAAATCGCGAGCGGCAACACGGATCTCTCGCAGCGCACGGAAGAGCAGGCGGCATCGCTGCAGGAAACGGCGTCGAGCATGGAACAGCTCACCAGCACCGTGAAGCAGAACGCCGAGAACGCGCGCCAGGCTTCGCAGCTGGCCGTCAACGCATCGGATATCGCGTCACGTGGCGGTCAGGTGGTGGAGCAGGTTGTGGACACCATGAGCGCGATTTCATCGAGTTCGAGCAAGGTGGTCGACATCATCGGCGTGATTGAAGGCATTGCGTTCCAGACCAATATTCTCGCGCTGAACGCGGCCGTGGAAGCGGCGCGGGCGGGCGAAGAAGGGCGCGGGTTTGCCGTGGTTGCAGGCGAAGTGCGCAGTCTCGCGCAACGCAGCGCGGCAGCGGCGAAAGAGATCAAGTCGCTGATCGGCGACTCCACAGCGAAGGTCGAAAGCGGCTCCGTGCTGGTCGCGCGCGCTGGCGAGACGATGGGCGAAATCGTGCAGGCCGTGCGCCGCGTCACGGACATCATGGGCGAGATCAGCGCGGCGTCGGACGAGCAGTCGCAAGGCATCGAACAGGTTAGCCGCGCCGTCGGCCAAATGGACGAAGTCACGCAGCAGAATGCGGCGCTGGTTGAACAAGCGGCGGCGGCAGCGGCCTCGCTTGAAGAGCAGACACGCAAGCTGAAGGACGTGGTCAGCCACTGGCAAGTCAGCAGCGACGCTTCTTCCGGCGACCCGCGCGCGCGGCTCGAACCGACGGTGGTCACCCGGGCGCACGCAAGCCCGGCGGTTAAAGTTGCCGCGCGGCCTAACGTCGTGGCTAATCGCGCCGTTAATAAGCTTATTGCCTCACCGGCTCCGGCGGCTTCAGCCAACGCTTCAGCACCAGCAGCCCCGGCAACACCGGTCGCGAAAGCGCCCGCCACGAAGCTCGCAGTTGCCGCGTCGGGCGACTGGGAAACTTTTTAAGGCAGTGTCGGACAACCATGCAAGCCCATCGCATCGCGCTCCTCGACGAGCATTCCAATGAAGCGCGCCGGGCCGTGTGGTTGTCGGAGAAACGCGGTGCAACGCCTTTACGGGATGCAGCCGATGCACGTTCCAGCAGAACAAAGGCTAGATGATGGCAACGCGCCCGAGCGTCGATACCCCTCGCGACCGGACCCGAAACGGTTCGGAAGTGGAACGGGACTTCGAATTCACCAACGCCGATTTCGGCCGCATTCGCGCGCTGATTCATGAGCGCGCGGGGATTTCGCTGTCTGATCATAAACGCGACATGGCGTATAGCCGTCTCGCGCGACGTCTGCGCGCCTGCAATATCGATTCGTTCCGCGTGTACCTCGAGCGTCTCGAAGCGCACCCGGATAGCGACGAGTGGGAAGCGTTTACCAACGCGCTGACCACGAACCTGACCGCGTTTTTCCGTGAATCGCATCATTTCCCGATCCTCGCCACATTCGCTAAAAGCCGTCCGCGGCCGTTCTCGGTGTGGTGCTCCGCGGCTTCGACGGGAGAGGAGCCGTATTCCATCGCCATGACGTTGATGGAAACACTCGGCGACACCGCCGCCCGCCATTGCACGGTGATTGCGACGGACATCGACAGCCAGGTCTTGCAAAAGGCCGACGCTGGCGTCTACACGCTCGACTCCGTGAAGACGCTTGGAGCCGAACGCCTGAAGCGTTTCTTCCTGAAGGGCACGGGCGCGCATGCCGGCATGGTGAAGATCCGCCCGGAAGTGCGCGCGCTGGTGAAGTTCGAGCAACTGAACCTGACGGACGCGAAGTACGCGCTGCCCGGCCAGTTCGACGCGATCTTCTGCCGCAACGTGATGATCTACTTCGATAAACCCACGCAAGCGCAAGTGCTCGCGCGCTTCGAACCGCTGATGAAAAGCGGTGGTTTGTTGTTCGCCGGCCATTCGGAGAACTTCACGTATGTGACGCAGGCGTTCAAGCTGCGCGGCCAGACCGTGTACGGCTTGACGCGTGATGCGGCGGCTGCGGCAACAGCAGCGGCGGCAGCCAGGAAAGCGGGCAAGACGCTCGCCGGGGAACTGGCATGAGCGGCCTGCCGATCGCATCGAACCTTTACTTCGACAACCACTTCAAGCTCCCGGGCGTGAAGCTGTTGCCGAACGAGTTCTACATGACGAGCGAGGACATGGTGCTCGTCACGGTGCTCGGTTCATGCGTGGCGGCCTGCATCCACGATCGCTCGGCGGGCATTGGCGGGATGAATCACTTCATGCTTCCCGACGACGGTTCCGACGCCTCGCAATCCAGTTCGGACTCCATGCGTTACGGCGCCTACGCCATGGAAGTGCTGATCAACGAGATGATCAAGCGCGGCGGCCGGCGCGAGCGTTTTGAGGCGAAAGTGTTCGGCGGCGGCGCGGTGCTGGCGGGCATGACGACGATCAATATCGGCGATCGCAATTCGGAATTTGTCCGCCGGTATCTCGCGCTGGAAAAGATTCGCATCGTCGCCGAGGACCTGCAAGGCATGTATCCGCGCAAGGTCGCGTTCATGCCGCGCACCGGCCAGGCGATGGTCAAGAAACTGATCACGCAACAAGACCCGAGCGTGGTCGAACGTGAGCGGGTGCTCGCGCGGCAAACACCCGAAGCACGCAGCGAACGGCTTGCAAAGGCGCGTGAGCGTGTCGAGTTGTTCAGTCGGCCCCAATCGACGACTACCGATAAACCCCGCATCGAATTGTTCGGTGCCGCAGCCGGCCTGCAGCGAACCGTCCGCACGAAGACGGTGGAGGAAGCATGACAACGGCCCGGAGCACGGAACCGAAAATCAGTGTGCTGTGTGTCGATGACTCGGCGCTGGTGCGCAGCCTGATGACCGAGATCATCAACTCGCAACCCGACATGCACGTGTGCGCAACCGCGCCTGATCCGCTGGTGGCGCGTGAGCTGATCAAGCAGCACAACCCTGATGTATTGACGCTTGATGTCGAAATGCCGCGCATGGACGGCCTCGACTTCCTCGAAAAGCTGATGCGGCTTAGGCCGATGCCGGTGGTGATGGTGTCGTCGCTGACGGAGCGCGGCTCGGAAATCACGCTGCGCGCGCTGGAACTCGGCGCGGTGGATTTCGTGACGAAACCGCGCGTGGGCATTCGCGACGGCATGCTTGAGTATTCCGAAAAACTCGCCGATAAAATCCGCGCAGCCGCACGCGCACGGGTACGGCAGACGCCTCACGTCGTGCACGCGGCGCCGGGCGCTGGCGGCACGGCGGCCGCCGCCGCTTCGAAACCCACGCCGAACCTGAACAATCCGCTGGTGAGTACCGAGAAGCTGATCATTGTCGGGGCATCGACGGGCGGCACGGAAGCGATCCGCGAACTGCTGGTGCTGCTGCCGCCCGACGCGCCCGGCGTGATGATCGCGCAGCATATGCCGCCGGGCTTCACGAAGTCGTTTGCCCAGCGCCTGAACGGCCTGTGCCGGATCGCGGTGAAAGAAGCCGAGCACGGTGAACGTGTGCTGCCGGGCCACGCGTATATCGCGCCTGGCGACGCCCATCTGGTGCTCGCGAGGAGCGGTGCGAACTACGTGGCGCATCTCTCCGATGCCCCGCCGGTCAACCGCCACCGTCCTTCCGTCGATGTGCTGTTCCGGTCCGCCGCGCAGAACGCCGGCAAGAATGCGCTCGGCGTGATCCTGACCGGCATGGGCCGCGACGGCGCGCAGGGCATGCTGGAAATGCAGCAAGCCGGCGCGTACACCTTCGCGCAGGACGAAGCGAGCTGCGTGGTGTTCGGCATGCCGCGTGAGGCTATCGCAACGGGCGGCGTAAGCGAGATCGCACCGCTGGCGGAAATGACCCGGCGAGTGATGGCGAGGCTCAGTTCAATGGGTGAACGCACCCAGCGCGTCTAATCCTCGCCGGAAGAATTCGGATAGAAACGCGGCGCGATGCGCCGCTTGAAGAAAACACAGGAACACAAGGAGCAGTGATGGTGGACAAGAACATGAAGATTTTGGTCGTCGACGATTTTCCGACGATGCGGCGCATTGTGCGAAACCTGCTGAAGGAACTGGGTTTCTCCAACGTCGATGAAGCCGAAGACGGTGCGGCCGGTCTTGCACGTCTGCGCGGCGGTGGTTTCGAGTTCGTCATTTCCGACTGGAACATGCCGAATCTCGATGGCCTCGAAATGCTGAAGCAAATTCGCGGCGATGCCGCGCTCGCCCATCTGCCCGTGCTGATGGTGACGGCGGAATCGAAGAAGGAAAACATTATTGCCGCAGCGCAGGCTGGCGCGAGCGGGTACGTGGTCAAGCCGTTCACGGCTGCGACCCTCGACGAGAAGCTCTCGAAGATTCTCGAAAAGATGGCTAAGGCCGGGAGCTGATCGTGAACGAAATGACGAACGAGACGCTCATCGACGCAGAGCAAGACGCCGATGCATCGAGCGACCGCATCCTGGCGCGTATTGGCCAGTTGACGCGGACCTTGCGCGATTCCATGCGCGAACTCGGCCTCGACAAACAAGTGGAAGCCGCCGCCGAGATGGTCCCGGACGCGCGCGACCGCCTGAAATATGTCGCGACGATGACGGAACAGGCCGCCGAGCGCGCGCTGAACGCCATCGAGTTGGCGAAGCCGCTGCAGGAAACCATGCAGCGCGACGCACAGGCGCTCGATGCCCGCTGGGAGCAGTGGTATGACTCGCCGCTCGAGAAAGCGGATGTGAAGACCCTGCTGGCTGACACCCGGGGTTTTTTGCAGCAAGTGCCGGTGCACACGGTCGCGACGAATACGCAGTTACTCGAAATCATGCTCGCGCAGGATTTCCAGGATCTGACCGGCCAGGTGATCAAGAAGATTACCGACGTGGTGTACGTCATAGAGCAGCAATTGCTCAGCGTGCTGCTGGAGAACATCGCGCCCGAGCGGCGTGAACAATTTGCGGCACAGGCTGCGGCGCTGGCGGCGGCAGCGAGCTCGGCGAGCTCGTCGGATGCCTTGCTGAACGGTCCGCAGATCAATCCGGAAGGCCGCACCGACGTAGTCCAGGACCAGACTCAAGTCGACGATCTGCTCGCCAGTCTCGGCTTCTGACAATACGAACGGCTTGACGCGCGCAGGCACCTGCTCGCGTCGAACCGTTTCCTGCGGCCTCACTCCCCTGACAGTCTTCTATCGGCGCTTGAACGTACAGGTTTGTACGAAGCGTCGTTTTCCCGGTTCCGACTCAATCGGCTGGCATACTGACAGCGCTTTCTTTTTGGCTTTTGTGGCGCGGACGTTGCAGAAGGCAAAATAGCGCATATTGAGATAATCGAAACAGGGGACGCGAAGTGAACACTTCGATCATTTCATTCAGATCGCGACGCGTGGCCGCGCTCGTCAGCCTGACAGCAGGGTTGACATTGAGTTTGCTGGCTGTATCGCCGGCTTATGCCGTGCTTGGCGGTGCGCCCATGACACCGCCCGCTGGCTCGACGGTCAACAACGCCGTGTCGCATGCGGCGGCGTCGGCGGTTGCTTCATCCGTGAGTGCATCGGCCGGTTCCTACACAGTACGTACCACGACGCTCGCCGTCGGGACGGTTGTGAAGGAGTATGTGGGTACGGACGGCGTGGTGTTTGGCATTGCGTGGCAAGGTCCAAGAATTCCCGATCTTCCGACCTTGCTCGGCAGCTATTTCCCTCAATACGTGCAAGGCATCCAGAATCAGCGCGCCAATGGCGGCGGCCGCGGCCCCGTCAGCGTGGCAGGTGGCGCGCTGGTGGTCCGCTCCGGCGGTCACATGGGCGCATTCGCC
>DASYLW010000194.1:0-3309 GCA_036009385.1 Caballeronia sp.
AGGTCGCGGGAGGCTTCGGGGGTGGGTTCTTTGGTATCCATGCCAACACTAACGGCGCCGATGCAAGGAACTTTAAGCCCGCATTACCCGCGCGTTGAAGAGCAGCATCAAGCAACGCCCGTGAACTAGCTCAAGCCCATGACCCGTCACTCCGGCTCAACCGGAAAGCGTCGGTTCAACTCACGTTTCGCCCAGTGCAGCGCTTCGTTTTCGGCGACATTGCTGGTCGGCGCCATCTCGCCGGCATTCGTCTTCAGCGGCAAGCTGCCGGCCTGCACGGACCAGTCCCAGCGGGTGCCGTGTTGTTCGACGAACACGTCGATGACATGTTCATTGTGCATATAACGCATGGCTTCTCCCGTTGGCAGGGCGCGATCCTAGCATGATGGCGCCGTGAGGCCCGCTGTCGGGCTGACCGTCAGCCTCGGCCCAAGGCCTCGTGCTCGTCGCACCAGTCGAGTGCCCACGCCCGCGCGCACGCGACGGCATCGCCGTCGTTATCGAACGCGTCAATGTCGCCCGACTCGTGCTTTTCCGGATGCGCACCGTCCGCTGTCGGCATGCGGATCATGCGAGCCTGCGCGTAGTACAAGCCATCTTGATCGTGTCGTGAGCGGCAGTCGATGTGAAAGCCCTTGTAATCGAAACGCATCGGCCTATTCCTCGCAAATATGTGAACGATTGACTAGTCTCAGCAGGGTCGCGCAAGACGCGTTCCGCATAAGCACGCAAAGCGGCATGCCTGGCCGTCGCATTGGCCCCATCGGTCCCCACAAACTCGTTAAAATACGCCGACCTTGGACGGACGAACGGATACCCGGGCGTACTTCAAACCCTTTAATACTCCGCCCCGTCCCGGCCAAACGAGAGCGCATCTCGTACAGGTTAAATACCGTTTCGATACCGTTTGCCCTGCCCAATCTCGTCAGTCACGGATTCCGCTATGAAATTGCTGCTTGCCGCCGTCGCCTTAAGTCTGTGTGTGTCGACCGCTCACGCCTCGCAAGAAACCGATGCGTGCGATGCCCATCGCCAGGCCCTCGAAAGGCAGATGGCTACCGCGCTGAACCAGGACAACGCGGCGCAACTCGACACGCTGCAAGCCGAACTCGATAAGACCAACGCCGAATGCACGCCGGACGCAATCGCGCAAAAACGAGCGGACGCGTTGAGACGACACGAGAATGCCGTGGCCGTGGCCAAAAATCGTTTGCGTGACTGGGAAGCGGAGTTGGCGCGCGCCAGGAAAAAGGGCACGGACCAGTTGAACATAGCGGCTTGGGAGCGCAAGGTGAACCGGGCGCGCGCCGATCTGGACCGGGCAGTGTCGAGACCCATTCAGTGAGCCGAACGAATCCAACGAACCGTTTGAAGCGCTCGTCAAGGGTTTATACCGATCTGAAATTCACTAAAGATTGTTTGATCAATGCCGTTAGGCATTGATGGACTCTCTCATTGGCATGAAACACCAGGGCGCACCCTCCGCGCTGTTGGCAGATCAGGAGCTGACGCACCTCGAGCTGGTGCTGCGGCGTTCACTGATCGACGACGCGTTGTGCCCCATCATGCCGCCCACCTACTGGCGCGAACGGCTTGCGCTGGTCGCGCGAAGCTCGCATCTTTCGCACACGCAGCTCCAGACGGTTCATCGGCTGTATCTGCAGATCGACGCCCACGAGGCCGGCAACCGGACGCTCGATACCGCGCCGGAACTCACGCCTGACCGGAATTCGTCGATACCTCCAATTCCACGCATGGTCCCGCGACTGACCCCGGCTCATCCGTTCGGGAAAGACCACTCGTAAGTGGGACGCTCAGTGCCGATGTCGAAGCCACCATTGGCGTAACGTGCCATACCGGCGTGACTGCGGCGGCGAAGCATGCGAGTCGCCGAATTCGTCACGCCAGTCGTGCGCCAGCACCACTATCGCGAGCGCGGCAAGCGCCGCGAGCCCAACGAGGATGTTCGCTAAACCCTCCATGGCGCCCTCCATTCCGTCCACTGCCATAATCAAGCATAGGTCAAGCGCCCGGAATCGGGCGTGCGCGGCGGATTTAATCCGCTTGTTTCCGCATTCAACTTGAGCGATGCACTAGCGTTGCATGAACCGCATGACGGCGTCGACGATCATCTGGCGATGCCTGGCCCGCGATCTCGCGCCGGATGGATCGCGCCCGAAAGCAACCGTGAAGGTATGCCGGTTCGCGATGCGATGAAAACACAGCGAACTGATAAACAGATGCAGGTCCACAGGGTCAACGTCGCCACGAAATTGCCGCGCCGCCACGCCGCGAGTGATCAGGCCCGCGATGGTTTTCACCACACTCGCATTGCGCGCCCTGAAGGTCTTCAACTGGCTGACGTGCGTCGCACCATGAATGTTTTCGATGGTCACGAGACGGACGAAATCGCGATGTTTGTCGTGGAAGTCGAACGTGAATTCGACGAGTTCGCGCAAGCCCTCACGCGGGTCCATGGTATCGAGATGCAACGACTGTTCAAGCGCGCGGATCTTGCCGTACGCCTGCTCGATGACCGCTTCGTACAAGCCTTCCTTGCTGTCGAAGTAGTAATACAACATGCGCTTCGTGGTATTGGTGCGCTCCGCGATGGCGTCGACCCGTGCGCCGCTTAAACCCATCGCCGCGAATTCCTCGGTGGCGATATCGATAATGTTGCGTTTGGTTTGTTCCGGGTCGTATTTTCGTTTGATGTCCGCTGTCTTGACCGGCCGGACTGGCGCCCCGACTTTGCTTGCCGTTTTCATGGTCTATTGTGCAGAACGCCCTAGGTTAGAAAACATTTTAGCATGGGCATTCGGGCATTCATTGCAGCAGGATTCCTCACGAAAACCCTTGTTTCAAGGGGTTTCGCCCGGGTTTCGCTATACTTCCGCAGGATTTTGCAGACCCCGGCTGCGCGCCCCCACAAGGAACCGAATGACTCACAAGCAAGCCCTGGCCCGCGTTGCGTCGGCCTTTTATTCGATGCTCAAGCCAACCATGATCGTATGCGCTATTGCAGGAGGAGCCTGTGTCCTGCCATTGAACGCCAACGCACAAAATGCGCCCTCCCAGCAGCCGATTCCCGCTCAGACATTGCCGCCGGGCCATCCCGCGGTGCAACCACCCTCACCGCAAAGTCTCGCGGCGGAAGGCGTGCGCACGAGCGCCAACATTGCACGCGGGGCCGCAGATATCTGCCACATCGATCGCGTGAAAATCGACAAGTTCAAGGTCATGACGCGCAAGAGTTTTCCCGCCGCGCCCGATTTCGACGGCGAGTGGAATCTCGGCTACAAGGAAGCG
>DASYLW010000195.1:0-7646 GCA_036009385.1 Caballeronia sp.
AGGCGAAGTCACGCGGCTGAACAACGCGATTGCAGCGCTTGGCGCCGTGAACATGGCCGCGCTCGACGAGCTTGCCGCAGCGAGTGAACGCAAGGATTTCCTCGATGCGCAATCGGCGGATTTGAACGACGCCATTGGCACCCTGGAAGACGCGATCCACAAGATCGACCAGGAAACGCGGTCGTTGCTGCAAGGCACGTTCGACGAAGTGAACCGTCATTTTGGCGAGCTTTTCCCGCGTCTTTTCGGCGGCGGTCAGGCGAAACTCGTGATGACCGGCGACGAAATTCTCGACGCCGGCGTACAAGTGCTCGCGCAACCGCCGGGCAAGAAGAATTCCACCATTCATTTGTTGTCGGGCGGTGAAAAAGCCCTTACCGCCACCGCGCTCGTGTTTGCGATGTTCCAGTTGAATCCCGCGCCGTTCTGTCTGCTGGACGAAGTCGATGCGCCACTCGACGACGCCAACACTGAGCGCTTTGCGAACCTGGTACGGGCGATGTCGGAGAAAACGCAATTCCTCTTCATCTCGCACAACAAGATCGCGATGGAAATGGCGCAACAACTCATTGGCGTGACGATGCAGGAACAGGGCGTCTCGCGGATTGTTGCCGTGGATATGGAGTCCGCAGCGGGTTTCGCCCAGAATGCTTGAACGTTTGGCCGTGCTTTTTTAGAACGGACAGCAAGGTAGTGTGGAAAACCGGCCTGGGAGGCCGGTTTTGGCGCGCAGGCGCGGAGTGGTTCATGCAGGTCGGTTGATCAATTCGATACCGCGTGGGCCGCAGATCGCGCAGCGTAAGCTCAACAAGCGCTCGAATGAGCGCGGGATGCCTCAATAAGCGCTCGCCAAGCGCGCCGAGAGCGCAGCCGGAAAAGTATGACGGAGAGTGCATGGACGAGTTGACACTCGGGTTGATTGGAGCGGGTGCCGTGGTGGTTGGCGGCGTAGTGGTTTATAACGCGTGGCAGGGCGCCAAGGTGCGCCGCAAGATGCCGCGCCCGATGCCTGACGAAGCAGCGGAGTCGCTTGCGCGCAACGATACCGACGAGGAGCAGCCGTTCATTGAACCGACACGCCCGGTCCGGCGTGAACCCGCCATGGGCGAGGGTGATACACCGGAGACGCGAGTTGAGCCGAGCTTCGGCGGGGCTCCGGTTTCTACGATCGCGCCGGCCGATACCGCAGTCGATATCCAGGCTGAAGCGACCTCGGTGAATGGCGATTTCCCCGAGGCGGATTCGTCAGCCGTGCCGCCAATTTTGGCCGACGATGACGAGCCCGTTTTGCCCGCAGCGACCACGATTTCATCGGTGCCGCCGGCTATCGTGGACCGGCGGATCGATTGCGTGGTGCCCATCCGTCTGCTTGGCCCCATAGCGGGCGAAAAGCTGATTCCGAGCGCGCAGAAGCTGCGCCGCGCGGGCGCCAAGCCCGTCCATATAGAAGGCAAGCCGGAAGGCGGCACGACCTGGGAATTGCTCAAGAACGGCGCGCGTTATGAAGAATTGCGTGCGGCGGTGCAACTGGCCAATCGCGGCGGCCCGCTCAATGAACTGGAGTTCTCGGAGTTCGTCACGGGCGTGCAGCGTTTCGCCGATGGTATCGACGGTTCCCCTGAATTCCCCGACATGCTGGAAACCGTCGGCATGGCGCGTGAACTCGACGGGTTCGCGGCTCAGTGCGACGCGCAATTGTCGATCAACATTCTCTCCGACGGCGCGCCGTGGTCGGCCAACTACGTGCAGGCGGTGGCCTCGCAGGACGGTCTGCTGCTGTCGCGCGACGGTACGCGTTTCGTCAAGCTCGATGCGCGCCAGAACCCGGTGTTCATGCTGCTTTTCGGCGATACCAATTTCCTGCGCGACGACCTGACGTACAAGGGCGGCCAGATGATCACGCTGGTGCTGGACGTACCGGTCGCCGATGAAGACATCCTGCCATTCCGGCTGATGTGCGATTACGCGAAGTCGCTCTCCGAGCGCATTGGCGCGCGCGTGGTGGACGACCAGCGCCGGCCGTTGCCGGAATCGTCGCTGCTGGCTATTGAAAAGCAGTTGATGACGCTGTACGCGAAGCTCGAACAGGCGGGTATTCCGGCGGGCTCCCCCGCCACGCGGCGCTTGTTCAGCCAGTAAGGATCTTACGGCGGCGGACGTTTGACAGTTAGCGGTTTTCGCAAGACATCGGCTATGCGGCCGATGTCGCGATCAGCTGATCTCTGAGACAATCAACAGGTCGGTTTCCTCTAACTTTCCTAGCCAGTCTCGCCGCATGTCTGCCAAACCGAAAGCCGCTTCTAAAGCTGAATCTGCTGCCACCGCTGCTTGCGCTGTGCATGGCGCGCCCGTCGCTAGCGCCGAGCGCCCGGCTGAGCGCGCCGTCTGGCTGCGCACGGAGCTCGAGCGCGCCAACTACGCCTATTACGTTCTCGATCAGCCGGATCTGCCTGATGCTGAATACGACGTCCTGTTCAAGGAACTTCAGCAGATCGAGACCGACCAGCCCGACCTGATCACGCCCGATTCCCCCACGCAACGCGTCGGCGGTCAGGTCGCAACGGGTTTCCAGCCCGTCACGCACGACGTGCCCATGCTGTCGCTGAACAACGGTTTTGCTGACGAAGACATCATCGCCTTCGATAAACGTGTTGCCGACACGCTCGGTCACACGCCCGTGGAATACGCGTGCGAACTGAAATTCGACGGGCTTGCCATTTCCCTGCGTTATGACGACGGCGTCTTCGTTCAGGCGGCCACGCGCGGTGATGGTGCGACCGGCGAGGAAGTCACCGAGAACGTTCGGACCATCCGCTCTATCCCGCTGAAGCTCAAGGGCAAGAACATACCGAAGCGGCTTGATGTGCGCGGCGAAGTGCTCATGTTCAAGCGCGATTTTGAGAAGATCAACGCGCGCCAGCGCGAAGCTGAACAACGCGAGTTTGCGAATCCGCGTAATGCTGCGGCTGGCGGTTTGCGGCAACTTGATCCCAAGATGACCGCGCAGCGCCAGTTGTCGTTTTTCGCTTATGGCATTGGCGTGCTGGACGGCGCGGAGATGCCGGTATCGCATTCGGCGCTGCTTGACTGGTACAAGGAAATGGGCCTGCCGGTCAACGCGGAGCGCGGCGTGGTGCAAGGCGCGGAAGGCCTGCTCGAGTTCTTCCGCAAAACAGGCGAGCAACGCGACGGTCTGCCGTATGACATCGACGGCGTGGTCTACAAGGTCAACCAGCGCAACGAGCAGGACAAGCTGGGTTTCGTTTCGCGTGCACCCCGCTTTGCGCTTGCGCACAAGTTTCCCGCGCAGGAAGCGCTCACGCAGTTGCTGGCAATCGACGTACAAGTCGGCCGCACGGGCGCCATCACGCCGGTCGCGCGTCTTACGCCTGTGTTCGTCGGCGGCGCGACGGTAACGAATGCCACACTGCATAACGAGGACGAAGTGCGGCGCAAGGACATCCGTATCGGCGACACCGTGATCGTGCGGCGTGCCGGCGACGTGATTCCCGAAGTGGTCGGCGCGATTCTCGACCGGCGTCCGGACGATGCCCGCGAGTTCGTGATGCCCACCGAGTGCCCGGTATGCGGATCGAAGATCGAAAGGTTGCCTGACGAAGCCATTGCGCGATGCACCGGCGGCCTGGTCTGTCCCGCGCAACGCAAGCAAGCGTTGTGGCATTTCGCGCAGCGGCGCGCGCTGGATATCGACGGGCTGGGTGAGAAGATCATCGACCAACTGGTCGATGAGAATATCGTGCGCACGCCGGCGGATCTGTTTAATCTCGGCGTGGCCACGCTTGCCGCGCTGGACCGTTTCGCCGATAAATCCGCCCAGAATCTCTACGATTCCCTCGAAAAGGCGAAGCAAACCACGCTGCCGCGGTTTCTGTACGCGCTGGGTATTCGTCACGTCGGAGAATCCACGGCGAAGGATCTCGCCAAGCATTTCGGCTCGCTCGACCCAATCATGGCGGCGAGCGTCGAGGAATTGCTGGAAGTGAACGATGTCGGACCGGTCGTGGCCGAGTCGCTGCACAATTTTTTCAGCGAAGAACATAACCAGATGGTGATCGAGCAATTGCGCGCGCCGGGCAAGGTGACCTGGCCCGAAGGCCCGCCCGCGCCGAAGGCGCCGCAGGGCGTTCTTGCCGGCAAGACGGTCGTGCTCACCGGCACGCTGCCAAATTTGTCCCGCGAAGACGCGAAGGAAATGCTGGAGGCGGCGGGCGCCAAAGTGGCCGGATCGGTATCGAAGAAGACGGATTACGTGGTGGCGGGGGCGGAGGCAGGCAGCAAGCTCGTGAAAGCTGAGGAACTCGGCGTCCCGGTACTCGACGAAGATGGTATGCGCAAGCTTTTGGAGGGAAAAACCCCATGATTCGCGAAATCCTCAAAATGGGCGATCCGCGTTTGTTGCGTATCGCCGAATCGGTCGACCATTTCGATACCCCGGAGCTGCATGCTCTGGTGGAAGATATGTTCGACACCATGCGCCATGCCAACGGTGCAGGGCTGGCCGCGCCGCAGATCGGGGTGGATTTGCAGGTCGTGATCTTCGGTTTTGCGCAAAACGAGCGTTATCCGGAGGCCGAACCGGTACCGGAAACGGTGCTGATCAACCCGATCATCACACCGGTTTCGCACGACATGGAAGAAGGCTGGGAAGGGTGTTTGTCGGTGCCGGGCCTGCGGGGCGCGGTGCAGCGGTACACCATGATCCGTTATCAGGGGTTCGATCAGTACGGCTCACCGATCGAACGGCTGGCAGAAGGGTTTCATGCGCGCGTTGTGCAGCACGAATGCGATCACCTGATCGGCAAGCTTTATCCCATGCGTGTGACGGATTTCTCGAAATTTGGCTTCACCGAGGTCCTGTTTCCAGGGCTTGATCCGAAAAGAGACGACTGATTGATCGAGGTGCCCTTAACGGGTGCCGGCTGGCTTGACAGGCTGTTCAGCCGTACGACGAATAAGGGCCGCGAAAATCGCGGCTCTTTTGTTTAGCGAGATGCAGTTCTTGTTGCAGCTCTGGGATGGCGCAGGATTAGTTGGAGATGCACCCAGCCATGCCGGACAGAATCCAGTGTTTAGCCGGATGATTGACGCATCAGCAAATCAATCAGCAAATCAAGGCCGCCGGAGCCCGACAGCTTTCATCGTCAGGCGAAGCTTTTCTTGGGCCCCGACGCCATTTCCGGCTGGCGAAACAATGCAATGTGCTCCGGATTCGCCGATGCCTGCAAGCGTCCGTCCGGCAACCGCGCGATGACGACTTCACCCACGCCCGGGCTCATCACGACGACTTCGTCGCGAACGGCAAGCAGCGCATCGAGTCTACGTCGGCCGCTGACGATTTCGAGGCCGGTTTTGGTTTCGCGAACAATGATCTCAACGGACATGGCAATTCTCCAGTAGCACTGCGCCCAGCACACGCGGCTCGAAGCGGTAAATTACGCGTGTACCTGACTAACGGTCATGCGTCATATTTTCTTTAGCCAAAAAGTTGGCCAAAAAAAAATCGATGCGATCGGCGGGTGCCGTTCGCATCGATTGGTAACAATTTCGTCGTTTTTCCGCGACGCTTTGAGACACGTGGAAAGCGTTAGCGACGCTGCTTCTAGAACGCTTCGTCCGCGCCCAGATAACGCCATTGGCCCTGCGGCAAGGCGCCGAGCGTCACGCGTCCCATCCTGATCCGCTTCAGGCCAACCACTTCCAGCCCGACCAGCTCGCACATCCGGCGAATCTGGCGCTTTTTGCCTTCACGCAACACAAAGCGCAACTGTTCACCGTTTTGCCAACTGACCTGCGCTGTTTTGAGCGGCACGTCGTCGAGCGAGAGGCCGTGGCGCAGCAGCGCGAGGCTCTCGGGCGGGAAATGCGGTTCGATATCGACCTCGAGATCGCCGAATTTCACGCGCACGAGATATTCCTTATCGACGTCCGAATGGCCACCGATCAGTTGCTTTGCGACCCGGCCATCCTGGGTCAGGACGAGCAGGCCGGTCGAATCGATATCCAGACGTCCTGCCGGTGCAAGCGTGCGCAGATGCAGCGGCGTGAAGCGGATGCCGGACTGGTCGTCAGCCCAATGGTTGGACGGATTGACCAGCGTAACAGCCGGCTGATAACCGTCTTCCGCCTGACCCGACACGTAGCCAACCGGCTTGTGTATCAGGATGGTGACCTGCTGCATCTGGGCCGCGTGCGCGGCGGGCGCAATTTCAACGTTCTGGTCGGGACGAATCTTGGTGCCGAGCGTGTCGATAACTTCTCCGTCGACCAGAACCCAGCCCTTTTCAATCCATTCATCGGCTTCGCGGCGCGAACACAGGCCGAGCTCCGACATCACCTTCGACAAGCGCACGAGCCCTTC
Organism: Caballeronia sp.; assembly: GCA_036009385.1. GTDB lineage: Bacteria > Pseudomonadota > Gammaproteobacteria > Burkholderiales > Burkholderiaceae > Caballeronia. Next base: position 6,380 of record DASYLW010000195.1, read on the forward strand.
TTCATTTTCGCGCGCGATGCGGGCGGGTGAGGGAGGGGCGTCGGCGTCACGCGGTTTTGACGGCTTCGATACCGGTTTGCGCGCAGCAGGCTTCCGGTCGTCGCCGAAGCGTCCCGATGTGTCGCGTGCTACGTAAGGGCTGTCGCCCGAGGGCCGTTGGCGCTCGGTGGGCGCTGGACGCGGGCTGCCATCGTGCGCGTGATTGCGCTCGCGCGGGGCGCCACGGTCACCGGCGCGGTCGCGGGGTTTGAACGGACGGCGTTCGGCATCGCCTGACGGGCGGTCTCCGTGTGGCGCGCCGCGGTCGCCGAAGGACGGGCGCGGACCGCGATCGCTGCTTGGACCACGCGGGGCGTCGCCGCGTGGTGCATATGGACGGCGCTCGCCATCGCCTGACGGACGGTCGCCACGCGGCGCACCACGATCACCAAACGAAGGCCGCGGGCCGCGGTCGCTGCTCGGACCACGCGGAGCGTCGCCGCGCGGCGCATATGGACGGCGTTCACCATCGCCAGAAGGCCGGTCGCCACGCGGCGCACCACGATCACCAAACGAAGGCCGCGGGCCGCGGTCGCTGCTCGGACCACGCGGAGCATCCCCACGCGGCGTATATGGACGGCGTTCACCATCGCCAGAAGGCCGATCGCCACGCGGCCCACCACGATCACCAAACGAAGGCCGCGGTCCACGATCACTACTCGGACCACGTGGAGCATCCCCACGCGGCGTGAACGGACGGCGTTCGCCATCGCCAGACGGACGGTCACCACGCGGCGCACCACGATCACCAAATGAAGGACGCGGACCGCGGTCGCTGTTCGGACCACGCGGCGCATATGGACGACGTTCACCGTCACCCGAAGGCCGATCACCGCGCGGAGCGCCACGATCACTCAACGAGGGACGCGGCCCACGATCGCTGTTCGGACCACGCGGAGCATCCCCACGCGGCGCATACGGACGGCGTTCACCATCGCCAGACGGGCGGTCACCACGCGGAGCGCCACGATCATTAAACGAGGGACGCGGTCCACGATCGCTACTCGGACCACGTGGCGTGAACGGACGGCGTTCACCATCACCAGAAGGCCGGTCACCACGGGGCGCACCACGGTCCCCAAACGAGGGCCGCGCTCCGCGATCGCCCGCGCCACGCGAGTCGTCGCTACGCGCCTTGAAAGGTTTCCGCTCACCCGCACCCGATGGCCGTGCACCACCTGCCGGTTTATCGCTACGCGCTGGCCGCTCGCCGCTCGCCATCTCGGCG
>DASYLW010000196.1:0-14577 GCA_036009385.1 Caballeronia sp.
GCGATCGCCGGCCAGCAATGCAGCACGCCCGCGATCAGCGCGCTGGTGGGTGTGACGGGCAATGCGACGCCCGTGATCGGCTACACGATCACGTATGCGTTGTCGAACGTCCTCCTGCCGCTGATGGGGCCGGTCATTGTCGGGCTCGCGGGGAAGGTGGGGTGAACAGGTTCAAGTCGTAAAGAACCGGAGCAGGCGCGCGGAGAGAAGCGGCAGTACCAGTATGAGCATTAGCACCAGTACGAGCACCAGTACCAGCATGAATTTCAGATTGAGCAGGCCGGGCAGCGCATACGAAACTAGCGAGGGCACTATGGAATGGATACATCAGATTTTCACGAAGTCACCGGAGATTGCGCTATTCCTCTCTCTGGCGGTGGGGTACTTCATCGGCCAGATCAACTTCGGCAAGTTCCAGCTTGGCGGTGTGGGCGGGTCGCTGCTGGCGGCGGTCGTCATCAGTCAGTTCGGTGTACAGATCGATAACGGCGTCAAGTCCGTCATGTTCGCGATCTTCATCTACGCAGTCGGTTACGACTCGGGGCCGCAGTTTTTCAACTCGCTGTCGCGCAAGACCTTGCGTGAGATCGCGATGGCGGTGTTCCTCGCGGTATCGGCGCTCGTGACCGTGCTGGTGTGCGCGAAGCTGTTCGGCTTGAACAAGGGCATCGCGGCGGGATTGGCCGGCGGGGCGTTGACGCAGTCGGCGATCATCGGTACGGCCGGCGACGCCATCGCCCGGCTCGGGCTGCCGGCTGCCGAAACGAAGGCCCTTCAGGGCGACGTGGCGGTCGCCTATGCCGTGACCTACGTATTCGGATCGCTTGGCGCGATCATCGTGTGCGTGAATATCCTGCCGAAGTTCATGGGGCAGGGCTTGAAGGAGGCCGCAGCGGAAGCGGAGAAAAGTTTGCTGGGCGGCTCGGTTGCACATGGGGCCGGCCAGACAGCGGCGATGCCGGAGCTGGTCGGGCGCGCTTATCGCGTGACAGACGGCAGCGGCGCGCTGCTAACGCGAGCGGGTGGCACGGGTGGTACAGATTCCGCGGGGCGGGTGGCGAAGGCCGCTTCAGGTGACGTGGGTGTGAGCGGTGCGGCGGGCCGGACAGTCGCCGAGATCGAGATGGCCGAGTCCGACATGATCACGATCGAGCGAATCCGCCGGGCCGGCAAAGCCATGGAGCCGCGGCCGGACGTGATGCTGCAAGTCGACGATATCGTCCTGGTCGTCGGCCGGCGTGAAGTGATGGTGACGGCGGCGTCGAACATCGGTGAAGAGGTGGCGGATACGGACGGCATCAGCGTTGTGATGCAGAACCGGCACGGCGTGTTCACGCGCAAGGGCATGAATCACATGACGATTGCCGCGGTGCGCACGACCGTGGATCGCGACTTGCGCCACGGCGTATTCGTGCAGGAAATTCGCCGGGCGGACCAGCCGTTGCCGATCCTTCCCGAGACCCAGCTCGAACATGGCGATGTCATCACGTTCTACGGTTCGCCGCAGGATACGAAGCGCGCCGTGGATGCAGCGGGTTATGAATTGCCGATTACCAACAAGACGGATTTCATCTACATGGGCGTGGGGATTGTGCTCGGTTTGTTGATCGGATTAATCGTGGTCGACGTAGCCGGCGTGCCGTTGACGCTGGGCTCTGGCGGAGGCTGCTTGCTTGCCGGGCTGCTGTTCGGCTGGATGCGGGGCAAGCATCCGATGTACGGCGTGATGCCATCGGCGGCGTCGCAACTGATGAAGGATTTCGGGCTCGCGGCGTTCGTGGCGGCTGTCGGCCTGAACTCCGGGTTGGCGGCTGTGGTCACGGTGAAGAACAGCGGCCTTACCATCTTTCTATTGGGTGCGGTTGTCACGATATTGCCGCTCGTCCTCACGATGCTGTTCGGCAGATACGTGTTGAAATACACCAACGCAGCGCTTCTGGCGGGTGCCCTGACCGGCTCGCGTAGTGCGAATCCGGCATTTGGCGGCGTGCTTGACAAGGCGGAAAGCGCGGTGCCGACGGTTCCGTTCGCCATTACCTATGCGCTGGCGAATGTATTGCTGACACTGCTGGGTCCGCTGGTGGTGGGATTGGTCTGACGAAGGCTCGAGTGCGCGTGATGACGCTCACGTGCACTCAAGCGTGCACTCAAAAAAATTTGAACTGAGGCCTGGGATTTGAACCCAACAACAACATTCAGCATGACAGGGGAGTGCCCATGAGCTCGCAGCAAAAAACCGTTCATCTTCCGGCAGCAACCATGCATGGGACCGGAGAGCAGATCCCCGCCTTGGGCCAAGGCACTTGGGAAATGGGCGACAGCGCCAGAACCCGCAGCGCGGAAATCGCAGCGCTTACGACTGGCGTGGACTTGGGGCTAACCGTGATCGATACCGCGGAAATGTACGGCGAAGGCGAGAGTGAAAAGCTGATCGCCGAAGCATTGAAAGGCCGGCGTGACGAGCTTTTCATCGTCAGCAAGGTCTATCCGCATAACGGTAGCGAAGCCGGCGTGAAGGCCGCGTGTGAACGAAGCCTCAAGCGGCTACAGACTGACCGCATCGATCTATATCTCCTGCATTGGCGCGGCGGCGAAGACCTGGAAGGGGTGATCGGCGGCTTTGAGGCGTTGAAAGCGCAGGGCAAGATCCGTCACTGGGGCGTGAGCAATTTCGACACCGGGGACATGGTCGAACTCTTTGCGCTGGAAAACGGCAACCGGTGTGCGACCAACCAGATTCTATATAACGTCGCACGGCGTGGTCCTGAATTCGAACTCCTGCCGTGGCTGCGCGAGCGCAATATGCCGGCAATGGCATACAGCCCCGTCGACCACGCGCGCCTGCCGAAACAAAGCGTACTGAACGACATCGCGAAGGCGCGCGGTTTGTCTGCGATGCAAATCGCGCTCGCGTGGGTCTTGCAACAACCGCAGGTCATCGCGATCCCGAAAGCGGGGACTGTCGCTCATGTGATTGAGAATGCGGCGGCGCGAGACGTGAATTTGTCGACGGAAGAACTGAGTCTTATCGATACCCAGTTCAAACCGCCGAAATCAAAACGCCCACTGGAAATGCTTTAACGCCTCAACAACGGGTCTACGTGCAGGCGTGATGCGAATGCACGGACCCAAGCACGGCGACCTCGGCCGGCGTGCGCTTGAGCGACGCTTCGTCGACCTGCTTTGCGTCGGCCAGGAATTCATCGACCAGGGTTGAGACCGGCGTATCGCTCAGGCACAGCGACACGCGCTGCGTTTCATTGGTTTTCAGTTGCGATCGCTGAGCCAGGAACAGCACGCCATATTGGTAACCGCGCACAATGCCGCGCACGGCGCCTACGCACTGGCCCTGCGCGGTGTTGTCGGACTTCTGCGAACATTCCTGCGCGAGCGTATAGGCGGAGAAACTCGGATCGACCGGCGGCGACTGAGCGGTTTGCTGTGCGTGGGCTACAGAGGCGCAGCCCAGCGCGGACAAAGCTGCAAACGCGAACGCCGCGGAGATGTTTCGCTTCATGTTGTGATCCCTCATGTCGAACGTTGAACTCGATATGAGGGAACGAGCGTCGTTTGGTTCCCTTAATCCTGACTTCCGCTCGCCGGTTCAGTCAGGCTTTTGCAAGCGCTTAAGCTCGGCCACCGGAATGTGGCATCGAATCCTGTGTCCATCGGCAGCGTGCGCATAGGGCGGCTCCTCCTGCTCGCAAATCGCGCCAATCTTGCGCGGACAGCGCGTGTGAAACACGCATCCCGACGGCGGGTCCGCCGCGCTCGGCAATTCACCTGAAAGGCGGATGCGCTCGCGCGCCTGCGGTTCGTCGCCAATGGCCGGGATCGACGACAACAACGCCTCGGTATAAGGATGATGCGGCCCGTCGAACACGTCCGTCGCGCGGCCGATCTCCATCAGCCGGCCGAGATACAGCACCGCAATACGATCGGACAAATAACGCACCACGTGCAGGTCGTGCGAGATAAACACGTAACTCACGCCGCGTTCGCGCTGCAGGTCGGCAAGCAGGTTCAGGATGGCGGCTTGCACGGAGACATCGAGGGCGGACGTCGGCTCGTCACAGACCACTACGCGCGGATCGCCGGCGAACGCACGCGCAATCGCCACGCGCTGTTTCAACCCACCCGACAGTTGCCGCGTGCGCGAACTCAGATAACGTTCGGGCAGACGCACGGCGGCGGTCAGCGATTGCAGCCGCGCTTCCTTCGCCGCCCCGCGCAACGCGCCGAGTTTCGACAACGACCGCGCGATCAGCCGACGCACCGAATGCGCCCGGTTCAACGCCGAATCCGGATTCTGGAACACGATCTGCAGCGACTTGACCTGTTCGTCGTTACGGTTTGTCACGCGCGCGGGCAGGGCGGCGCCGTCGAGTTCTATGGAGCCGCCGGCATCTGGCGAGAGCAAGCCCAGCAGCAGCTTTGCAAGCGTCGTCTTGCCGCTGCCCGATTCGCCGACCAGCCCCAGCGTTTCACCCAGCGCCAGTTCGAGCGATACATCGTGCACTGCCCGCAGCGACTCCCCGCCAACATGAAACGTCTTCGACAAATTCTCCGCGCGCAGTGCAACCGGCGAATCTGTCCGTTCGACAGCCGCGCTCAACACCTCCGGTGTTGCCCGCGGCAAGTCGATTGCGCGTTCGTGATAGTGGCAGCGCGCCATCTGATCGCCATGAGCGGCTGATACCCGATACGGTGGCGGCGCGTCACGATGACAACGGTCATCGGCGAGCTTGCAGCGTTGTGCATAAATACACCCCTGCGTCACCGATCCCGGCAGCGGCAGCGAGCCCGGGATGGTGTCGAGCCGGCCCGTGTCCTTGCTTCGCCCCGTGGTCGGCAAACAGCGCAGCAAGCCCACTGTGTACGGATGCCGCGGCCGCGCGAATACATCGCGCGTGATGCCTTCTTCCACCAGTTTCCCCGCATACAACACGCCAACGCGATCACACATCCGGCCGATCACCGCCAGGTTGTGGCTGATGAACAGCACCGCTGTGCCAAGCTCTTCGCGCAGTTGCGCGATCAGGTCGAGGACCTCCGCTTCGACCGTGGCGTCGAGCCCGGTTGTGGGTTCGTCGAGGATCAGCAAAGCCGGGTTGCACGCAAGCGCCATCGCGATGACCACGCGTTGCTGCATACCGCCCGACAATTGATGTGGATAACTATCCATCACGCGCTCGGGCGATGAGATCCGCACGCGCCGCAAGATGGCGATGGTGTGCTCCAGCGCTTCATTCACCGATGCGCCCGCGAGCTCGAACGCTTCCGACACCTGCCGCGCGATGGTCAGCGACGGATTCAACGCGCGGCCCGGGTCCTGATAAACCATCGATACCGCGTTGGCGCGCATGTGCCGCAACGCGTCGGCGTTCATTGAAGCGATGTCGTGGCCGGCGATCGAAATCTTCCCCGACTTCACGCGGCCGTTGCGCGGCAGATAACGCAATATGGCGAGCGCGGCAGTGGATTTGCCACAGCCGGATTCGCCAACCAGGCCGTACGCCTCGCCGCGTTTAACCCGCAACGAGATGTCCTGCAGCACTTCGCGGTCTCGCCCGCGCGAACGGTATGCGACCGTCAGGCCGACCAGGGTGAGTGCGTCGGTTTCGGCCCTCTTCGATCCATCGAAGATGGGGAAAGCCGATGGCGGCGGTCCGTTCATCGTTCGAGCACTCCCTGTATGCCATCGGCAACGAGGTTCACGCCCACTACCAGCGAAGCGATGGCGGCCGCGTCGAACGCGACGGTCCACCATGCGCCGCCCGCCATCAGCGTGTAGCACTCGGAGAGGGCGAGGCCCCAGTCCGCCGACGGCGGCTGAATGCCGAAGCCTAAGAACGACAGCGTGGCGACGGCGAAAATGGCGTAACCGAGCCGCACGGTCGCTTCCACGATGATCGGCTGCAGCACGTTCGGCAGGATCTCCGCGAACATGATGTAGAACGCGTTTTCACCGCGCAATTGCGCGGCCAGCACGTAGTCGAGATTGCGTTCGGCGAACACGGCCGCGCGCACGGTGCGCGCGGTGATCGGCGTGAAGGTGATGCCGATCACCAGGATCACGGTGACGTTGCTCGCGCCGACCGCCGCGAGCGCGAGCAGCGCGACGATCACCAAAGGCAACGCGAGCACCGCGTCTATCAGCCGGCCGATCACGTTGTCCACCCATCCATCGAAATAACCAACGATCAAGCCAACCGCCGTCCCGGCTAACGTTCCGAGCAGCGTCGCCAGCGGCGCGATGGTGAGAATGTCGCGCGCGCCAACGATCACGCGCGCGAACACATCGCGGCCGAGTTGATCGGTGCCGAACCAGTGCGTGGCGTCGGGCGGAGTGAGCGAGTTCAACGGATCGGATGCGTACGGGTCTTGCGGCACGACCCAATGCCCGATCAGCGCGCACGCGACCCAGAACAACAGGATCAGCGCGCCGACCACGAATGTGGGTGAACGCAACAGCGCTTTGCTGCGTTCAAAACGCGGCGCGCGGCGGGGCGCGGGAGCGACGGCTGCTGTGCTCATTGCGCGTTCCTCACCCGCAAGCGCGGATTCAACACGACATACAGCGCATCCGCGATCAGGTTGGCCGCCGTATAGATCACGCCGATGGTCAGCACACCGGCTTCGAGCATGGGAAAGTCCTTGCCTTTGGCTGCGTTATAAATGAGCGAGCCAATGCCCTGATAGTGGAACAGCGTCTCCACGACGACCAGCCCGCCGATCATATAGCCGAGCTGCGTGGCGGCAACGGTGACGGTCGGCAGCAGCGCATTGCGCAGCACGTGGCGCATGATCACCACGCGGCGCGGCAGGCCCTTGAGGATTGCGGTGCGCGTGTAGTCGGCATCGAGTGCTTCAACGGTGCCGGCGCGCGCCATTCGTGCGATGTACCCGAAGAACACCAGCACCAGCGGCAACACCGGCAGGATCAGATGCTGCAGCTGGACCAGCACGTTCGACCCGGGCGGAAACGTTGCTTCAATCGGCAGCCATTGCAGCCAGATGCCGAACAACAGAATCAGCACGATGGACGAGACGAACTCCGGCACGACCGTCGCCGATAGCCCCGCAATGCTGATCGTCCGATCGATCCAGCGCCCTTCGTGGAGCGCGGAGTAAACACCACCGGCAATGCCGAGCGGCACGACGACGATAAACGCCAGCGCGCCCAGCTTGGCCGAATTCAACAGCGCACTGCCGATGAAGGGCGCCACCGGCGCGCGATACGAATACGACTCGCCCATGTCGCCGCGCAGGAAATGCGCGATCCAGCCGGCATATTGCGTGAGCAAAGGCCGGTCGACGCCGAGTTGATGATTGAGCGCGGCGACCGCGCGGGCGTCGGCGAGGGGCCCAAGGATTGCGCGGCCGACATCGCCGGGAAGCAGTTGGCCGCCTGCAAACACGATCACCGACAACAGCCACAACGTGATGACCGCGAGCAGCAGCCTCACGCCCACGAACCGCGCAATGCGCGCGGCGCTTCCCGCGTTGCTGCGTGAGTTCATTTTCGACGCGCCCGGCGCGGCGGGAGGAGAGGCCGTGTTCATGATCGGAGCGTCCTCGGGTCAACCTTCATGAGCGCGAGACTCAAAGAGACTCAAAAACAACCGGCTACGCACCGATAGTCGCGCTTTGGAAATACAGTTGCGAAATCGCATTGAAGCGCACGCCTTTCACGTTCGCCCGCGTGACGATCAGCTGATCGTAGAAGTAAGGAATCACAACCGGGGTTTCATCGAGCAAAAGGGTCTGGATTTGACCCGAGAGTTTTTTCTGCGATGCCACGTCGAGCGCTGCCACGAAATCCGCTACCAGCTTGTCGTATTGCGGATTCTTGAAATGCGCGGCGTTCCACGTGCCCTCACTGGTCAGCGGTGCGTTGAGAAACACGTTAGGGACGCCGCGATGTCCGTAGTCCGTGATGCCCAGCGGTGAATCGAGCCAGTCCGACTTTCCATATGTGCCCGCGCCGTAATACAGCTCCTGGCTTTCCACTTTCAGCGTGATGCGAATGCCGACCGCCTTCGCTGCGTTCTGGATGACGACTGCGAGATCGGGAATCTCCATGTACTTCTCAGTCGTGAGCGTGACGTCGAAACCGTTCGGCACGCCTGCCGCCGCGAGCAACTGCTTCGCCTTCGCGACATCGAGTTTGCGTTGCGGCACGGAAAGATCGCTGGACGGAAACACTGGCGAGAACGGACTGTCGTTACCCAGCGCCGCGTGACCCTTGAACAGCCCCTTCACGATCACCTCGCGATTCACCGCCAGCGCCAACGCCTGGCGCACGCGTTTGTCCTTGAACGGACCGGTGTCGGTGCGCATATGCATCTGCCGATGCGCGCTCGACTTCACGCCGAGCACCTTGAACTCGGGATTCGTCATCATGCTGAGCCCGCCCTGCACAGTGAAGTCGCCCATCACGTCGGCTCGCCGTCCCTGCAACGCGAGCAGTTCCGATTGTTCGTCGGCGTAAAACGCGAACGTCACCCGGTCGGGTAGCGCTTTCTCGCCCCAGTAATCCGGGTTGCGCACAAACGATGCACCCACTTTCGGCGTGTACTTTTCAAACTTGAACGGCCCCGTGCCCGGGAACGACTTCTCGTAGGTGCCGCTGAAATTCGCTGGCAGGATCACGGCGTTGTACGTGTCGGACGAAACGTAGTAGGGGAAGTTGCCGTTCGGCGCGTCGAGATGGAACTCGACCGTCATGTCGTCCACAACCTTCACCGAGCCCTTCGACAACACGCCCTTGAGCACCGAGAGCGCGGCCGAACCGCTGGCCGGATCGGCGAGCCGGTTGAACGTTGCCGCGACGTCCTTCGCGCTCATCGGCTGGCCGTCGTGGAACTTGACGTTCGGGCGCAGCTTGAAGGTCCACACATCGCCCTTCTCGTTCGGCTTCCATGAGAGCGCCAGGGAAGGGCGGAGCACGAGCGCCTGACCGTCATCGTCGATGAGAAATTCGCCCGTCTGATTGATCAGCGCGAGGCCGGCGGGGTCGGTAACGGTGAGCGGATCGACCTGGCCCGAAGGCGTCAGATGCGCGACGCGGATCGTGCCGCCAGGCTTGCCCGCGGGCGCTTGCGCACGCGCGCGCGGCATGCCGATCAGACCACCGGCGGCCATCGATAACCCCAGCAAGCTCGCGTGCCGTAGCAACTCGCGCCGCGAGAGCCGGCCCGCCTTAAATTCATCGATGGCATGGTTGCCGAGTTCTCCCGCCGATCCCCTCGACTGTTCCAGTTCTGCGCGGAAGGGGGAAAGCGAGTCCAGATCGGTTGCGGTTTTTTTCATCGGGCTGTCCGGTTCAGGATTCGGTTGTTGTTTTGACTCGACGATACTGCGCGTCCCGGCGAAGGACGGTGGCAGCGACGGAATCGGATGCGCGTTCAGCTTTCAGTTTAGCGGAGCAAACAGTGTTCCGATTCCCGACGCACGTTTCGCGCGCCAATTAATTGCCCGTGCCGTAGAACAGCCGCGACACTGTGGAAAAGCTTGCGGGCTGCGCGGCGGCAAGGCGGTAGAAAATTCCGTGCATCCGTCTGCTAATGCGTTCCGTTCAATGCTGATGCGGATGCTTATGAATCGGATCGACCCAGAACACCTCCTCGGGCTCCTCCACTGCATCGATATTCAGATTAACCACCACCGCTTCGTTGTCGCTACGCACGAGTACGCATTCCAGCGGTTCATCGGTGAGCGCGTTGATCTCCTGGTGCGGCACGTAGGGTGGCACGAAGATGAAATCACCCGGTCCGGCTTCAGCGGTAAATTCCAGATGATTGCCCCACTTCATGCGTGCCTGTCCGCGCACGACGTAGATCACGCTTTCAAGCGCGCCGTGATGATGCGCGCCGGTTTTCGCATTCGGATGGATGGTTACCGTGCCGGCCCAGATTTTCTGCGCACCTACGCGTGCTGCGTTGATCGCGGCCGCTCGATTCATTCCGGGCGTCTGTGGGGTGTTGGTGTCCAGTTGATCGCCCTTGATCACCTTGACGCCGTTCTCGCGCCAATCGGTGTGCTCATGGTCAGGTTCGCCGCTCATTGTTTTGATTCTCCGCGTATCCATGGGAAAGCTGCCGTCAATTTACGGCACAGTCGCTCTGGCAAAAAGCAATAAGTCCGTTGCCGCCGGGAGGCAACAACGGACTTTGTTCAATCGCTCAACGCGACTCTTGGGTCTGCAACGTCTACTTGCCCTTCGAATTCACAATGGCTTCCGCGACGTTGTTCGGCGTCTCGGCATAATGCTTGAACTCCATTGTGTACGTGGCGCGGCCCTGCGTAAGCGAGCGCAGCGTGGTCGAGTAGCCGAACATTTCAGCCAGCGGCACCTCGGCGCGCACAATCTTGCCGCCGCCGCCCGCGATGTCCTCCATACCCTGCACAATCCCGCGTCGTGACGAGAGATCGCCCATCACATTGCCCATGAAATCCTCAGGCGTCTCCACTTCCACTGCCATCATCGGTTCGAGCAGTACCGGCTTGGCTTTCCTCATACCGTCCTTGAACGCCATCGATCCAGCCATGCGGAACGCGTTTTCGTTCGAGTCAACATCGTGGTACGAACCGAAGGTCAGCGTCACCTTCACGTCCACCACCGGATATCCCGCCAGCACGCCGGCTTTCAGCGTTTCCTGAATACCCTTGTCGACCGCCGGAATATATTCGCGCGGCACGACGCCGCCCTTGATGGCGTCGACGAATTCATACCCCGTACCCGGCTTTTGCGGTTCCAGCTTCAGCACCACGTGACCGTATTGACCGCGTCCGCCCGACTGCTTGACGAACTTGCCTTCGATATCTTCGACCGGAATGCGGATCGTCTCGCGGTACGCAACCTGCGGCTTGCCGACCGTCGCTTCGACACCGAACTCGCGCCGCATCCGGTCGACCAGAATTTCCAGATGCAACTCGCCCATGCCCGAAATGATCGTCTGGCCGGATTCCTCGTCGGTCTGCACGCGGAACGACGGATCTTCCTGCGCCAGCCGGTTCAACGCGATACCCATCTTTTCCTGGTCGGGTTTCGTCTTCGGCTCGACGGCCTGAGAGATCACCGGTTCGGGGAAAATCATGCGTTCGAGGATGATCGGATGAGCCGGATCGCACAGCGTGTCGCCTGTGGTCGCTTCCTTCAGGCCCACGGCCGCGGCAATATCGCCGGCGCGCACTTCCTTGATTTCCTGACGCTCGTTCGCATGCATCTGGAGAATCCGGCCAAGCCGCTCCTTCTTTTCCTTGATCGCGTTGTAGACCGTATCGCCGGAATTCACCACGCCCGAGTACACCCGGAAGAAGATCAGCTGGCCGACAAACGGGTCCGTCATGATCTTGAAGGCGAGCGCCGAGAACGGATCTTCGTCGGTCGGATGACGTTCCGCATGTTTGTCGTACTCGTCCACGCCCATGATGGCGGGCACGTCCGCCGGCGACGGCAGGTAGTCGATCACCGCGTCCAGCATGGCCTGCACGCCCTTGTTCTTGAATGCGCTGCCGCAGAACATGGGGACAATCTCGCTCCTGAGCGTGCGCGCCCGGATCGCTTCCTTGATTTCGTCTTCGCTGATCGGCTCGCCGCCAATGTACTTGTCCATCAGCGCTTCATTTGCGTCCGCTGCGGCCTCGATCATCTTCTCGCGCCATTCTTCAGCCGTTGCGAGCAGGGTGTCGGGAATTTCCTGGTATTCGAACAGCACGCCCTGGCTGGCTTCGTCCCAGATGATCGCTTTCATCTTGACGAGATCGATCACGCCCTGGAAGTGTTCCTCGGCACCCACGGGAATCTGCATGGGCACGGCAACGCCTTTGAGGCGTTCGCCGATCTGGCGTTGCACGCGGAAAAAGTCGGCGCCCACGCGGTCCATCTTGTTGACGAACGCAATGCGCGGCACCTTGTACTTGTTCGCCTGGCGCCAGACTGTTTCCGATTGCGGCTGGACGCCGCCGACCGAGTCATAGACCATGCAGGCGCCGTCGAGCACGCGCATGGAGCGTTCCACTTCGATGGTGAAGTCGACGTGTCCCGGCGTGTCGATGATGTTGATCCGGTGTTCCGGATAATTCCCCGCCATGCCTTTCCAGAAGGCCGTGGTGGCGGCGGAGGTGATCGTGATGCCGCGCTCCTGTTCCTGCTCCATCCAGTCCATCGTGGCCGCGCCGTTGTGAACCTCACCAATTTTGTGATTCACACCGGTATAGAAAAGAATGCGTTCGGTGGTGGTGGTCTTACCGGCATCGATATGAGCGCTGATACCAATATTCCGATAGCGGTCGATGGGAGTCTTGCGGGGCACTTGAACCTCCTGTTGATTGGATGGAGCTTTGCAGCCCGAATCGGGCACGATGGCCCGGCCGGCGGCTCCGGAGCGAAGCTCCGTCGTGCTTGTGTGACAGCTTCGCTGGTTTATTAGGATAGCGCGTCGACAGGGTCTTTGCAGGATTCTTGCCAGCTTGGCCAAAAAGATGAATCTTTGATGACGCGCGCGATGTTCCGGGTCTCGACCTGCGTTGCGTCCCTGCGTTGCGTCCCCGCATTGCGTCCCATGCCGCGAAAAGCGAAAAGCCGGCGCGCGCAAAAAGCGGGCGGCCGGCTTTGGGTACGACTTCTCAGGACTGGCGAGGGTGAGTGGAGACGTGATGACGCTAATCACCCCGCTCGGAGCACCCGTTATTGCGGTGCAGGCAACCCCTTGATTTGCATGCCCGGCTGAATTCCCTTCGATGCAAACCAGCCCTTGCTCATTTCCAGCGCGTACACGCCATTGTTGCGCGGGCAATGATTGTTTTGCGTCTCGGCCTGCATTTCATCGATGTCCGTAACCGTTCCGTCTGCGCGCATGAACGCGATCGACAAGGGGATCAACGTGTTTTTCATCCAGAAACAGTGCACGGCCGTTTCATTGAAGACGAACAGCATGCCTTCGTTGGGCTCGAGCTTCGTGCGATACATCAGGCCTTGTTCGCGATCGGCATCGTTCGCGGCAACGGCGGCGTCGATCACATACATGCCCGCGGTGAGTTTCGTGTGCGGAAAATCGGCGGGCTTTTTTGCACCCGGTGGCATGTGTCCCGGTTCTGCGGCCAGCGGTTGAGCGTGCGCTGCCAGCGGCGCGACTGCAATCAACGAAACGAGTGGAACGGAGAACGCAAGCAGCGCGCGGCGCACTAGACGTCCAAGATCAAACGATGAAACCGAACGGGGCGAGAGCCATGAAAGACGCACGGCGAAACTCCTGGTGAGATGAAGCCGGTTAGCTAAAGAATCAGCGAAGACTGGCGCATGTTACTTGAGCGCGCGCACGCGGACAAAAAGTGGGTGTGGGGATACAACCCGCGTAGATAACCCAACCGATCCGACGACATAAAGAAAAAGGCAGAAACCTTTGCAGGTGTCTGCCTTTCAATGCCGCTTTCACGGCAGCACTACTTGGTGTAGCGTCGCGTTACCGCGATCTGTTACCAACTTACTCCGACGCGGCCGAAGCAGCTGCAGCCGAAGCTGCCTTCTTGTGCGTAGCCTTCTTATGCGTCGTCGACTTCTTGTGCATTGCCTTGTGAGCGGTCGAAGCAGCTGCAGGAGCCGATGCTTCCGGAGCCGAAGCTTGTGCAAATGCAGCCGTTGCGAACAGGCCAGCGACGAGAGCAGCGATCAGTTTGTTCATGTTGTAAATCCTCAGCTTTAGTTTGATTTAACCTTGTGACCCGGTCGATGGAGTCATGACGGTAAACGAGCCATCCACCTTTTGGTTGACAGAGGATTCGAACAAAACTTCGATCCCGCTGCGAGCGCTTGAACCTTACATAAAGCCTTCGCATGCTGGCTGTGTGCTGCGGTCCTTCGCTAATGCCGGATGGCGGTTTTAAGGCATCTGCAGCGAATAACGCCGCACGCCGGAAGTCCGTTGACGTGTATTTTCGGAATCGTGCAGCGATGATTATTTGGAAAACGAAATAATTGTGTAATGCAATTGTTCCAATCAAGCTTAGTTGTTAAACAATGCCGTTCCATGGCGCGCGCGGCGACAGTTCGATCGATGCGCCCGGCGCTAGTCCGAGCTTGAATATATCCAGTGCGCCGATACCCACGCGCACGAGTCGCAGTGTTGGATATCCGACCGCTGCGGTCATTCGACGCACCTGCCGATTACGTCCTTCGCTGATCGACAGTTCGATCCAGGTGGTCGGAATGGCGGCGCGATATCGAATAGGCGGGTTACGTGGCCAAAGCTGGTCCACCCATTCCACGGGTTCAACCCGCTTCGCGCCGCACGGCCGCGTCACGAAATCCCCCAGGTCAACGCCTGCGGCCAGACGCTCGAGGGCGTCTGTGTCGGGCGCGCCGTCGACTTGTGCCCAATACCGTTTGACCAGCTTGTGACGCGGCTCGGCAATGCGCGCCTGAAGCGCGCCATCGTCGGTGAGCAGCAGCAGGCCTTCGCTGTCGGTGTCCAGCCGGCCAGCCGGATAAACGCCGGGCGTCTTCACCCATTCGCCCAGCGAAAGGTGCTTCTCGTGCGGCGAAAATTGACAGATCGTGCCGAACGGTTTGTT
>DASYLW010000197.1:0-6694 GCA_036009385.1 Caballeronia sp.
ACGAGCGCACTGCAACTCGGGTATCGCCATATCGATACCGCGCAGCTCTACAAGAACGAAGAAGCCGTCGGTAAAGGCGTGCGCGACTCGCTTGTGCCGCGCGACGATATCTGGGTTACCACCAAGGTCTGGCATGACCGGCTGCGTCGTGACGACGTGGTTAAAAGCCTTGTGGAAAGCCACAAGAAGCTGAATATCGGCACGATCGATCTCGCGCTGGTTCATTGGCCGTCGCCAGATAGCGTGGTGCCGATCGCCGAATCAATCGCAGGCTTCCAGGACGCGCAGAAGCAGCAGTTGATCCGGCATTTCGGCGTGTCGAACTTCACCGCTCCGTTGCTCGAGGAAGCGTTAAACGCGCCCGGTGGTGAGGACATTGTGACAAACCAGTTCGAAATCAGCCCGTTCCTCGCGAACCGCAAGCTGGTCGAGGCAACGCAAAAGCTCGGCGTGAAGGTGACCGCGTATATGCCGCTCGGCGAAGGCCGCGCGCACAAAGATCCCACTTTGGTTGCCATCGCGAACAAGCATGGCGTGACGCCCGCACAAGTGACATTTGCGTGGCTGCTGTCGCGCGATATCGCGGTGCTGTCTGCATCCACGAATCCGGAACACCAGGAACTGAACTGGGACTCGCAAAAGGTGAGACTGGACGCCGGCGATATCGCGAAGATCGATGCGCTCGACGAAGGCCAGAGAAATGCGAAGCCGCCGTTTGCGCCGAAGTGGTGATCGGGTAGTTTCGCGCAAAAGACAGTCCGGTTCCGATGCGACGAGGCCGGGTTTTCAGACACGAACCCGCCCCGCTTCGCCACTCAGCCTAAATGCGTCCGCTTCTCGCGTGCAGGCGCAACATCATTCGTAGAAAGCGCGTGCACGATGCCGCAGTCCGTCGCTGACTCTTCCGTCGTGCATTGGCCCCTCAACGCAACCAGTTGCGACTTGAGTTGCGTCAGCTCATCAATCCGCCTGTCCACGTGAACAATGTGTTCATCGATGAGCGAATTGATTGAACCGCACGGCTCGCCCGGCGCATCAGTTGCGCTGAGCAGACGGCGGATCTCCTCATGCGTCATGTCCAGTGCACGGCAATTGCGGATAAACCGCAGCCGTTCCGCATGCGCTTGCGTGTAGTTCCGGTAATTGGAATCCGTGCGGTTGGCCTGCGGCAATAAGCCCTCTTTCTCGTAGAAGCGGATGGTTTCAGTCGTGCACTGTGCCATTTTCGCCAGTTCACCGATTTTCATAGTTTGCGCTCCCGGTCAACACTTGACCTTGAAGTGGCTTCAGGACGTCTACTCAACCATACATTGCCTCTGGAGGCCACATGGTTGATCGATCCCCCGTTATCAAAGCTACGCCGCAGGACCATGGCGCGGCGTGTTGCACGCACGCCCACGTTGAGGTTACAAACAACGCGAAGCGCTCGCCGGTGAAGCCGCCAGGCGACAATTTATTATGTTCTACTGCCGCCGGCGACACGCAAAGCGTCTTTTTCGTTGAAGAGATGGACTGCGCCGCTGAGATCGCGTTGATCCAGAACAAGCTTTCCGCGCTGCCCGCCGTTCGCGGCATGGACTTCGACATCATGCAGCGCCGGGTGACAGTCAGCCACGCGCCCGGGCAGCAAGAAACCGTATTGCAGGCGATTCACTCCTTGGGCATGTCCGCGACGATTATCGGCCCTGATAGTACGAGCAAGGATGGCCCTCCGCAGAAGCGCCGTCACGCGTGGCCGCTTGCGCTGGCTGGTGCTGCGGCAGTGGGTTCCGAGATCCTGAGCTTCGCCGCTCTTTCCGCTTCGACGTCGAACTGGCTTCCCGCCTGGTTGCTGCAATCGCAGCCTTCATGGCTGCCATCATGGGGTTTGCTGACCTCGCTACCCAACGCGATCGCGGCGGCGCTTGCGCTGGTCGCCGTCGTCGTGGGCGGCCTGGGTACGTACAAGAAAGGCTGGATCGCGCTGCGCCACGGCAATCTCAACATCAACGCGTTGATGAGCATCGCCGTCACGGGCGCGCTGATGCTCGGCCAGTGGCCGGAAGCGGCAATGGTCATGGTGCTGTTCAGCGTAGCCGAACTGATCGAATCCAAATCGCTTGACCGGGCTCGCAATGCCGTCGGCAAACTGCTGCAACTTTCGCCTGATCGCGTGACCCTGCAACAGTCCGATGGCACCTGGAGTGACGTCGACGCCCGTCAGGTCGGTATCGGTGCCATTGCGCGCGTCAAGCCCGGCGAGCGGATAGGACTTGACGGCGTCGTCACAGCAGGTCGCTCGGTGGTCAATCAGGCAGCGATCAGCGGCGAAAGCCTTCCCGTCGATAAAATCCCTGGCGACACCGTCTTCGCCGGGACACTGAACGCGTCAGGGTCGCTTGACTATCGCGTCACGGCCCGTGCCGATGGCACCCTGCTCGCGCGGATCATTCACGCGGTATCGGCGGCACAAGCGTCGAAGGCGCCCACGCAGCGTTTCGTCGACCGCTTCGCGCGTATCTACACGCCCGTGATCTTTGCGCTCGCCCTCCTCGTGGCAATCGTACCGCCGCTTTTATTCAGCGGCGCGTGGCAAACCTGGATCTACAAGGCGCTCGTATTGCTTGTGATCGCTTGTCCGTGCGCCCTGGTCATCTCGACGCCGGTGACAATTGCGAGTGGGCTCGCCGCTGCCGCCGTCAAGGGTATTCTCGTCAAGGGCGGCGTCTATCTCGAGATGGGGCGCGAACTGACCGCCCTCGCCTTCGACAAGACGGGCACCATCACGCGCGGCGTTCCTGTTCAGACCGACGTCCACATCACGAGCGGCGCCGACGCGCAGCTTTGCGGCCTGCTCGCTGCCAGTCTCGCGGGGCGCTCGGATCACCCGGTGTCCATTGCCGTGGCGCAAGCGGCGAACGTCGGGGAATTGAACCGTATCAAGGTCGAAGAGTTTGAAGCACTGCCCGGCCGCGGCGTGCAAGGCATGCTGGACGGGCGTAGCTATGCGCTTGGCAACAGACGTCTGGTCGCGGAGCGTGGCTTCCTGAGCGCGGACACGGCCAAGCGTCTGGATGCGCTGGAAAGCGAGGGTAAGACCGCCGTCATGCTGATCGATGAAAACGGCGTGCTCGCGCTGTTCGCGCTCGCCGATGAAATCCGCGACGGCAGCCGCGAGGCAATCGCCGCGCTTCGCCGGCTGGACGTCCGCACCGTGATGCTGAGCGGCGACAATGAACGCGCCGTAGCGACCATCGCACGGAACGCAGGTATCGATGAAGCGCACGGCAACCAGTTGCCCGAAGACAAACTCAGCGCCGTAGCGGCTCTGGCGTCGAACGGCGCGCGGGTCGGCATGGTCGGCGACGGCATCAACGACGCGCCCGCTCTCGCGCGCGCGGATATCGGCTTTGCGATGGGCATCATGGGCTCGGACGCTGCCATTGAAACGGCCGATGTGGCGCTGATGGACGACGACCTGCGCAAGCTGGCGGTGTTCATCGGTTTATCGAAAGCGACGCATTCCATTCTGGTCCAGAACATCACGCTGGCGCTGGGTATCAAAGCGGCATTCCTGGTCATGGCGGTCTCTGGCTCCTCAACGCTCTGGATGGCCGTGATTGCCGACGTAGGCGCAAGTCTGCTCGTGATCGGCAACGGCCTGAGGCTGTTGCGCAAGTAACGCCGACGCGCTCTGAGCGTGTCGGCGGTGCGACGTTTTTTACGCCGCGTGGATGATATCCTTGCCCGCACATTCCGCCGCCCCGTCCAGAGCTTACGTGCTTTCATTTCTTCTTAAACTTCGCACCCGGGCACAGATCCGGTTTCGCTTCTCCGAGTCCCACACGATGCTCGTGTGGGCTGTGATTGTTGGTGTGGCGGGCGCGTTCGCGACTTCGGCGTTTCGAGTTGGCATCGACGAAATGCAGCGGCTTTTTGGCGGTGATCACGGTAACTTCGTCGAGATGGCCACGCGGCTGCCCTGGCCCGTGCGGGTCGCCTTGCCAACGGCGGGAGGATTGGTCGCGGGCCTGTGCTTGCTGATCGCCCGGCGTCGTTCCACGGGTCAGGCGAATGCCGACTACATGGAAGCAGTGACCATAGGCGACGGTGTCGTGCCAGTCTGGCAAAGCCTGTGGCGCAGCATCTCGTCGCTGTTCACCATCGCGAGCGGCGGGTCTATCGGACGCGAAGGCTCGATGGTGCAACTCGCGGCACTGTGTGCGTCGGCGATCGGCCGCTGGGTCCACTTCGATCCACCGCGCCTGCGCTTGCTTGTCGCCTGCGGCGCAGCGGCCGGGATCACCTCGGCGTACAACGCGCCTATCGCCGGCGCGTTCTTCGTGACCGAACTCGTGCTCGGCTCCATGGCCATGGAAAGCTTCGGGCCGATCGTGGTGTCGTCAGTGGTCGCGAACATCACCATGCGTGAATTCGCCGGCTATCGGCCGCCTTACGAAATGCCGGTGTTCCCGACTGTCACGGGCGTCGAAGTGCTGCTGTTCGTCGTGCTTGGATTGATCTGCGGCGTGCTCGCTCCGTATTTCCTGCGCCTCCTGGCGGCATCGAAACAACGCTTCGCCCGACTGCCCCTGCCCTTGCCGGTCCGCCTCGGATTTGGCGGCCTGATTGTCGGCGTGATCTCCATCTGGTTCCCGGAGGTGTGGGGCAACGGATATGAAGTCGTCAACTCGATCCTGCATCATTCGTGGACCTGGGAAGCGCTGGCCGCGGTGCTGTTCTTCAAGATCGTCGCGACTGCGGCAACCGCGGGTTCCGGCGCGGTCGGCGGGATTTTCACGCCGACACTCTTCGTGGGCGCGGTGGTTGGTTGCTTGTTCGGGCTGGCGGCGCATACGATCTGGCCGGCCTCCACGTCGGCGCCGTTTGCTTACGCGATGGTCGGCATGGGCGCGTTCCTCGCTGCAGCTACGCATGCGCCGTTGATGGCGATCCTGATGATCTTCGAAATGACGCTGAGCTATCAGGTCATGCTGCCGCTGATGCTGTCGTGCGTGGTGGCATTTTTCATTGCGCGGGCGTCGGCGCAGACGTCGATGTACGAGGTCACGCTGCGCCGCGACCGCGACGAAAAAGAGCGCTCACGGCTCGCCGCCACGCAAATGCGCGAGCTGGTGAAACCCGCTGATACCGTGGTCCCGCTCGACGCGGACGTGAAGGCGATGACTCGGGTGTTCCTGGAATATCCGGTGAAATACCTTTACGTCGTCGATGCGGACGGGCAATTTCGGGGCGTGGTGGCCCTGAAGGACATCACGTCCGATCTGCTCGATGAGCGCGACACCGCCATCAAAACTGCCGAGGATTATCTGCAACCTCATTTCGATGTCCTTACACCAGACATGTCGCTGGGCGAAGCGCTGCAGCATTTCCTGGCATTCCAGGGCGAGCGGTTGCCGGTTATCGACGGCCCGACGCGACCGGTGTTACTCGGCGTTGTCTATAAAACATCGCTCCTCGATGCTTATTTCCGACTGAACCCCGCATCGCGCTGAAACTGCCCGATATTGCTCTAAGCGTGCAAAATTGCAGCGGTGCTGGGGCATCCATAAAAGCGTCGTTGAAGCATGCGCTTACGACCTATTCTAGAATTTGCTCGAACAACGGCCGCCAGCGCCGTTTGAAACAAGACTCGGGTGGCAAGCACCACTTACCCGATAAAGCGCTGTAAAACCGCGCTGATCGATTGGCATGGCGTTTGCTCGAATCCTCGCTACTATTCTCCGTACGGCCCTGTGTTTGTGCTGCCTGGATGTCGCTTATGCAAGCTCGCGTGAGTTTGTGTGCTAAGTGTCTGGAGGGTTGAGCGATGAAAACCTCAACGGCTTTATTGATGGTTCTGGTATCCGTGTCATGTTATGCCGCGCCAATCAACACTGACGATGCAGCAATCTACGCTGCTCGCCAGTCTGCAGCCATGCGCGCGACGCTTGCCATTCGCGCCAATGCGCCCCCGGTCTCGCCGCCGGCGCCAGAGGTTCGGGCACAGGCACTCGACCACGCACACTGGTTCCATGTGGAATTACCGAAGTCGCGTTCGCGCGGCCACGGCATGTCGAGCCACGTAATAGGAGTGCAGACGTGAAGCTGCGCAGCTCGTATTGCGCCTCGGATAGAGCACGAAACGACTCGAAGCGACCAGGAAAACAACCAAAGGGCACTAATGACCGATACGCATGTGAATGCCAGCTTGAATGACGAACCGATCGATGATGAAATCGCAGAAGTCCTGCGTGACCTGACGTTTCCGGTCAACAAGGATGGCATTGTCGATGCAGCACGCGCTGCAGGCGTGAGCAATGACGTCATTGCAGTGTTCGATGGATTGCCGGAGCAGGATTACGCCAGCGCCGACGCCGTAGAGCAGTTGCTAGGCAGTAACGGCGGATCGGGGATCTCCACCTGAGCGACGTTTGGCCCCGCGCTCCGCTCAAACCACGCCGGACCCAAACACTACCCGGCTAAAAAACTTCGCCAGGACCGCTTCGGACATTTCGCTGCCGCAAGCCTGGGGGTCCGACGTATAAAAAAACTGCATGCCGTCGATCAACGCAGTGAGTCCAAGCGCAAGCTGCTCTGCCGGCATAGGTAACGGCGTTCCCGCCCGCTCTGAAAACGCGACAATATAAGCGGTTGTCGTCTGCAACAATTCCCGGATGAATGCGTTGAATTGCGCGCGAAATTTGGCGTCGCG
>DASYLW010000198.1:0-8121 GCA_036009385.1 Caballeronia sp.
GTGGAATCCGCGATGGTTTCGTTCTGGCAGACGAGACAGCGAAAGCTCGATTCAAGGCCACGGATGCGGGCGGCGAGTTCCGGGACGGCGCTGGCCGTCACAGTAATTCCGGCGCTCGTGCCGGCAGCAATTTGCGTTCGAGCGTTGCTTTGAACCTGTATGTCAACGTCAGCGGGAAAGGTCGCGGCTTCCTGAGCGCTGACGTCGGTTTCGGCAATCATCACGACGCCGGAATTTGCGGCTCCACTCGCCACACCACTCACCAACACGCAACACAACCCGACCACGATCCTATTCATCGCTGCCCTCGCCTTGAAGGCTTCGCACGAGCGGCAGGATTTGCGTGTCGAGTGCGGCTTGCGTCAGTGGTCCCGAGCGTTTGAAGCGGATCACACCACGCCGGTCGACGACAAACGTTTCAGGCACGCCATACACGCCATAGTCGATGCCCGTCTGCCCCGAGCGGTCCATCATCGATGCAATATACGGGTTGCCCGCCTGCTTGAGCCACTGTCGCGCGGCGTCCGGCTCATCTTTGTAATTGAGCCCGTAGATCGGCACGATATTCTTGGCCGCGAGCGCCACGAGTGCTGAATGTTCATCTCGGCACGACTCGCACCACGACGCCCAAACGTTCATCACCCATACCTGCCCGCGCAACGCTTCGGGTGACAATTGCCGGTCGGGTGCATCGAGACGCGGCAGGTCGAACGTGGGGGCTTGCTTGCCGATGAATGTCGACGGCAAGTGTCTCGGATCGTTCGATAGCGACGCAGCCAACACCGCGCTCAAGCCCGCGAAAAGAATCAGCGGGAGCAGGAAGCGTTTCATGATTTCGTCCCCTTGACAATCGATACGTTCGCCGCCGCGATAGCCGCCTGAGTTCGAATCCGCACATGCGGCGCGCCCGCTGCGGCCTGCCGCGGCTCACGCACTGCCAGCCGATACCGCCGATCGCTTGCCGCCAAGGCGCCGCCGAACGCCATCAACAAACACCCCGCCCAGATCCAGTCGACGAACGGTTTGATCTGCACGCGCACGGTCCACGCCGTTGCGCTGTTACCGGCTGCATCGCCGAGTGCGACGTAGAGGTCGCGGAACACGCCGCGGTCGACGGCCGCTTCGGTCATCGTCGTTTTCTGCACGACGAAGAAACGCTTTTCCGGATGCATCACCGCAATCACGCGCCCTTCGCGGCTCACCACTATGTTCGCCCGCAATCCGCGGTAATTTGGACCGTCGGCCGGCTTCGTGCCATCGAAGCGAAAGGTGTAGCCACCGGCCCCGATCGATTGCCCGATATCGAGCCGCGCATCGCTGGCCGTTTCATAGCCCTTGACCAGCGTCACCCCAGCGATAAAAACCCCGATGCCGAAGTGCGCAACCAGCATGCCGTAGAACCCGCGGGGCACATGGAAGAACCGCAGGATCCAGGGGCCACGCTGCTCCCCGACACGTCCAGCCAACGCAGTGAGCATGGTCGTCGCGCACCACACGGCCAGCAGCATGCCTAACGCAACCATCGGTTTCCATCCGCCGGCGAACCACGGCAACGCAATCGCCGACGCCACGCTGACCAGCGCCGCCCAGCACAAACGCACGGCGATATCGGGCAGGCGCGCGGACTTCCACCTCGCAATCGGACCGATGCCCATCAGGAATATCGCGGGGGTCATCAGCGGCACGAATACCGCGTCGAAATACGGCGCACCGACGGAAATTTTTCCTAGCCCGAGCACATCGAGCACGAGCGGATACAAGGTACCGAGGAACACGGAAGCGGCCGCGACCATCAGCAAGACGTTGTTCGATAACAGCAACGCCTCACGCGATATCGCGGCGAACCCCGGTCCCAGTCCGATCTTCGGCGCTCGCCACGCGAACAATATCAACGCGCCGCCGGTCACTATCGACAGGAAGATGAGGATGAAAATGCCGCGCGCAGGATCAGAGGCAAACGCGTGCACCGACGTAATAACGCCCGAGCGCACGAGGAACGTGCCGAGCAGGCTCAGCGAAAACGCGCAGATGGCAAGCAACACGGTCCACGCGCGAAAACTGCCACGTTTGTCGGTGACGGCGAGCGAGTGCATCAGCGCCGTACCGACGAGCCACGGCATGAACGAGGCGTTCTCCACGGGGTCCCAGAACCACCATCCGCCCCATCCGAGTTCGTAGTACGCCCAGCCGCTGCCGAGCATGATGCCCAACGTGAGGAAGGTCCACGCGGCCGTGGTCCACGGGCGCGACCAGCGCGCCCAGGCGGCATCGAGTTCACCCGATAACAACGCCGAGACCGCAAACGAGAACGCTACCGCGAAGCCGACATACCCCATATAAAGAATCGGCGGATGCGAGACCATGCCCGGATCTTGCAGCAACGGGTTGAGATCGCGGCCATCCATTGCCGGTGGCAAAAGACGCGTGAACGGATTGGACGTCCAGAGCATGAACGCGAGGAAACCCACGTTGATCCAGCTCATCACGCCGAGCACGCGCGCGACCATTGAAAGGGGAAGCTGCTTGCTGAATACGGATACTGCCGCCATCCACCAGGTGAGCAGCAGGGTCCAGAGCAACAGCGAACCTTCATGACCGCCCCAGACCGCCGCGAAGCGATAGATGAGCGGCAGCATCGAATTGGAATTCGAGGCGACATACGCCACCGAGAAGTCGTTGCCTATGAACGAAACCGCCAGGCAAGCGAAGGCCATCGTCACGAATCCGCATTGGGCACGCGCTAGTGCCCACGCACTTCGCGTCCAACCGGTTATCCCTCGGGCCGCGCCGACAAGCGGCAACACACCGCCCGTGATCGCCAGCAGCATCGCGACAATCAACGCGAACAGGCCGAGTTCGGGGATCATTGCGGGCTCCCGGCAGGAACGAGTGCTGTGTCCGAAACCCGCATGGACCGCGCACGTTTGATAGCTTCAGCGGCATCCGGCGGCATGTATTTTTCGTCGTGTTTGGCCAGCACCTGATCCGCGAGGAACACACCGTCCGGCAACAATCTGCCCTGCGCCACCACGCCCTTGCCTTCGCGAAACAAATCAGGCAGCGCGCCGCGATAAAGCACTGGAATCTCGCGGGCTGTGTCGGTGATCATGAAACGCACGGTGAGCCCACTCGCATCGCGTTCAACCGAACCGCGCGCAACCAACCCGCCCACGCGCAGTCGTGCCGCGTGTTTCATGCTGCTCAAGGCGAGTTGCGAGGGCGTGACGAAGAACATCACGTTGGCGTTGAACGCATTCAACACGAGCGCGGCCGCGCCGCCGAGCACCACAAGCCCGGCGGCGACACCGCACGCGCGCCGCGTGCGCCCTTTCACGGTTTCTCCGTCAACGTGCTGCCGCGCGTACGCGGCTGGACAACATGCCCTCGCCCGCGCTGCCGTCTGTTCGAGCCGACGGTTATTGCGACCTCGATGGCAAGCACGAGGAACGTGATATCGAATGCGACCCACAGGTACCAGAGATCGCCATCGCCACTGGTCAAGCTGTTCACGATGTTCATCACGCCGCCTCTCGCTCATCGATAATCCGCCGCACTCGTACGAGCACCATGGCAATGGCGTAACACCAGAACGCCAGCGTCATCACGAGGAGGCCGGCGAGCATTGAGCTGTCCATCGATACCCCACTGCCGAATGAAAGCGAAGCGCCCTGGTGCAGCGTGTACCACCACTGCACCGAGAAATAGATGACGGGAACGTTGACCACGCCGGCGAGCGCGAGCACGGCACAGGCACGATCGGCACGGCGGGTGTCGTCAATGGCGCCATGCAGCGACATGAAGCCCAGATATAAGAACAGCAGAATCAGTTCGGACGTGAGCCGGGCGTCCCAGACCCACCAGGCACCCCACGTTGGACGGCCCCACAGCGCGCCCGTCACAAGCGCGAGCGTGGTGAAAAGCGCGCCGGTCGGGGCGATTGCGCGCGCCATCATTGCGGAAAGGCGTGCGTTGAGTATCAGGCCGAGCGCCGCGTAAGCGGCCATCACGACATAGAGCAGCATCGACATCCACGCCGCCGGCACATGCACGAACATGATGCGATAAACGTCGCCCTGCACGGCATCCGCGGGCGCGATGAACAACGCGATCTGGATGCCCGGCATCACAAGCAATAATGCAGCGATGGCGAAGCCGGGGATCATTCTTCCCGCCAGCCGGTGAAACGGTCTCGGCGATGCGTAACGCAACCAGCCGGTCAGCGCGATAGATGAGTTCAAGATCGATACACCCTCATTCCGATGACTCATTCCGACGAGATCCGTAACGCCGCGACGGTTGCGATCGGGCACAGCGCGAGTGCGGCCAGCAGGCTCGCGCCGAGCAGCGAAAAATTGGCCGTTGACCAAGCGTCGGCGCGTGACGGATCGGCTGCGTTGGCACCGAAGATCAGCACCGGCGTTTCAAGTGGAAGCACCAATACCGCGAGCAGCACGCCGCCGCCCCGCACGCCGAGGGTCAGTGCCGCGCCCATCGAACCGACGAGGCTCAGAACAGGCGTTCCGAGCAACAGTGCTGCTGTGAGGCGGCAAACGGTATCGAAGGGCAAGCCGTACTGAAGCGCCAACACAGGCGCGAGCAACACGAGCGCGAAGCCGCTTGTGAGCCAGTGCGCGCCGATCTTCGCCATGACGATAGTCAGCAGCGAACGCGGCGAAAGCAGCATCTGATCGAGCGCGCCGTCGGCGAAATCGGGTCCGAATAAACGCCCTAGCGAGAGCATCGCGGCGAAGAGCGCGGTCACCCACAACACGCCGGGCGCAATGGCCTGCAACAACGCAGGATCCGCCCCGACCGCGAGCGGAAACAGGCTCGCCGCGATCACGAAGAACAGCAGGCAGCCGAGCGCGGCGGTGCGTCGCCGCCACGTCAGGGCCAGTTCGCGTTGCACGATGCGCACCGTCAGTCGGAGCATCGGCCGCACGGTTCGAAGTAAAGGTTGCGGGTGGCCGAAGGCGAGGTGGTGATGAGCTTATGCGTCGTCATCAATACGATGCCGCCTCGCTCCAGATGTCCCGCGATGCAGCGTTCAAGCACGCCGGACGATTCCGCGTCCAGCGCTGCGGCGGGTTCGTCGAGCAACCACAGCGGTTTGTGTTCCAGCAACAGCCGGGAGATCGCGAGCCGGCGCTTTTGTCCCGCGGACAAACCTCGCACAATTGCATGCCGGTAGCGGTCGAGCCCCACGCTCTCGAGCGCTTTCTCCTGGACCTCTATCCGCTCTTCGGCAACTTCGCCCAGCACCGAGCTGAAGGTGAGGTTCTCGGCAGCGGTCAGATCGTCGCTGATACCGTTCAGATGCCCGAGATAGGCTAATGACTGCCGCCACACTTCCGGACGGGCCTGAGCGTCCTTGCCGCGCCATCGCACCGTACCCGCGCTCGGTTGCAACAAACCCGCCAGCACGCGCAGCAGCGTGGTCTTGCCGCTGCCGTTCGGGCCGTGGATCTGCAGCACCTGGCCGGCGTCGACGTCAAACCCTACGTCACTAAAGAGCCTTTCTCCACCGCGGTCGAATGCCAGTTTGTCGACAGACAAAAGTGCATCGCCCGATCTTGCCGAAGAGAATTCCGACGGGATAAACGTGTTCTGCTTCATCGTAGACCTCTCAATGTGAACGCGCTTCGCGCAGCTGTTGATCTCGCATTGCCTGAGTCATGTCCGGCAATTCGTGTGCAATACCTTTGTGACAATCGATACACGTCTTCTCGCCTGTCCCGAGAAAGCGCTGGTGCGCGTTCTGCGCCCGCGGGCTCTGGCGCGTGAAATCCATCGACTCGAACGAATGGCAGTTGCGGCACTCCAGCGAGTTGCTCGCCTTCAGCCGGCGCCATTCGTGTTCGGCCAGTTCGAGCCGTTTCTCCTGGAATTTCTCGCGTGTGTTGACTGTGCCAAATACCTTCGCCCACACTTCTTTCGACGCCTGCATCTTTCTCGCAATCTTGTCCGTCCAGTTGTGCGGCACATGGCAGTCCGAACAGATCGCACGCACGCCGCTACGGTTGCTGTAGTGGATCGTGCTCTTCAGTTCAGCGAACGTGTTGTCGTGCATTTCGTGGCAACCGGTGCAGAACGCTTCGGTGCTGGTCACTTCCAGCGCGGTGTTGAAAGCACCCCAGAAGACCACGCCCGCGATAAATCCGCCTAGCGTCAGAAAGCCCAAGCTGTAGTAGGTGCTCGGACGGTTGATCGTCTGCCAATAGCGCTTTATCAGGCCGAACATCGAACGCTCCTATTTCTTCCCGGCCGCGTTCGGCCCGAGCGGCCCGGGCGCGACGCGCACATCTTCCGCATCCTTGAACGTGTTGCCGACAAGCGGCTTCGTATCGGCTTGCGGGACATGACACTGCGTGCAGAAATAGCGCCGTGGCGAGAGGCTTCCGAGCGTGACGTTGTCCCGGGTGAGGTAATGCGATATGCCGATGGGCACGGCTCCACTGTCGGCCGCGCGGCTCCTCGCATGGCACGCGAGGCAACGGTTGGCGTTCTTGTCGAGTTGATAGCCGTCGATCTTGTGCGGGATCGTCGGCGGCTGCTGTGCATAGGCGCGGCCACGGATGACATCCTTATTTTCGATAGGTGCAATCAACGGCGGCTTCGCCTCTTCATCAACCGGCGTTGTGCCGCGCATGGCGTCGTGAAACGGTTCGGCGGGAATCACCGGCTGGGTCCACACCGCCTGGGAAAAAGCACAAAGACTTGCTGCAACCACCACGGTCCACGCTCGCATGGCCGCCTCCTCAGACTCGGACAATCTTGACGGCGCATTTCTTGTAGTCGGTCTGTAGCGAGATCGGGTCGGTGGCGTCGAGCGTCACTTTGTTGATCAACTGACTCGCGTCGAACCACGGTACGAACACGAGCCCGCGCGGCGGTTTGTCACGACCGCGAGTCTCGACCCGCGTACGGATAAAACCGCGTCGCGACGTCACCTTGACTTCATCTCCGCGTCGAAAGCCGAGCGCTTTTGCATCGTCGGGATGCATGAAACATACGGCGTTGGGGAATGCCCGATATAACTCCGGCACACGGCGCGTCATCGATCCGGAATGCCAATGTTCGAGCACGCGTCCCGTTGCGAGCCAGAACGGAAAATCCTTGTCCGGCGCTTCGGCCGGCGGTTCGTACGGCAGCGCGTAAATCACCGCGCGCTTATCCTTGTTGCCGTAGAACTGATATCCGGTACCGGTTTGCACGTAGGGATCCGATCCCTCCCTGTAGCGCCAGCGTGTCTCCTTGCCGTCGACCACCGGCCAACGCAAACCGCGCGCTTCGTGATAAGCGTCGAAGGGGGCGAGATCATGACCATGCCCGCGGCCGAAGGTCGCGTATTCCTCGAAGAGTCCCTTCTGCACATAAAAACCGAAGGCTTCCGATTCGTCATTTTTATAGTTCGGATTGCTATCTTTAATTGAAAATTTATCGACTTGTCCGTTGCGGTAGAGCACGTCGAACAGCGTCTTGCCCCTCAACTCCGGGCTCTTCGCCATCAACTCGGGCGGCCAGACTTCCTCGACCTTGAAGTGCTTCGAGAACTCCATCAGCTGCCATAGGTCGGAGCGTGCGCCATTCGGCGCTTCTACCAGTTGATGCCAGAACTGCGTCCGGCGCTCGGCGTTGCCGTACGCGCCTTCCTTTTCGACCCACATTGCGGCGGGCAGGATCAGATCAGCGCAAACCGCCGTCGCAGTCGGGTACACATCCGACACTACAATAAAATTCTCGGGGTTCCGATATCCCGGCAGTGTCTCCTCGTTCAGGTTCGCGCCCGCCTGGACGTTGTTGTTGCACATGACCCAATACGCGTTCAGCTTGCCGTCTTTCAGCATGCGGTTTTGCATCACCGCGTGATAGCCGGGCTTCTCGGGTATCGTGCCTGCCGGCAGCTTCCAGATCTGTTCCGCATGCGCCCGGTGCTCGGGGTTCGTCACCACCATATCCGCCGGCAGCCGATGCGAGAATGTCCCCACTTCCCGCGCCGTGCCGCACGCGGACGGTTGCCCGGTCAACGAGAACGGGCTATTGCCCGGCGTGGCAATCTTGCCGGTCAGCAAGTGAAGGTTGTAGATCATGTTGTTCGCCCACGTACCGCGCGTGTGCTGG
>DASYLW010000199.1:0-3319 GCA_036009385.1 Caballeronia sp.
GCCGCGAGTTTCTTCGCGAGCGGCGCGGTGGGCTGGCCGTCTTTGTCCAGTGCGACGGAAACCGGCAGCACCTTCTCGCGCACTTGCCGTTCCGGCGCGACTGCGCGCACGTTCTTGATGAGCACGGCGAGACGTCGCGGCGTGGCGTATTTTTCGAAACTCGCTGCGCCTTCAATCAGGTCGCGCGCGGCAAGCCGCTGCACGATGCCTTCGGCAAACGAGGTGCCCAGGCGCGCGAGCGCTTTCGGCGGAAGTTCTTCGGTCCGCAGCTCGACGAGCAGCGATGCAAGATTGATTTCGGTCATTGTTATGTCGTGCTCTGGTCAGGCCTGATCGATATTGCGCTCGACCTTAAGCGCCGGCGCCCACGCGGGCTTGGCGGCATCTTGTGCGTCCGAAACGAGTCCGGCCGCGGCGTGTACGGGATTGCCCAGCATCGGGAAACCGAGCGCTTCACGCGACTCGTAGTAGCCCTTTGCGACCGCACGCGACAAATCGCGAATCCGGCCGATATACGCCGCACGCTCCGTCACCGAAATCGCGCCGCGTGCGTCGAGCAAGTTGAACGTGTGGCCGGCTTTCAGCACGAGCTCATAGGCGGGCAGCGAGAGCTTCGCTTCAATCATTTTCTGTGCTTCGGCTTCGTAGCTCTTGAAGAACGTGAACAGCAGGTCGACGTTCGCATGCTCGAAGTTGTACGTGGATTGCTCGACTTCGTTCTGGTGATACACGTCGCCATAGGTCAGGCGCCGGAGTTCGCGGCCATTCGGGCCCGCCTCTTCCCATTCGGTCCACACGAGGTCGTAGACGTTCTCCACTTTCTGCAGATACATGGCGAGTCGTTCAAGACCGTAGGTGATCTCACCGAGCACCGGCTTGCAGTCGATACCGCCGACTTGCTGGAAGTACGTGAACTGCGTCACTTCCATGCCGTTCAGCCAGACTTCCCAGCCGAGGCCCCATGCGCCAAGCGTGGGATTTTCCCAATCGTCTTCCACGAAACGCACGTCGTTCTGCTTCAGGTCGAAGCCGAGCGCTTCGAGCGAACCGAGATACAAGTCGAGGATATTTTCCGGCGCGGGTTTCAGCACCACCTGGTATTGATAATAGTGCTGCAGGCGGTTCGGGTTGTCGCCGTAGCGGCCGTCCTTCGGACGCCGTGACGGCTGCACATAGGCTGCTCGCCACGGTTCCGGGCCGATCGCGCGCAGGAACGTGTGCACGTGCGAGGTGCCCGCGCCGACTTCCATGTCGATCGGTTGGAGAAGCGCGCAACCCTTGTTGTCCCAATAGGATTGCAGCGTCAGGATGATTTGCTGAAAAGTGAGCATGAATGCCTTTGAAGCGTGCCTTCGAAGCTTGAGCCGGTGGGCCGGCGCGTGGTCGAAGCGGACCGGAAAAATGCACCGGCCGGAGGGCTAAAACCTTGAATTTTAGCGGGAATGAGGGCCTTGTGCGACTTTCCGGGGTTGAACGGCGGAGTCATCGGCTGTTCGGACGGTAAAAACCGGGATTATCCGCGGAGCCGTTTCGTCATGGGTACGCAATCCATGGTCAGGCCGCGCGGCGAGCGGTATGGCGCGATTTCTTCGCCTTCGAAACCGAGCGAGCGATAAAACGGCGCGGCGTTCAGCGTGGCGTCGAGCTTGAGTTCCGCGAGTTCTTGCGAGCGGGCGAGTGTTTCCAGGTGACGCATCATTGCTGCACCGATGCCGCGTTTCATATACGCCGGATGGACAAAAATCGCATCGATTTTGCCCGTCGTGAGATCGATCATGCCGGTGCCCGCGACACGTTCGTCAACGGTTGCCACCAGGAAACGCTCTTCGACGGCATCGGCGAATGCTCTCGATGCCATACCGCCGGTCCATTGTTCCAGTTGGTCCAACGGATACACGTTCACGCATTCGCTCATCACGGCGGCGCGGCGGATCTCCCACGCGGCATCCGCGTCGGCTCGCATGGCTTTGCGGATCGCGAACAGGGCGGGCTCAGGACTTTTTGCGGCCATTGTTGTCAGGTTTGTTGCGGCCATTCTTTCCCGGCGCGAACGCGAAGCCGGACGCCAGCAGTAACAGCGACACCACGATCACCGTCATGTTGCCGCTCGTGACATACGGCGTACGGCCGGATGTGCCCTGGACAGTGGCATCGAGCGAGCCGACTGTGTACACGGGCAACCGCGCCACCACGGCGCCATTTGCCGCGATCACCGCAGTCGTGCCCGTGTTGGTCGAGCGCAGCATCGGGCGGCCGGTTTCTATCGAACGCATGCGGGCCATCTGCAAGTGCTGATCCAGTGCAATTGTGTCGCCGAACCATGCAAGATTCGTCGAGTTCACCAGGATGCCCGCGGGCGCTTCCTGTTCGCGAATCGTCCGCGCAATCTCTTCGCCGAAAATGTCTTCGTAGCAGATATCGACGGCAATCGGCTGGTTGTGCACGAAGAACGATTTCTGCACCGGCGGGCCGCGCCCGAGATCGCCGAGCGGAATGCCCATGAGGGCCACGAACCAGTGGAAACCGGTCGGCACGAATTCACCAAATGGCACGAGATGATGTTTGTCATAGCGGTACACGTCCCGCTGATTCGGCGTGATGCCGAACAGGCTGTTCGTGTAGCCGGTGACGCGGCCTTCCGCAGCCGTTACGCCGATAGCGCCAAACAGAATGGATGAGTGGGTGCTATCGGAGAAATTGCGCAGCGCCAGTGCCAGGTCCGGAGGCACCTGGACGGCAAGAACGGGCAATGCCGTTTCCGGCGTGACGATGAGATCCGCAGGCTTCTCGGTGATCAGCTTTTTATACAACGCCAGCGATTGATCCAAGCCTTCCTGCTCGAACTTCATCTCCTGCTTCACGTTGCCTTGCAGCAGCCTGACGGTGAGCGGCGCGTTCGCCGGGGTCGTCCATTCGACCAGCGAGAGCAACATGCCGGACGCAAGCAACAGCACCGCCACGATGAACGGCGCAAGGCGGCCTGCCTTTGACGGTTCAGCCGCGGCTGAGCTACGTCTGAAGCCGTAAAACCCCTGCACGAGCAACGCCGCCACCAGCCCCAGCACCCAGCCTACGCCGTATACGCCCGCCACAGATCCAAACCCCGCCAACGGGCCATCGACTTGCGCATACCCGCTCGCAAGCCACGGGAAGCCGGTGAACACAAGGCCGCGCAACCACTCGCCCAGCGCCCATGCGCTCGCAAAGGCGAACGCGCCGTGCCATGTAGGTACGAAGAGCGGCTCATCAATCGCAGTTGAGGAGCCATTGTCGTCGTACCGCGCACGCCCCGCGCACAGCGACCAGACCACGCCCGCCA
>DASYLW010000200.1:0-7241 GCA_036009385.1 Caballeronia sp.
TGACGTCCATGTGCGGATTGCCGATGCAAAGGACACCGAGGTGCTCAAGACCGACGCCATGGGGCCGTACATGCTGGTGAAGCTGCCGCCGGGCCACTACACGGTGTACGCCCGGTACAAGGATTCAGAAAAGAAGCAAGGAGTGACGGTCGCCGGCAACGGTAAGGCCAAGGCGGATTTCCACTGGACCATGCAGTAAGCGTCCAAACACCATCAAACGCACCGTGCGCCGCAGTCAGCCACCGTACGCAAAACCGCATATGAAACCAAGGATTGCGGCGCTGCTGTAAATGCGGTCCGGAGTGTGGCGCAGGTACCAAAGTCGTTAGCGGGGGCTTGCACAAG
Source organism: Caballeronia sp. (assembly GCA_036009385.1). Lineage (GTDB taxonomy): Bacteria > Pseudomonadota > Gammaproteobacteria > Burkholderiales > Burkholderiaceae > Caballeronia. Next base: position 346 of record DASYLW010000200.1, read on the forward strand.
CACCCCGAAGTTGTCTCATAATGAAAGCCACGGGTCCCGGAAAACCCGTGGCTTTTTTATGTCGCCGCTGCAAACGCGACGGCGGCCGTTTCGTTTTTTGGTACCGGGAGCACGCGATGAGCACCGACACCCATCACATTGAAATCTCGTTGAATACGCGACGCCATCGCGTGATTCATCAGGGCGTGACGTTCGCCGATACTCATGCGGCCTTGACGCTGATCGAAACAGGCCACGATCCGGTGCATTATTTCCCGCGTGCCGACGTCAACATGGCGCGTCTGTCGAAATCCACGCATACCTCGCATTGCCCTTACAAGGGCGACGCAACGTACTACCATCTGCTGACGGAAGACGGTCCCATCGAAAATGCCGTCTGGAGCTACGAGCAGCCGAAAGACGGCGTCGTGCAAATTAAAAGTTATCTGGCGTTTTATCCGTCGCGAGTCGATCGTATCGATGAGACGGCCGGTACCTGAAACGCTGAAACGCCAGGTCAACATCAAAACAATGGGCGCCATGCGAATTGCATGGGACCAGAGTAAGCGCTGAAGCGCCAACTCTGGTCGACCGCAGCACTGCATGGGACCAGAGTAAGCGCTGAAGCGCCAACTCTGGTCGACATTGGGGAGGGCCCGATGGAAGTAGCCGATGCCTTACGCATTCCGCTCGAACCCGCTCAAGTGCGCGAGGCGTTGCGAGATCTTGCGCTGGTGCGCGCGAGTATCGATAACTGCGAATCGCTGGTGCGTCTTGCCGGTGGCGAATACACATTGAGGTTGACGGTGCCGCTCGGCGCATTGCGGGCGCACTACGCGATCCGGGCACACGTTGCGGACGCCACCCGCTTGCCGCGCCATGACGGTCAATCCGGCGATGTCGACGCGCAAACTCTCAGTTTCAAGGCACGCGGTGAAGGCGTGGGGTCGTTGCGTGGACAAATCGCAGTGGCGCTCATCCCGGATGCGAACGGCGCGTCGACGTGGATTGAATACACCGTCTGGGCGACGCTCACCGGGCCGCTTGCAGGTTTGCCGGCACGCCAGATCGAAAACTCGCTGCGTGAAGTCGCCGACGATTTTTTTATCGAATTCTGCGAAGTCGTGCGCGCGAAGCATGGCCAGCCGTCCGCGGTTGCGCCCAAGCCCGCTGTCTCGCGTCGCCATGTGTTCTTGCGGCCGATCAGCATGTCGGCAGCGTTTGCGCGTCACGGTACTCCCGCCGCGCAAAAATCCCGCGCGGCGGCGACGGCCGACGCTATTGGCGGCGTCTTGCGGCACCGCTTGCCGGGCCATGCGCCTCGCCATCCGCATCCGCACAGCTTGCCTGCCTGGGCGTGGGCCGCGATGGTCTGCTGCGTGGCCATATTTCTGTTTCTCGCGCAACGCTACGGTCTGCGATAGCACCGTGGCCATGCCCGGCTACGAAGGTTCGACGGAGCGCAGCAGCATGTGAGGGCTGTAGCGCATGACGTCGAAACAGGAATCGATCAGGCGTTCGGCATCATTCTTGAGGTCGATGCTCTCGGGCCACATCAGGGAATCGTAGAGAATGCCCGTGAAGAGCGCGTGCAGGATGGTGGTGGCGTGGTGCGTATCGAGCATGGCCGGCAACTGGCCTTTATCGACCGCATTGCGCAGTCCGCGCTCGATCTTCTCTTTCCCCTCGCGCATGTTCGTCTGATGCCGCTCGCGCACCGGCCCCATGTCTTCCACGAACTCGCATTTCAGGAACAGGATGTCGAACACCCGGCGGCGCTGCTCGTCGAGTGCGATATTGCGCATGCACCAGATGAAGATGTCGCGGATCCGTCCAAGCGGATCGGCCTCTTTGGTGTCGAGTGTCGCCTCGACCAGTTCGTCAAGCGGTAGCAGGCTGCGGTCGAACATGGCCGTGAACAAATCGCCTTTGTTCGCAAAATGCCAATAGATTGCGCCGCGCGTGACGCCGGCTTCCAGCGCGATGTCCGCCAGCGTAGTGCGCGAAACGCCTTTCTCGAAGAACACCCGTTCTGCTGCATCGAGAATACTATTGCGCGTTTCTGCCGCTTCTTCCTTGGTTCGTCTGACCATTGGTTCGTGGTTCCTGCCTGCCTGCGAGCGATAGATCTACCGCCGTCTTACATTGCACTGCAGCGACGTCATGCTTTTGTTCATCGTTCGCCAGCCCTTCGAGACGATTCCCCTCGCACTGCTCTTGTTCACGTACGATCGTCTCTTTTACGTTCGTTCATGAATGTATATACAATACCATCCGTCCAACGATAGCCCAAGCAGCATTGACCGGTTAATATCCGACACAGCTTTCAATCCGCCGTCCGTCCGCGTGGCCCTCCCCAAGGCCGTCGTCAGCGGCAGCCGTACTCAGAGACGGCTCCCGGCGCTGCGGACGAATGAAAAGTCGGTGCACCGGTTTTTGCGCCCACTGGCTACTGGTAAGCGTCTCCAGACGCTCGTAGCGGCACGCCCGTAGAAGGCGGCCGCGCACTTATTTCAATCTCAGTCTTTGACAGAGGTCGCTCCATGCGCGTCGAACGGGTTCCATTCCGCTTAATCAGTGCCGCGACGGCTGCCGTGATTCTTGCAGCCTGCGGACAAAAACCATCAGCACCGCCGCCCCAGACACCCGAAGTCGGTGTCATCACCATCCAGCCCACCACCATTCCTGTCGTGAGCGAACTGCCTGGCCGCACGAGCGCGTTTCTCGTCGCCCAGGTTCGTGCACGGGTCGACGGCATTGTGTTGCGCCGTGAATTCACAGAAGGCGCGGAAGTGAAAGCGGGCCAGCGGCTCTACAAGATTGATCCGGCACCGTACATCGCGGCCTTGAATACGGCCAAGGCGACACTCGCCAAGGCACAGGCCAACGTGGTCACGCAAAACGCCCTGGCGGCGCGCTACAAGATCCTCGTCGCGGCGAATGCGGTCAGCAGGCAGGACTACGACAACGCCGTGGCGACTCAAGGGCAAGCCGTAGCCGACGTCGCGTCGGGCAAGGCGGCTGTCGACACCGCGCAGATCAACCTGGGTTATACGGACGTCGTGTCGCCTATCGCGGGCCGCACGGGTTTGTCGCAGGTCACGCCGGGCGCTTACGTGCAGGCTAGCGCCGCCACGTTGCTCACCACGATTCAACAACTCGATCCGGTTTATGTCGACCTGACGCAATCGAGCGTGGACGGCCTGAAGCTTCGCCGTGACATTCAGGAAGGCCGCTTGCAGACCGGTGGCGTCAACGCCGCCAAGGTCACGCTGATCCTGGAAGACGGCCGCACGTACTCGGAAGCGGGCAAGTTGCAATTCTCCGACGTGAGCGTGGACCCGGGCACCGGTTCGGTCACGGTGCGCGCGATTTTCCCGAACAAGGATCGCGTGCTGCTGCCGGGCATGTTCGTGCGCGCCCGTATCGACGAAGGCGTGAACGACAAGGCGCTGGTGGTCCCGCAAGTCGGCGTGACGCATGACCAGAAGGGCCAGCCGACGGCGCTGGTGGTCGGTCCGGACGACAAGGTGGCATTGCGCCAGCTGGTGACGTCGGGTACTTACGGCGACAAGTGGATCGTGGATAGCGGCCTGAACGCGGGCGATCGCGTGATTGTGCAGGGGACGGAAAAAGCGCGGCCGGGTACGACCGTGAAGGCTGTCGACGCACAGCTTCCGGCCCAGGCGGCTCAACCGGCTCAACCGGCATCCGGTGCTCCGGGCGCGGCTCCGGGCTCAGCTTCCGGCGCGGCTCCTGCGGCAGCGGACGCCGGCGCCAGCGGCGCGGCGGCTTCGAGCAATCCGGCACCCGCATCCGCGGCATCAGGCGCGTAATCAGGCGCAATAAAAGGGAGCCTGTTTCATGGCAAAGTTCTTTATCGATCGCCCGATTTTTGCGTGGGTGATCGCCATTATTCTGATGCTGGCGGGGATCGCTTCGATCTTCACCTTGCCGGTCGCGCAGTATCCGACGATCGCGCCGCCGGCCATTCAGATCAGTGCTACGTACCCGGGTGCGTCCGCCAGCACGGTGGAAAACACGGTAACGCAGGTGATCGAGCAGCAGATGAGCGGCCTCGATCACTTGCTGTACCTGTCTTCCACCAGTGATGACTCCGGCACAGCCACCATTACGCTGACCTTCGCGGCCGGAACGAATCCGGACATCGCCCAGGTGCAGGTGCAGAACAAGTTGCAACTCGCCACGCCGCTCTTGCCGCAAGCCGTTCAGCAGCTTGGCTCCAAGGTGACGAAGTCGAGCAGCAGCTTCTTGATGGTGATGGCGTTCGTTTCCACGGACGGCAGCATGGGTCGTTACGACCTCGCTAACTACGTGGCGTCGAAGGTCGAAGATCCGATCAGCCGTATCGACGGGGTGGGTACGGTGACGTTGTTCGGCTCGCAATTCGCCATGCGGATCTGGCTGGATGCAACCAAGCTGAACAACTACCAGTTGACGCCGCTCGATGTGACGAACGCTGTCGCTGCGCAGAACGTGCAGGTGGCAGGCGGTGGGCTGGGTGGTACGCCAGCGGTGCCGGGCCAGATGCTGCAGGCAACCATTACGGAAGCTACGCTGCTGCAAACGCCTGAGCAGTTCGGCAACATCCTGCTGAAGGTGAATCAGGACGGCTCGCAAGTGCGGCTGAAGGACGTGTCGCGCATCGAGCTGGGCGGCGAGAACTACAACTTCGACACGAAATACAACGGTCAGCCGACCGCTGGTTTCGGTATCCAGCTTGCCACGGGCGCCAACGCGCTGAACACGGCGAAGGCAGTGCGGGCGAAAATCGACGACCTGTCGAAGTACTTCCCGGCGGGTCTCGTCGTGAAGTATCCGTACGACACCACACCGTTCGTGAAGCTGTCTATTGAGGAAGTGGTCAAGACGCTGATCGAAGGGATCGTGCTGGTGTTCCTGGTGATGTACCTGTTCCTGCAGAACCTGCGAGCCACGCTGATTCCGACCATCGCCGTGCCGGTCGTGCTGCTGGGTACGTTCGCGGTCATGGGGCTGGTGGGTTTCTCCATCAATACGCTCTCCATGTTCGGGCTGGTGCTCGCCATCGGCTTGCTGGTGGACGATGCAATCGTGGTGGTGGAAAACGTCGAGCGGGTGATGGCCGAGGAGGGACTCTCTCCAAGGGAGGCCACCCGCAAGGCAATGGACCAGATTACCGGCGCGCTGGTCGGCGTGGCGCTCGTGCTGTCGGCCGTGTTCGTGCCGGTGGCGTTCTCGGGCGGGTCGGTGGGCGCGATTTATCGGCAGTTCTCGCTGACCATCGTCGCGGCCATGATCTTGTCCGTGCTGACCGCCTTGATCTTGACGCCGGCATTGTGCGCGACGCTCCTGAAGCCAATCGAAAAGGGTCATCACGACGAGAAGAAGGGCTTCTTCGGCTGGTTCAACCGCACTTTCGCCAAGAGCCAGGACAAGTATCACAGTGGCGTGGAGCACGTGATCAAGCGCTCGGGCCGCTGGCTGATCATCTATCTGGTCGTGATCGTCGCGGTGGGTTTCCTGTTCGTCCGCCTGCCGAAGTCGTTCCTGCCCGATGAAGACCAGGGGACGATGTTCGTACTCGTGCAGGCGCCGGCAGGTTCGACGCAGGAACGCACGGCCAAGGTTCTCGCCGATGTAACCCACTGGCTGCTGACGGACCAGAAAGACGTCGTCGAAGCGGTCTTTACCGTGAACGGCTTCAGCTTCGCGGGCCGCGGCCAGAACTCGGGTCTCGTGTTCGTGCGGATGAAGGACTACGGGCTGCGCCAGCACGCGGACCAGAAGGTGGGCGCGCTGGTCGGACGCATGTTCGGGCACTTCGCGGGCTACAAGGACGCGTTGATCTTCCCGGTCAATCCGCCGTCCATTCCGGAACTGGGTACGGCCTCAGGCTTCGACTTCGAGTTGCAGGATCGCTCGGGTCTCGGTCACGCGAAGCTGATGGAAGCGCGCAACATGCTGCTCGGCATGGCTGCGAAGGACCCGACGCTCGCGCAGGTTCGTCCTAACGGCCTGAACGACACGCCGCAGTTCAAGGTGAACGTGGACCGTGAGAAGGCGAACGCGCTGGGTCTGTCGCCTGCGACCATCGACCAGGTGTTCTCGATTGCGTGGGCTTCGTCGTACGTGAACAACTTCCTGGACGTCGATAACCGGATCAAGAAGGTCTACGTACAGGGCGACGCGCAGTTCCGCATGAACCCGGAAGACCTGAACAAGTGGTACGTGCGTAATACGGCCGGCGCGATGGTTCCGTTCGGTGCATTCGGTACAGGCGAATGGATCTACGGTTCGCCGAAGCTCGAACGCTACAACGGTATTTCCGCGGTGGAAATCCAGGGCGCGGCGGCGCCGGGCAAATCGACGGGGCAGGCCATGCAGGCGATTGAAGCCATCGCGGCGAAGTTGCCGGCGGGTATTGGCTACGAATGGACGGGCTTGTCGTTGCAGGAACGCCAGTCGGGTTCGCAGGCGCCGATCTTGTACGGCATCTCTATCCTCGTCGTGTTCTTGTGTCTTGCCGCGTTGTATGAAAGCTGGTCGATTCCGTTCTCGGTGATCATGGTCGTGCCGCTCGGTATTTTGGGCGCGTTGCTCGCGGCTACTTTGCGCGGGCTCGAAAACGACGTGTTCTTCCAGGTCGGCTTGCTGACTACGGTGGGGTTGTCGGCGAAGAACGCAATTTTGATCGTGGAATTCGCACGCGATCTGCGCAGTCAGGGCAGGACCACGGTGGACGCGGCCATGGAAGCGGCGCGCCAGCGGTTGCGCCCGATTCTGATGACGTCGCTGGCGTTCATTCTCGGCGTGTTGCCGCTTGCGGTCAGTAACGGCGCGGGTTCAGCCAGCCAGCACGCCATTGGTACGGGCGTGATCGGCGGGATGTTGACCGCGACCTTCCTGGCAATTTT
>DASYLW010000201.1:0-9811 GCA_036009385.1 Caballeronia sp.
GGGTTATACGTGCATGAATCGCCGGAGATGGTGTCGCTGCTGATGCAGGTCGACCTGGATTCGCGCATTCCGCCCGCGCTTTATCAGGCGGTGGCAGAGTTGCTCGCGTGGTTGTATCGGCTGGAGAACGGGGAGGAAACGGGGCCGCGACCCGAAGTGGACCCCGCCATTCCAGTGCGCAAGGGGCGTAGCCGCGCGGCTTGATTCATCGCGCGTTGCTTTTCCCCGAAACTAACCCGCGAACGCACGCTCGATCACTGCGTTGAAATCGAACGTCGCAGGCAGTGTTCCATATACGCGATTGACGGAACCACGGGCATCGCCGAGACGGGTTTCGATGAACGCCGCCGCCACGTCCGCGGGCGCATGTTGAGCGAGCAGAACCCCTTGCGCGGTGAGCACGAGTTGCTGTGCAATCCCCCGCGCCGATGCTTCGCGGGTAGCCGGGTCGCCTCGCAGCATGGCGTGCAGCGTCTTCAGCGCATTGCCGAGTACGGGATGTTCACCCGCCATCGCCCTCCACGAATCGAGCAGCGCCTGAGCAGCATCGGGTTCGCGTTCGAACGCCCGCAGCACGTCGAGGCACATCACATTCCCCGATCCTTCCCAGATCGAATTCACCGGGGCCTCGCGATAAAACCGCGCCATCGGTCCCGTTTCGACATATCCGTTTCCTCCCCAGACCTCCATTGCCTCGCCGGTGAATTCGAGCGCGCGCTTGCACACCCAGAACTTCGCCGCCGGCGTCACGATACGGCGCCAGGCGCGTTCTTCCGGTTTCGACGAATTCTCGAATGCGCCCGCAAGCCGCATGAACAGCACCGTGGCCGCTTCAGATTCCAGCGCAAGGTCGGCGAGGACGTTGCGCATTAGCGGCTGGTCGATGAGCTTCGCGCCGAAGACCCGCCGATACCGCGCGTGATGAATCGCCTGGATCAGCGCGGCGCGCATCAGGGCGGCGCTGCCGATCACGCAATCGAGACGCGTGAAGTTCGCCATTTCGATGATCGTCGGTACGCCGCGTCCTTCGTCGCCGATCATGACGCCGTAGGCATCGAGGAATTCGACTTCGCTGCTGACGTTCGAGCGGTTGCCGAGTTTGTCCTTGAGCTGCTGGACCCGCACGGCATTCTTCGATCCATCCGGCGCAAAACGCGGCACGTAGAAGCAGGAAACCGGGCCTTTCCCGTCGTCGGCATCGGTGTCTCCGCCAGTGCGCGCCAGCACGAGATGGGCGTCGCATTGAGGCGCCGAGAAAAACCACTTATGACCGATCAGCCGATATTCGCCGCCCCGTCCACCCGCACCCGTCGCCACCGCGCGGGTCCGGTTGCTGCGCACGTCCGAGCCGCCCTGTTTCTCGGTCATGCCCATGCCGATCATCATCGACTGCTTGCCGGCGCCGAGCGGGATATCGCGTGGATCGTGCCGGCGCGAAAGCAATTGCTCTCGCAGGCTCGCGTACAACGCGGGCTCCTGCTGCAGCACGGGAATGCTGGCGAAGGTCATGGTCAGCGGACACAACGAACCGCTTTCCAGTTGCGCGTGGAGAAAATACCCGGCGGCGCGCGCGGCCATGGAGCCGGGTTTCGGCGTAGCGGCTTCAAACGGCAGCGAATGAAGACCTTGCTCGCGCAGCATGGAAAGAAGGGTGTGCCACGCAGGATGGAATTCGATGGCATCGATACGCTCGCCGCGCGCGCTGAACGGGTGGTGTTCGGGCGTGTGGCGGTTGGCCAGATCGGCGAGCGCGAGGACGTCGGGTTGCGTGAGCGCGAGGCCGTCGCGAGTGAGGGTGTCGAGGTGCCACGCCGCGCCTTCGCGTTCCAGCGCAGTCATCATCGCCGCGTCGGTAGTCATCGCGTTGTAGCACTCGAGCGATGGCGCCTGGTTCGTGACTTCGTGCGTTTGGCCGTAGGTGGATAAGCCCATCGTCTGTCTCCGTCATGTGTTTATTCAGTTTGCCCGCTCGTCTCAATTTTTGCAAAAACCTTGATCCCCGTCATGATCCGCAGCCTCGCTAATTGAATCGAATAGTGCGAGTTAACGTTCATTCAAAGTCTGTGCTTCGATGACTGCATCAAGACGACGACATCCATCAGTAATTCAAGACGTTTTGAGAGCCGTCTCAAATTTTCTGCTTTGAGGTAATTCCGATTTTTAGTCGGAAGTCCTTATTTGTTAAAACCCGAACCTATAATCCGCTTCGCTCATTCTGGGCGGTTGGCGAATTCACGCAAGTAAGGAAAAGGCAATTTAAATGAGCATCAACGTTATTCAGCTGGTACAGGGCGCTTTGACCGAAAGCGTGTTGCAGCAACTCGCTACGAAACTGGGCGTCGCTCCCGAAGCGGCGAAGCGCGTGGTTGGCATGATCGCGCCCGCACTTGTCGGGTCGCTGATGAACAAAGCTGCATCGCCTGAAGGCGCGCGCAACTTGTTCGCATCGATCATGTCACCCGATTCGAACGCCAGTATTGTCGAGATGCTGCCGCAACTCGTCCACGGCGACGGCTTGCAGTCGTTGCTGGCGTCGGGTACGCGGCTCGCGAGCGGCTTGGCATCCGAAGACCGTGTCAACGCACTGAGCAACGCGGTGGCAGCGAAGACCGGTGTATCGGTTGGCGCCACGCATGCGTTGGGCGGCATCGTCACGACCGCATTGTTCGGCGTGCTAAAGCATTACTTCACGAAGTCCGGCGGTAATGTCGGCCAGTTGCCCACGCTGCTCGGTCATCAGTTGCCGATGGTGAAGGCCAGCATGACGGAAGACATCGCCAGCGCGCTGGGCCTGGGCGGCGCGGTCAGTTTCATGTCCGGCGTGGCCGCGCAGATGAAAGCGGTGTCGTCGCATCTTGAACACCCGTCGACAGTCGGTGCATCGATCGCCGTCAACCCTTCGCTCGACCGGATCGTGGTGGAAGAGAAGGCTCGATCGAAGAAATGGTGGTGGCTTGCTGTCGCCGCGGCGCTCGCGTTGCTCGCATTGCTGTTCGGCCGTAGCTGCGGCAACCAGACGCCGCTCGCACCGGCACCCGCTGCCACGCCTGTTGCAGCGTCCGCCGCAGCGCCGGTGGTTTCATCGACTCCCGCGGTTGCTGCGGAACCCGCTTCGGCGCCCGCCGCCGCACCCGCGCCTACCAAGGACGCGCTGCTGACGTTCACCGTCGACAAGCTCGGCGCACCGACTATTCAAGCAACGGTTGGCAGCGAAGAAGAGAAGGCCAAGCTGCTCGCCGCACTGACGGCGAAGTTTGGCGCGGACCATCTGAACGCGACCATTTCTGTTGACCCGGACACCAAGCCGGCAAGCTGGCTCGACAAGCTCGACGGCCTGTTGCCGCTGATGCAATTGCCGGGCGCGGAAGCCAAGTTGTCGGGCGAGAAGATCGAGTTGAGCGGGTCGGCTGCCGACGTGCGCAACGGCTGGATGGACAAGCTGAAGACGTTGTTCGGCGCGGGCTTTACCATCGGCACGTTCGATGTCAAGCAAGCGGTCGAAAATGCGAAGGAATCGTTCATGAGCGCGTTCACGTCGTTGAGCGATGATTGCTCCGCCGCCGATGTCGCCAAGGTGCTCAACCTGCAAGTCATCAATTTCCGCACGGGTTCTGACGTACCGCCACAAGACGCGCAATTGGCGCTGGCTAAATCGGCACAAATGCTGAAGGCGTGCGAAGCGAAGGGCAAGCCCGTGAAGTTGAACGTGGGCGGCTATTCGGACAATGTCGGCCCGGCGAGCACGAATCTGACGTTGTCGAAGAAGCGGGCGGAAGCAGTGCGCGCGTTCCTCGTGAAGCATGGCGTTTCGGCTGATTCGCTGATGGCGCAAGGTTTCGGCGATGCAAACCCGATTGCCGACAACTCAACGGCGAGCGGGCGTTTCGCGAACCGCCGGATCGACTTCGCCGTACAGGAATGATCGACTGACGAACGCCGCTGAGGTTCGAAATCGGCGTAGCAACTAAAAACACCCTGTCCCGCGCGAGCGGGACAGGGTGTTTTTTTGGCGCGTGCCGCGTTACCTGACCGGTTAACGCGGCGCGGCGTTGCGCACGCGCGCTGGAAATCGCTCAGCCGGGCCTTGCAAGAAGTCATCGCCGAGATTGGCCGGCAGTAATTGCCGCACGACCTCCAGCCACGCGCGCGCCGCATTCGATAAATAACCATTGCGCCGCCAGCCCACCGCCATGTCCCAATGAATTTCCGGCGCGACGACCGGCCGGCAGGTGAATGCGTTGACATCGAGCCGCCGGCAATACGGCGCAGGCAGCAACGCGATTCCGACGCCCGCCTGCACCAGCGCGGCCATGAAATCCCAGTGGCCGCTGCGGCCCACGATAGTCGGCGTGAACCCTGCCTCGCGGCAGGCGTTGAGCACGAGATCCGATAACGCCAGGCTTTCGCCGTAGAACACGAACGGCTCCGCCGCGAGATCGCCGAGCGGCACGTCCACCAGCGCATCCCAGCGCGAGCCTTTTTGCGCAACCAGCCAGAGTAGTTGGCGGCTGATTGGCAGCACATCGAACGTGGCGAAATCGACCGGTTCCAGCACACCGCCGAGTTCGAGTTCGCCGTCGATCAGCGCAGCTTCGATCGCCTTCGAGCCACGCTCGAACAGCTTCAGCTCCACTTTCGGATAACGCTTCTTGAATGTGGCGATGGCCGGCGTGAACAGCGATCCGCCCATGGGCGGAATGCCGATAGCGAGCGTGCCGCGCCCAAGTTTGCCGAGATCGTTGAGTTCGGCTTCGAGTTGCGCGTGCGCCGCGAGCACTTCCAGCCCGCGCTGATAGACGATCTGTCCGGCGTCGGTGAGCAGCATCTGGCGGCTCTCGCGCAGCAGCAGTGGCGAGCCTATTTCGTCCTCGAGCGACTTCACCATCTTGCTGATGGTCGGCTGCGTGACAAACATTTTCTCGGCAGCGCCGGTGAAGCTTTTTTGCTTCACGACTTCGACGAAATACCTCAGCGATCGCAATTCCATACAGATCCCCTGAATTCCAGTTTGGAATACATTTGATAAGTTTAAGTCATTTTAATTATGTCGCAGCGCCGGCTGTATCCGGTTCAAGGTTAACCCTTCGCGGTTGATGAACCGAAAGGAACCAAAAGATCTGCCCGCGCAAGCGCGCTCCCTCCATCCCGATTTGCTACAATCCGAACTCGCTTCGAGGAGCGTTGCGACGGCTTTCAACAACGAAGGCCGCCAGGCTCGAAGCATTCAATCGGACGGAGTGACCAGCGCTTTCAGACCAGAAAGCGCTTGTTGAACCACCGCATCGAACGGCGCTCACGTCAAATTTCTATATTTCATTTAGAAAGGAGGGCGTGATGAACGCCGCAGTTCTCGATTCCAATTCGAACAAAGATTTCGTCGTCGCCGATATGTCTCTTGCTGCCTGGGGCCGCAAGGAACTGAACATCGCTGAAACGGAAATGCCCGGTCTCATGCAAACGCGTGAGGAATACAAGACGCAACAGCCGCTGAAGGGCGCGCGTATTGCCGGTTCGCTGCACATGACCATTCAGACCGGCGTGCTGATCGAAACGCTGACCGCACTCGGCGCGGATGTCCGCTGGGCGTCGTGCAACATTTTCTCGACGCAGGACCACGCGGCCTCAGCCATTGCGCAAGGCGGCGTGCCGGTGTTCGCATTCAAGGGCGAATCGCTCGACGAATACTGGGAGTTTTCCCACCGCATCTTCGAATGGCCGAACGGCGAATTCGCCAACATGATCCTCGACGATGGCGGCGACGCCACGTTGCTGCTGATCCTCGGCTCAAAGGCTGAAAAAGACCGCTCGGTCATTGCAAAGCCGGAAAACGAAGAAGAAGTCGCGCTGTACAAGTCGATTGCCGCTCACCTCGACATCGACCCGACGTGGTACTCCAAGCGTCTCGTGCACATCCAGGGCGTGACGGAAGAAACGACGACGGGCGTGCATCGCCTGTATCAGATGGAAAAGGAAGGGCGCCTGCCGTTCCCGGCCATCAACGTGAACGACTCGGTCACGAAGTCGAAGTTCGACAACCTGTATGGCTGCCGTGAATCGCTGGTGGACGGCATCAAGCGCGCCACCGACGTGATGATCGCCGGCAAGATCGCGGTCGTGGCGGGTTACGGCGATGTGGGCAAGGGTTGCGCGCAATCGCTGCGCGGTCTGGGCGCGACGGTGTGGGTCACGGAAATCGACCCGATCTGCGCATTGCAGGCAGCCATGGAAGGCTACCGCGTGGTGACCATGGAACATGCCGCCGACAAGGCCGACATTTTCGTGACCGCTACGGGCAATTTCCATGTGATCGGCCATGACCATATGAAGGCGATGCGCAACAACGCAATCGTCTGCAATATTGGTCACTTCGACTCGGAAATCGATGTTGCCTCCACGCGCCAGTACACGTGGGAAAACATCAAGCCGCAAGTCGATCACATCATTTTCCCCGACGGCAAGCGCATCATCCTGCTGGCTGAAGGCCGCCTGGTGAACCTGGGTTGCGCGACGGGCCACCCGTCGTTCGTGATGTCGGCATCGTTCACCAACCAGACGATCGCGCAGATCGAATTGTTCGTGCACGGCGACAAGTACGAAAACAAGGTCTACGTTTTACCCAAGCACCTTGATGAAAAGGTGGCGCGTCTGCATCTGGGGCGTATTGGCGCTGAACTGACCGTGTTGTCGGACTATCAGGCGAACTACATCAGCGTGGACAAGATGGGTCCGTTCAAGCCGAACCACTACCGTTATTGATAACGGTTAGTCTCAAGGCGTGCGTGGGTTTGATCAAATCCACGCACGCGACCTTTCAAGTACCAGGAGACCATCGATGTCCGTGCTGCTGACCTGGCTGATCAACGCGCTCGCGCTGTTGATCATCACTTACCTTGTGCCGTCGATTCACATTCGCAGTTTCGGTACCGCGCTGATCGTCGCGATCGTGCTCGGGCTGATCAATACGTTCCTGCGTCCGTTGCTGGTGCTGCTCACGCTGCCGGTGACCATTCTCACGCTCGGGTTGTTCATCCTCGTCGTGAATGCGCTGTGTTTCTGGCTGTGTGCTTCGTTGCTGAAAGGCTTTGAGGTATCGGGTTTCTGGTCGGCTTTCTTCGGCTCGATTCTGTACAGCATCGTGTCCTGGCTGCTGTCGGCGCTGATCCTCGGTCAGCGCAACTTCTAAGAACGCGAATGCCAACGCGTGCGCGTTCAACTCTTCCCATGAAACCGATCGAACTCTCATTCGAGTTTTTCCCGCCGAAAACGCAGGAAGGAATCGAGAAATTGCGCGCGACTGGCGCGCAGCTCAAGGCGCTCAACCCGAAGTTCGTCTCCGTGACGTTCGGTGCGGGCGGTTCCACGCAGCAAGGCACGCTCGATACCGTCGTCGAGATGATGAAGCAGGGACTCGAAGCGGCGCCGCATTTGTCGTGCATCGGGTCGTCCAAGGACAGTCTGCGGGCCATTCTCGGCGCGTATCGCGAGCATGGCATTCGTCACATTGTCGCGTTGCGTGGCGACTTGCCTTCGGGCATGGGCGAAGTCGGCGAGTTGCGGTACGCGTCGGAACTGGTGGGCTTTATCCGGGCCGAGCATGGCGACTGGTTCAACATTGAAGTCGCGGCGTATCCGGAATATCACCCGCAGGCGCGTTCGCCCAAGTCCGATCTGGAAAACTTCGTGCGCAAGGTGCAGGCCGGCGCGAATTCGGCGATCACGCAGTATTTTTTCAACGCGGACGCGTATTTCCGTTTCGTCGATGACGCCCGCAAAAAGGGCGTGGATATTCCTATCGTGCCGGGCATCATGCCGATTACGAATTTCTCGCAGCTGATGCGTTTCTCCGAGATGTGCGGGGCGGAAGTGCCGAAGTGGATTGCACGCCGCCTGGAAAGTTATGGCGACGATAAAGAAGCGATCCGCGCGTTCGGACTCGATGTAGTCACCGGTTTGTGCGAACGGCTGGTGAAGGAAGGCGCGCCGGGGCTGCATTTTTATACGCTGAACGGCGCGGCCGCGAGCAAGACGATTTGCGAGCGGTTGATGTTGCCGGGGAAGTAACGACGCCTGGACTTCTCGGGCGCCGCTGCCAGCGTAGCGAAATTCGAAAGTGGGCGATCGCGACTTGCAAATCGCGATCGCTTTTTCTTGTGGGAACGAAAGCCGTTGTCAACTGACGGCCTTCATCTGCGAGTAGAGGCACTCGTGAAACGCTACTGACGAGCAATTGTCACTATCGGGTATCAGAAATTTTGACTACTCAAAGCGACGATCGAACCCATTTTTGTGTTGTAAAGTACCGGTCAAGTCAGGCCGCCCAGGCGCTTTTTTCGACTGGGCAAACGCTGAAGGGTCAACGCTCGCTGAACTAGCTTGCCGACTTATTAATCGAGGCGTATTGCACCTTGCACCTTGCAACTTGCAACTTACCGTTACCAAGCAAAAATCAGCAGCAGGCGGGCGCAAGCGCGACGCCGCCCGCTCAACGCGCGACCCTGTCAATGACGCGGACGAACAACCATCCGTCAAGCCGCTGTCCCAAAAGGATTCAGGCGCGTATTACACCCCCGACGGCGTAGCCGAGACTCTGCTTCATTGGGCGCTACGCAGCGAGAGCGACCGTTTGCTCGATCCTTCCTGCGGCGATGGACGGTTCATTGCCGGACATCGCAATAGTGTTGGCATTGAGCAAGACTCGGCTGCCGGAAAACTAGCCTCTCAGCGTGCGCCGTGGGCGTCGATTCACGAGGGTGATTTTTTCGACTGGGCATCCACTACAACTGAACGATTCGACTGCGCGGCGGGTAATCCGCCGTTTATTCGATATCAAACGTTCAAAGGTGAAATTCGCAACTTGGCGACAAAACTCTGTGCGCGAGCTGGAGCGCACTTTAGTGGACTGAGCTCTTCATGGGCTCCGTTTCTCGTCGCAACGGCAACGTTGCTGAAGCCGGGTGGCCGGATGGCTTTCGTCGTACCCGCGGAAGTCGGGCACGCGCCTTACTCGGCGCCATTGATCGAGTATTTTGCATCGCACTTTGCGGTGCTCCACATTGTTGCCGTCAGGGATGCATTGGTATGTCGCGTGCCGGTTGGTCCTTGAAGGGGGCTTCCATCCAGACGACATCACGCCTCGGCCGCCATTTGCCGTTGTCACGCGGAGCGGCAGATCTTATTTGCATTTTGATCCGACGTTGGCGACGGGCTCTGAAAGAACGATTCTCGGGGGCTTGAAAACTAAAAACGTCGACGTGGTCGTGACTAAGGACGGGATTGGTCCGGTTCTGGCAATCTCATGCAAAGGGATGATGGGCGCGTTTCGCAACCTCACCAACCGAATGGAAGAGACTATCGGGGAATGCACGAACCTTCACATCACGTATCCCGCGATGGTGTTTGGTTACATGTTCGTGATACGTGCGAATCGTACGGTGGTCGCTTTGGCGGAAGGTCTCGAGTCGGAAGACACTCCCGCGCATCAACTTCTTGCCAATGACATTGCGGTTCGAGAGGGTGGCGAACCGGTGGAATCAATCTTCCGCTTTCATTCGGCGCTGCGAGAACTGACCGGCCGTCGTGGCATTCGAGATGACGTGAGCGGTTATGAAGCGGTCACGTTAGCGATGGTCGACATGACCGAGGGCCGCGCCGGCTACATTCTCAGCGATTTCCCGCCTCAAGACAGTCCACTTCGGCTCGAGCAATTTTTTCAGGCGCTCTATTTGCGATACGAGGAGCGTTATGTGTTTGGTGCGCCTGACCTGAAGTCAGTGACGCGCCGATTGGAATGGGCCTCGCGCTCGCCCGCCTT
>DASYLW010000202.1:0-4014 GCA_036009385.1 Caballeronia sp.
GTCCACTGAAGTCATATCGCCCTGCCGCAGCATGGCCGCGCACATCGGCGAGCGAGCCCACGGTTTGTCCTGCGCAGCCATATCGATGCGGCCCTTGCCTGCATCCGACCCGTCGCGCGACTGGAAACCGGCTCCAAGCAAAATATTCTTCGCTTCATCGCCGCCGAAATGCCACGTTGATAAGGGCACCTGCGCCTCGCGATGCATCGCGGCAATCTCGCCGATCACCTTGCCGGCAAAATTCAGCGCGCCGCTCGAACAGGGGTTCAGATAACTGCGCCGGTCATAGAACTGCACCGAAAGGGTTTGCGAAGTGTCGTCGGGGTCCAGCAGCCGAAATGCATTTGCGTCCTGCTCACGGCCCAACGCGTGCAGGCGTTTGTATCGGGCTTCCATGGCGACCACGGCCGCGCGTGCATGAGCAGGCATATCGATTTCGGGAATCACCTCGACGAAACGATCGCGGGCGTAACGCAGCAGCGCGATGTAGTCGGCACGGCTCAGGTAACCACCGCCTGAACGGTTGTCCGGGCCGGAGGCGAGCTGAGGCAACAGGCAACGCTCTTCGTCGGGATCGTGACATCGCTGAGCGCCGATCGCCGTCAGTTCCGGCAGTCCCGGTATCTCGATCCGCCAGCCTTCGTCATCGGTTAAATGCAGGTGTAAGCGGTTCAGCTTGTACGCGCTCATCTGGTCGATGAGACGGCGCAGCGTGGCAGGCTGCCGGTAGTTGCGAGCGACATCAACATGCATTCCGCGATGCCCGAAACGCGGGGCGTCCTCAATGGTCATGGCGGAAATCCGGCCACCTCCGGCAGGCGCGAGCGACAACAGGGTCTGCACGCCGTAGTAGAGGCCCGCTGTGTCGTAGCCTTCGACCACCACGCCGGTGCGCGCGATCCGCAACCGGTATCCGCCCGGCACGGCGATGTCGGCAGGTAAGCCGTTCGGCATGAGCGACCCGGTGATTCGCAATCCATCCTTTGCGAGGCCAAGCGTAGCGGCATGTTCACGCAGCGCGGCGACGCTTGCCGGCGGCAAATCTGGTAAGGACAACTCGACGCCCCGCAATTCGACTTCGCCGACACCGGCCTGCTGACGCATCACTGACGGCAATGCGCGTGCGGCAACCTGCTTTGCCGGGAGCGGCTCGCCGCGCTCGACCATTTGCCGCAGCTTCTGCGCGGGCGTTGTGGGGATGGTGGGTACGCCACCCGGCAGCCGGTCGACATACCGCGTCTCGTCGTCCGTGTCGTTGTGTTTGAGTACAGCCGGCTGCTCGCCCGCCACGACAACATAGGGCCGGGGTAAAACATCGCTGTAACGCAACAGCCAGTATTCTGCGACGAACGGAATTTCAAGGCGCTGACCCGCGCCAAGCGACACTGAACCGGGCCGCGGCGTCAGTTCGTAGAGGTCGCCCGTCAAGTGCCGCAATGAGAAATCGGGATGATCGATCTTCAGGAGACGGCGGATGCTGTGCAGATACAGCTTCCAGCCGTCGCCCGTGATTCGCGTCAGCCCTTCGTTCACCAGGATCAGGCGACCGGTTGCGCAACTGCCCGAATCCGCGCCGAGATCGGCACACGGCACGCCTGCTTTCGCCGCGTCGTTGTTATCGATTGACACGCGCAGCATGAGATCGCTCGCGAGCACGGCGGTTAACGTCGCGTCAGCGGACGGTGCCGCAGAAAGAGGAACAGGTGGAACAGGAGACAAGGCAAATGCAGGAAGCGTGGCGACCATTGCCAGCAATCCGGCCATCAAGGCGATTCGACTCAGATTCAGACTCAGATTCAGATTCATGATGTGATCCCTTCAGAAGGTCTTGCTGTACGACGCGATGATCTTCACGTCGTTGCGATCAGACTTTCCATAAAAGCCGTTGGTACGCAGACGCGCGGGGAAAACGCCAAAGCCGACGCCCTTGAGAGGGCCTTCCTTCACGTCGTAAGTCATGCTCAGGTCGATCTCGTTCGCCGAAGTCTTGCCGCGCCCCGGATTTTTCATCGCCCACCCCTGAATACCGCTGATGCCGACCGCAAGGCCCGGCACGCCGACATACGAGCCGATCTGATAGGAAGCCGCTGCCTTGAGCACCCGCGTGCCGTCCCAGACGAAGTCGTCGAGCTGGCCCCAGGTCTGGATCTGGTTGCGGTTGTCGCTGTTGGCCCATGGCGTGAGGCGAAAATTCATCTCGCCGGAGTCAGGCGCGTGCGTAACACCGAAGCCCAAACTGACCGTGAAGGGTCCGGTGGCGTAGGCGACGCTGGTGCTCGCGTGCCATTCATCGCGCGGCGCGGCGCTCGGCCCAAGCGCCGCTTCATAGCGGCCCCACAGCGCGTAGCCCGTCGCGGTCACCGTGCCGCTATCGGCGATACGCCAGGCACGCGTGGCGGCAACCTGCGCATTACGGCGATACCGCCTGCCCTCGCCCACGCCCACGTCGACGGAGCTATCGGCATTCGCCTCGTAGCGAATGCCGACGCTATGCACGAAGTCGATACGGCTCGCCGTGCCGTCGTACTGGTCGCGATTCTGATGCCACGCGTTGGTCATCGGCCGAAACCGGTTGTCCCATTCGTTACGAAACTGATCAGCCAGGCCGTAGCCGACCTCCCAGCCCGCCACGCGGTACTTCAACTCCACGCCGCGGTACGCGTGCGAATGCAAGCCACCCGACGTCCCAAGCGTGCCGACGCTGATGGGCGTATAGCCGGCGCGCACCTGCCATCCGTCGCCGGTCGCCGCGCTACGCCACTTCAGCGCAGCTTGCGCGAGCGTGGCGTAGGTTTTATCGGCGTTATCGCGGTAGTCGTGGTACAGCACTTCCGACTGGCCGGTGCCCGGTGCAACCCGAAGATTGGTAAAGCCCGACAGATCCGCGCCGACAAAACCCCATGGCCCCGCTGCATAGCCCGAGCGCCAATCCACGCCTAAGGAGAGCGCATCGACATGGATATCGCCGGCATGGTCAGTCGCGTGCCGGTTTCTCGAATAAAACGTTGTACTGATGGTTGTTTCCGATTTCGAGAAGAGACTCGGCACCTCTTCCGAACGCCATGGCCGCGTCGTGCCGCGCGTCAGTTCGTCGTCTTCGAAGGCTTCGGTCGTCTCGAGCGCCGCCCATGCTGATGTGTCAAAAATTGTTGTTAGTATTGCAAAACAAATTAATCGGCCCTTTGCCATGTCTCCTCCGTCGTTGCGGTTACCGCTGGTAATTCACCCCAACGCAGAAGACTATCCGGTCGCAAAGTGGTATTCAAGTGGTATTATTTTGGGATAGAGATCAAACTTAAGAACTGCTGTTGACCAGTGTCAGTTGGCTAAAAAAAAAGCGGTGCTGGTCACCCAGCACCGCCGACAACTTTCAACAAGCGAATCACTTCCCGGATCGCAACCTTTAACGCCCTGCGTCAAACCCGCCGAAGAACGCCTGCGCATTTACCTCCAGCGTATCGAGGTGATATCCGCCTTCCTGGACGATCAGCGTCGGCAATTTCAGTGCGCCCACTTGGCGGCCAAGCTTGCCGAAACCTTCGGTACTGACTGCGACCATCGACTGAGGATCGTCCTTGTAGATGTCAAAGCCAAGCGCCAGCACTAGTACGTCGGGCTGGAAGCGCTCAAGCACGCGCGTGGCGGTATCGAGGGAATCGAAAAACACGTCCTCCGAGGAACCATGCGGCATCGGCAGATTCACGTTGTAACCCTCGCCGGCCGCCTCGCCCCGTTCGTCGTCGAAGCCGGCTACAGCCGGATAGAAGTTCGTCGGGTCGCCGTGAATGGAGACATACAGCACGTCGCTGCGATCGTAGAAGATTTCCTGTATGCCCTGGCCGTGGTGCATGTCGGTGTCCAGAATGGCGACGCGGCCAAACTTCGCACGCAGCGCCTGCGCCGCGATCGCCGCATTGTTCAGGTAGCAAAAACCGCCCGCCGCTTCGGCGCGCGCATGATGCCCCGGCGGCCGGCACAACGCGTACGCCTCGCGCGCGCCGTCCAGGATCGCAT
>DASYLW010000203.1:0-3059 GCA_036009385.1 Caballeronia sp.
CGTGGCTACGGGAATCGCATTTGACCACGCCTGTCTTGCGATGGTCGCTACATCGGATTGGGTCCGCCAATCCGTTTCTCTCGGTTCAAATTCGTTTCGACTAGTCATCAATCAAGCCCTGAAATAATCCTCGGATCACCACAGGACAGGTAGCAAGGAATATTCCAGTTTGAATAGGCGGAGGCTGTTCTTGCATCGCCCGGGTGACCCGCCGCCCGGACTTTTACGTATGCCGCTCGCTTGAAGGTGGAGCATTCGTCTAACCATCGCCTTCGCTTTTGACGGCCTTGTCGTAACATCTCTGAAATTATCCCGCCGGATAATCGATAATTTGCAGGATTGCCGGTTTCGTATTGCCTGCAGGGACGAGTCAACGCGGTCAATACGCGCAACCAACGGAGCTTCCCATGATTTCGCAGGATAAACAGCGCCGCTTCGAAGAAGACCTGATCGACAGCTACGACGAAGAACTGGAGATGGAAGTCGACGACCGCATCCTCGACGGCGACGGCGCGCTTTCCGCCGAAGCACGCGAGCAGCGCAAGACCTACTTTCGCGAACTGTTCCGCCTGCAAGGTGAACTCGTCAAGCTGCAGGACTGGGTTGTCGCCAGCGGCCACCGGCTCGTGGTGATCTTTGAAGGACGCGACGCCGCCGGCAAGGGCGGCGCAATCAAGCGCATCACGCAGCGGCTGAATCCACGGGTTTGCCGGGTCGCCGCCTTGCCTGCACCGAACAATCGCGAACGCACTCAATGGTATTTTCAGCGCTATGTCTCGCATCTGCCGGCGGGCGGCGAGATCGTGCTGTTTGACCGCAGCTGGTACAACCGGGCGGGCGTGGAACGCGTGATGAATTTCTGCACCGATGCCGAGTACGAAGAGTTCTTTCGCTCCGTACCGGAATTCGAAAAGATGCTGGCGCGCAGCGGCGTGCAGATCCTGAAGTATTGGTTCTCGATCACGGACGACGAACAGGAAGTCCGCTTTCAGGCGCGCATTCAAGATCCGTTGAAACAGTGGAAACTGAGTCCGATGGACCTGGAAAGCCGTCGTCGCTGGGAAGCGTATACGCACGCGAAGGAAGTGATGCTGGCGCGCTCGCACATTCCCGAAGCGCCGTGGTGGGTCGTGCAGGCCGTGGACAAGAAACGCGCTCGGCTCAACTGCATTCACCATCTGCTGAGCCAGGTGCCCTATCACGAGATCGAGCACCCCGCCATCGAATTGCCTGACCGCGTTTATAACGACGATTACCTGCGCCAGGCCGTGCCCGAAAGCATTGTCGTGCCGGAAATATATTAAGCCTTGAGGGTGTTAGCAGTGGCAGGTCTTGTCAGCCATGGCATGGACCTGCGGCGGGTTGACATCGCTACGATCCACTTGATCGTGGCGATGCCTGAAGACGGCTTGAAACATATATTGCGAACTCTTCATGACCACGACGAACGTCACTTGCATCAGGTTGAAATCGAGCGTCACCATCAGGCGCATCAAGACCAACAGCGGTAGTACGACGGCGGGTCGGTAGAGTTGTCGTTCGATTAAGGCTCTCATGACGGCTCCCGTATCCATAGTTTTATTCTACGGACCGGGAGCCCCCGGATAAACCCTCTGTAGTCGAAGACACTTGTCGCGCGTTTTGAACAATCGCGCTGACGGTGCTGCGATTAATGCTTAACGTGACGCTACGCTAGCATCTGAAGCGGACGCAACCGGTGCGGCAGGCGCAGCCGGCATGTCTCCCCAGCCACCACCCAATGCGCGGATCAGGTTCACCGTCGACGTCGCCTGCACGCCTGCCAGTTGTACGGCTGTGCGTTGCGATTGGAGCACGGTACGCTGTGCATCGATCACGTCAAGATACGTAACCGCCCCCTCCTTGTATTGCGACTGCGAGAGCTGGGCTGCCCGGTTCGACGCGCTCACCGCTTCAGCTTGCGTGCGCGTCTGGTCCTGGAGGATGCGCAGGTCCGACAGGTTATCCTCCACTTCCTGGAATGCCACCAGCACCTGCTGCCGATAATTCGCGACATCCTCTTCATAGATCGCGCGTGCGTTCGCAAGATTGCCCTTGCGCCGGCCGCCATCGAAGATCGGCAAATTGAGCGCCGTGCCCGCAAACGGTCCGAGCAGGAACGTACGGCTCGACCAGTTGAAAAGATCGCCCAGCGTCGCCGATTCGAATCCGCCCGAACCGGTTATGTTGAGCGACGGGAAGAACGCCGCCTTCGCCACGCCGATCCGCGAATTCGCTGCCGCCATTGCACGCTCGGCCGCCGAGATATCCGGACGGCGTTCGAGTAGCGATGAAGGCAAGCCCGGCGGAATCTTGATATCGACCGGCGTCAGCGGGTTGGCCGCCATCGAGAACTGCGACGCTGACTTACCGAGCAGCACCGCGAGACTATGCTCGGACGCAGCGCGCAAGCGCTGCACCGTCATGGCGTCGGACTTCGCGGTGGCAAGTTCCGACCTTGCTTGCGCCACGTCCAGCTCGCTGATCTCGCCTTCGTTAAAACGGTTTTGCACGAGCTTCAAAGCCTGCTCGCGCAGCGTAACGGTGCGCGTAAAGACATCGCTTTCCGAATCGAGCTCACGCAGGTTGAAGTAGTTCTGCGCCACGTCCGCCTGCAACGCGAGTTGCACGGACCGGAACAGCGCTTCGCTTTGCTCGGTGTCGGCGTTCGCGGCCTTCACCGAGTCCGACACGCGGCCGAACAGATCCACTTCATACGACGCACTAGCCTGCGCACGCCACAAAGTCTGTGCCGGCACGTTCCCGTTGGCGGGAAGGAACTGCGACGCCGGCGAAAGCTTCTCGCGCGTCGGACCAAAGCCTGCGTCAAGCGTCGGGAACAAGCCTGCTCTCGCCGTCTGGTTGATCGCGCGCGATTCCTTCACGCGTGCAGCCGCTGCCTTCAGGTTCTGGTTCGCCTCCAGCGCCTGATGCTCCAGGTCGTTGAGCGTGGGGTCGTTGAAGACTGTCCACCATTCGCCGCGCAGCACCTGCTCCGACGGCTGCGCCGTCTTCCACGTGCCTTGTTCAGAGGGCGACAA
>DASYLW010000204.1:0-6744 GCA_036009385.1 Caballeronia sp.
CCCGGATACAGGCTGATATAGATGCCTTCAGGCGACTCCAGCGCTGCGTGGCCGGTGGATATCGCGCCGTTCCGGTCGACGGCCGCGATATAGCGGTTCACGATCACACGTGGCTGCGCCTCGGCCTTGGCGGTGGCGGCCGGCATCCAGACGTGAATGGTGAGCGCGCGCTCGTCGTCCGATGGCGGCCCGTCCCATTCCGTTACTCTCGAACTGGCCAGTTCTGTTTCGGGCGCGGCGGCAGGCGCCGGCACGGAATCCGCGACCGCAGGATTGTGCTTCATCCGGCGCACGCGCATGGCGAGCAGGATCATGTTCCAGCCGGCGAACAGCAGGCCGAGCGACACGCAGTATGGAATCGTCCCTGCGTACTGCACCGGATAGGGCAAGTAGAAAATGAATGCCACCACCATCTCGAACACGCCGCCCGCGATGGCGAGACGCCAGCGCCGGAACCGCACGATTCTGGCGGAAATGATCTGCAGGACACCGT
Organism: Caballeronia sp.; assembly: GCA_036009385.1. GTDB lineage: Bacteria > Pseudomonadota > Gammaproteobacteria > Burkholderiales > Burkholderiaceae > Caballeronia. Next base: position 494 of record DASYLW010000204.1, read on the forward strand.
CGGCGAAGAAAAGCGTGCCGAAGATCATCGCGAGGATAAAGTTGGCGTGCAGCGTGCCGATCAGGATCAATGCGGCTGCCAGCGTGAAGGCCGAACCCTTCACGTAGCGCAGCTTGCGCTGCCCGCCCATGCCGGTCCACGCGACGGCCAGCGTCGAGAGACCTTCCAGAAGCAGCAGGAAAGCGAACGGCTTGAGCGGGAAGTAGAGCGAGCCGTCCATCATGTCGATGAACACTTCAACGCCCAGCGCGACGCTGAGCCATCCCGCCACCATCAGCGCCTTCCAACGCGTGCGCAGATAGTCGACACCGAGAAGGATCATGACCAGTCGAACCATGAGGGCCCTCCGTGGGCTGTGGCACCGAGCGGCGCGCGGATTGTCTCAATATAGCAGCGCTCCTCCAGGCGCGGCGTTGCACGATGGCATGCTTCCATAAGACAATTTTGCGTGAGCAGGTATTTAGTAGCCTGACTAACTGTCGCGCGTGTAGTACGGCAGCCTTGACGCCGGCAGCGTATCGCATGCGGAAGTGACCGGTTCGACCTGACCACGGCAATCGAGAAGCGGTTGCGATAATCTCCAGCGTGCGCGCCGGGGCGGATTGTTGCTGCCGAACAAGTCCAGGAACATAACCAGGGGTCGATCCACGATGCCTGACAAAAGCGGTAGTCAATCCGTCACGGTGTCTGACCGAATCGGTAGTCAATCTGCATTGCGTCAAGTTGCGGCCTCGAGGCTTTTTCTCGGCGCAACGATTGCGATGTTTCTGTCGGGTCTCGGCGCGTCAGCGGCTGCACCACAGATCGTTCTGTTCGGGGAGCCGGTGAAGTATGGATTCCTACTGATCTACATGGAAGAACACCTCAAGCTGAGTCCTGCCGTACGGGGAGCGGTCATCGGCATACAGCCATTCATCGAGCTACTCATCATGCCCTTCAGCATCGAGCTGGGCCGCAAGCTTGGCAACGTGTGGCTGATGTGTATCGCGGCTGCCATCGGCGTGTTTGCCAATCTATGCTTCGCGCTCTGGTCGTCCGCAGCGAGCATGTTCGCCGGACAGATTCTCATGGGTGGTGTCTGGGGCATTTTCATGGTTCTGGGCATCATCGTCGCTCAACGCCTGCTTCCAAACGCGGTAGGGACTGCGTCGGCAATCTTCATGAGCTCCACGGCTCTCGCCTCGGCGTCAGGAGGCATCGCGGGCAGCTTCGGGGTGGGGTTCATGGGCCTTCCCAATGTCTTCGTGCTGCCAGCGCTCTTCGCGGGTATGGCAGTGATTGGACTGGCATTGTTGGCACGCACCGAAAGCTTCAAGGTGTATTGATCTCGATTTGTTTCGAAGTGCTTGACGTAACGACTGAGATCAACTATCGGTTGCAGAAGAAGAGACAGATTTCTGGACGATGCCCTGATCTGAACCGGGTGAACAATGCACCGCTTCGATTCGACAAGACCTGCATGTGCCGGAAAGTATTTCCGCATCCTTGGCGTTGCCGCGAGCTTTATGCTTTGCATGCCAAGCCATGCGACAGAAGGAGGCCTGGGCCGGCCGGTCGCGGGTGCCGGAGTTGTTCCAGATATCGGTGTCGTTTCACCGGAACCGATCACCGCAATAAGCCTCAGCGAGATATACCTTGACGGCTCGATCGGTGCCAATCGACAGGTGCCTATTGCGGGCAAGACGTCGCTCGGCATCGACGGACAAGTCGCATTCACTCTTGCGACGCTGCTCAAGGTGTGGGACATCCACACAGGTGCGTGGAATTTTGCATCCAGCGTGACGCTCCCCTATGTCTGGACAAAGGTCGATGCGTCGCTGGCTCTCGGATCTCGACAAGCGACCACGTCCGACCGTGCATCGAACCTGTTCGATCTGTATTTCACACCCGTCATAGCCGGGTACCACATAACCAGCGTCGATCATGTGGCGTTCAGTTTCAATATCTGGGCGCCCACAGGCCAGTACGATCCAAGTGCGCTAGCCAACCCCAGCCTGAACAATTGGACGTTCATCCCGCAGGTCGCCTACACGCGGATTTTCCCGCGTTGGGGATTCGAGATCGATGCAGTGATGGGCGTGGAGTTCTACACCAAGAACACGGCGACCAACTACCAGAACGCACCACTGTTCACGTTCGACCTGATGGCATTGAAGCATCTGCCTGGCGGATTTAGCGCAGGGCTGATTGTAGGTACCGTACAGCAGCTGGGTAATGACACCGGGCCGATCGCTGACAAACTGAACGGCTTTCGTGGGCACGACTGGGCCGTGGGGCCGATCGTTACGTATGACACCAAGCTCGACGGCAAGACGCCGTTATCCCTCAGTGTGCGATGGGTCCCGACAGTCAGCAGCCAGAACCGCTTGAAGAGCACGTCGACGTTCATGATGACCGCTGCAATCGCGTTTTAGCCGGACTGCTGGGACGATGCCGTCATGCCTTTTCCAATCAGCCGTGCGCTCAAAAAAGGAGCCGCTGAAGGTGGGAATCGGCCGATGGATTCATATGCGCTGAAATGATTGCAGCGAATCGGAACCCTCAGACGACGGCATTGGCGAAACCCATCCCTTTCCAAGACGTGACGCTCGAACAGCGCGACATGTACTAAACGCGTGTTTGTCGCGGCCCAACTTCCGCTCGAATGATCGTTGGCCACGCTGCGACACTTCGCCCGATCTTCATCCCGCAGAGATCGGTAGAACTCCCGCCAGACAAGGCCTGCTGCAATGTGGCATGGACTCTGCTCTACCCAGCGTCCAGCCGTAGCACGACCGCCTGTCCATCGAACCTGGATGTCCCGCCCGGATGCACGCCTGGAACCCGCGTGTCGCGCCCGTTCGTGCCGATACGTTACTGACTAGGTCGCCGACCCGGAGGACATTGTGTTGATTTTGCTTATCTATCTCTTGCCGTTTTTAAGAAAGGCGCTTGACCGTGCTGAACACAGCCGTCGTGACGCGTACCTCGCGTCCGCCGTCGACATGGGCGAGCTCGAACGCCGCATGCATTCGATGGAGATCGAGCGCTAAGGTGATAAACCAACGCGCCTTCCATCGATCAGTTCGGATTCCCGGGCAATTTCGCTGGCGTCGCGATCATAGCCAACTGCCCGCGCCGCGCCGATAGTGGAAACTTCCCCGCTCCGGCATCCGACCACCCAACGCCTGAGCTCCATGAACGACATGAACTACATGAACGACATGAACAGCACTATCACTTCGGAATCCTTTTCATCTGAAACGTCGGTGATCGCACTGCATTGCTCCGGCGCGGGAGCGGCGCAATGGCGAAAGCTCGGCGAGGCGCTGGGCTCGCGCCACGCGTTCGTCGCGCCCGAGCACTACGGCTGCGATAGCACGGGCCCGTGGAGCGGCGAGCGCGCCTTCACGCTTGCCGACGAGGCCGCAAAAACCATCGGCATCATTGACGCCTCGCGCGGCAAGGTGCATCTGGTCGGCCACTCGTATGGCGGTGGCGTAGCGTTGCGCGCGGCCGTCGAACGGCCGGAGCGCATCGCGAGCCTGACGCTGTACGAGCCCTCGGCGTTTCATCTGTTGAAGTCGATGGGCACGCACGGAGCGCATGCGCTCGCGGAAATCATCGCGATCTCGAAGTGCACCGCCGACGGCGTGAGTTGTGGCGACTATCGGGGCGCGGCGGCTTCGTTCGTTGATTACTGGGGCGGCCGGGGCGCATGGGAAGCGCTGCGGCCCTCGGTGCAGGCTGCGCTCACGCGCTGGGCGCCGAAGGCGCCGCTCGACTTCCGCGCGCTGCTCGAGGAACGCATGCCTGCGAGCGCTTACACGGGCCTGCGTGTCCCGGCGCTGATCATGCGCGGCCAGCACGCGCCCGTCCCGACGCGCGCGATTGCTGAGCGGCTGCCGATGCTACTGCCAGTGGCGCGTCTTGCGATCGTTGAAGGTGCGGGACACATGGGACCGCTCACGCACGCCGACAACGTCAACGCTATCATCGTGCGGCATATCGCCGAGGCAGACGCAGTGGCTTGAAGCGGGCTACAGGACAACGACGCCGGTTACAGGCTTCTCTGCAATGCCGCCATAGTCAGGTTGATCAGAGGTGGGCCGCCTGTCATTCAGTGGGACGTCGTCATTTCGCCGGGGCGGCGCAGCATCTTGTCGACTTCGCCCGCATGCATCTCTTCGACATGGATCATCTGACGGGCGAACTCCTCGAGTGCAACGGAGCGGTCCTCAACCCGCGCCAGCAGTTCGCGATAAAGCTCCAGCGCGAGGTTCTCAGCCTGCAGGGACTCGCGGAGGATCGAAGAGATATCGAACGTGTGCGAGTCGAGGAGCGGACCGATCTCGAGCGACGGATAGGCGCCCAGTGTGGTGATCCATTCTCCGACCTGCTGTGCGTGCAACAGCGATTCATCGGCCTGCTCGCGCAGCCAGGCTCTGATCGGAATGCGTCCGAATCCGAAAACAAGAAACGAATAGTGCGTATATCGAACGACGCCGGCCAACTCGGATTCAAGAATCCGGTTCAGCACCGCAACGACCTCTTCCTTGTCTATCTCTGCCATTTGGTAGCTCCTTTTTATGTCACTGCGACGGACGCAGTCCACGCGGGGAAGTGGCTTAATCATCTCGCAAAAGGCACAGGCATCAAAGGCCGAAAAATAGGGCGGGAGTCGGGGTCGCCGTCTGCGGTTCTATCCAGCTTCAGCGGGGTTTTTGACCCGACAGGCGCGGGTTCGCGCCACGACAACGAGCCGGGATGCTTACGGCTTTGCCGCCCGGACGTTCGGGCGTTTTCATGGCGGCTTTCCTGCCACCCAATAAGCGAGTCGAGTTAAGCCCTGCGCATCCTCGACCTCATGCGCGAAGCATCAACTCGCCCAGTCGGTGATATCAAGAACCGCTTGGGCGAACGCCGCTGGCGCCTCCTGCGGGCTCCAAGCGCCGCCTGCTGGCCCAATCTCAGGTGTGCCGGAGCAAGGAAACCCGTTGGTCCATAGCCCCGAAGATACGGTGTAATAACACGGGCGCCCCGGGATGCGAGGCGTGGCGTTACTTCGTCATACGTATGAATGTCGTAAGGGAAACCATGCAGCAGGACTACGGGCCATCCGCTGATATCACCTTGTTCGTCATAGGCGATGTCAAGCACCTTGGTTGCAATGTTCTTAAGCATGAAGTCATCCTTCGCGTGAAGTCGATCAAGCCGGTCAAGTGATTAGTCAGATTACGCAAGAACAGAGAATCATGCGTTTCCAGCGATGTCAAACGCCCAGACAAACCGCGCCGGCCGCGACAATCACGCATGCGAGCCAGCGCTTTCCACTTACCTGTTCTCGCAGAAACATCCGTCCGATCAGCACGGCAAACACCACACTGGTCTCGCGCAACGCCGATACCGCGCCCATCGCACCCGACTGCATCGCCCAGATCACGATGCCATAGGCTGCGATCGACACCAGCCCGCCAGCAAGCGACGAGCCGAGTGTCATGGGCGCTTCCCGCACCGGTGCCCAGAGCGCCCCGAGTCCGCGCATGGCGATGAACAGCAACGGCATCAGCCAATAGAACAGGAACATCCACGCGGTGTAGGCGAGCGCCTGGCCGCCGGATGAGCGCACGCCAATGCCGTCGATCACGGTATAGAGCGCGATCGTCACCCCGGTCGTCACTGCGGCCAGCACGCCCGCGCGCGACACATGACCGCCCTCTAGCGCGAGCGCGAGGATGCCGCCCGAGATCATCGCGATGCCAAGCGCGTGCAAGAGGCCGATCGACTCATGCGCGAAGAGCGCGGCGCCGAGGGCGACGAGCAACGGCGACGAACCGCGTGCGATCGGATAAGCCTGCGCCAGATCGTTGCGTCGATACGAACGCACAAGGCTCACGTTGTAGACAATGTGCACAAGCCCCGATGCAACAATGTACGGCCACGCTGCCTCGGCCGGCCACGGAACGAACAGGACGACGAGCGTGGAGACGGCCGCGATGGCGACGCACATCCACGTCATGGACAGGAACCGGTCGCGGTTGCCGTGCAGCAGCGCGTTCCAGCTCGCGTGGAGCACGGCGGCAAGCAGGACGAAACCGCCTGTATAACTAAGCATGTTGGTTCGGGAAAGGAAAGGGCTGCTTTAAGGGAGCGCGTCAAGGCTAAGGGTGCGGCAGGTCAAGCCTTGCGCGACAGGCGCTAGCCAATCAGCGCGCGATGCCAGCGAACTCGATGGTGCCTTTTCATGTCCGCTCGCTGACGGTTGAGCGCCC
>DASYLW010000205.1:0-3413 GCA_036009385.1 Caballeronia sp.
TGGGCACCGAACCGGTCCGGCCGCCGCGCTTGCCGCTTGCCGGCGACGAACGTCTCGCGGTGGAGGCATTGATCAAGCGTTCGATCGAAACCCGGCCGGTTTTGCCGGCGTTCTAAATCGAATCTTCCCGCGGCAGCTACGGCCTTGTTCTCATTGAAACAAGTCCGCAGCCGCCGCTGTGTGTTCCTGACCGATACTGAACGGTCCCGACTCTCCCGATTCGCCAACCTTAAAAACGAGCCTCTCCTAGCTCCGCTCACCTCGTTCAGCGGCGTTGCCGCCCGAACAAAAGCAAGCCATCCCGTACCCGCCCCAAAGCCCTCAAAACCAGCCAGGTACCGTTTGACGTCAAGGCAGAAATCAGGCGTTCGTTATATTCTATGGAATATCACGATACGATTCTTTTGTTCCTGACCATCCGTCTTGCGGTCTTGCTGTCTTGCCGGCGCGAAGAAACCGATCCAATCATGCATCTCGAGGATTCACCCATGTCCGGGCTAAAGGCATCCACACCCCGCGCTCCCACTTCCGTCCCGCTGCGCCGCGACCTCTCGGTCGCGATCACGCCGCTCAAGTCGGCGCACAATCCTGAGCGCACAGAAGCGATCAGGGAAGTGGTCGATGCATTGGGGAACCTGCGCGCCAGTGTCGCCCGTTTTGTCCTCATGCTCGAGGACATCCGCGGTAATGCCCGTTCCCTCGAATCCATGACCGGCCAGCCGCTCGGCGACCTTTTGTCTTCTCTCGAAGATCACGCTCGCGCGCTCGACTTCGGCCGCCTCGACGACTTGACGTTTGCCATCGAAACCGCCCGCACGGCTGCGCAGCAGCGGGATCAGGTATTTCTGGCCGCGCCCGGCAGCGGCACGGCCGGTCTTCAGCAGGTTGCGCGAAATCTCGAGCGTCTGGACGCCACCTTCGTCGGCTTATGCGTCGAGCACGTGCTTGAGCGGCACTATCGAGATCGCGCGAGCAGCGACGTTTCTGCCTGAACGCCACCGTCCTGGACGTCTGAACCAGCCGGCATTGATTTCGTCGAAACAACCGTCCAGATTCGTACCGTTATATTCAATGGTATATTTCGGTATCCGTTCATCGAGCAGGCTAAAGGCAGCTGTCTGTTCAGCCGTTTGACATCCAGATCGATTCGAGGTGAATGTGCAATCCGTTCCCCCTTTCCGCCTTGCTCGCACGCCGTCCACTGAATCCACCAGCGCTGCGGGTGCTTATGCCGGCACTCACACCGGCGCGGTGGATGCTTGCTGCACGCCTGCCGACGCAGAGCTTCGCAGTCCGCACCGCCGGGCGCGCCTCTCCGGTCTGGATTCACATTTGCATTGCTCGGTCATCGGCACATGCCTGAGCACGAACGAGCTTAGAAAACTCGTGCCGAAGTTTACGGATCTCGACCGGCAACACGCGACGGATCTTGAGATTCATCAGGCCGCAGTGGAACTCGCCATAGAGGGCGGCGCGGGCGCCAAGGCACTGCAGAAGGCGCTCGATGCGCGTCATTCGGGCGCCGTGCGCCGCTTCGACGTGGCAAAAGATCCTGAAGCCCTGCTGGCGCTCTGGAAAGACGCGCTCAAGAGCGGCGATATTCCGCCGGCGTACTGGGCGTTGATGACGCATCCGGAAGCCATCTTCAACGTGCGCCAGGCGGCCTTCGGCGACCTGCATATGTTGTCCCATCTGGTGGGCGCGGCTAACCGGGCCGACATCCGTCGCCTGGTTGCACTCGAAGACGAAAAATGCGGCACTCAAGGACAAGACCGAGCGCCAGCAAGAAAAACTGCACGAATTGACAACGGAGCGCGACGCGTCATTGCGCCAATTGAGCACGCAAGTGGCCGAGTTGACGGCGAAGGCCGAGCGCAGGCCGGAAATATCCGAGGCGGGTCTCGCGGCCGAAGTCCAGGCGTTGCGCGAAGCACTGAGTGCACGCGACGAACGTCTTGCGATTCACACGAGCCGCAGGGAAACCGCCGAGCAACGCGCGCTCGATGAGCAGCGCCATGCGCATGGCTTGAGCCAGCGGCTGGACGATACCATTGCGATGCTCAACGTGGTCCAGGCCGAATGCAATGCGCTGGAACAGGCGCTGGGGGCTCAGGGCAGTGAAGTGGGTAGCAAAGCGGGTTCAAAGGCCGCAGAGCTCACTAACCTGAGCGGCAAGCGCGTCGTTTATGTGGGCGGCCGGCCCGGTTCGAACGCCGCGCTAAGGCAACTGGTCGAATCGGCGGGGGGCGATTTCGTCGTCCACGATGGCGGCCTAGAAGACCGCAAGGGCATGTTCGCCGCTGCGCTCCCGCGAGCGGATATTGTTGTGTTTCCGGTCGACTGCATAGACCACGACTCCATGAACCTGCTCAAGCGCGTATGCGATCGGCACCAGGTCGACTATCACCCGGTCAGAACCGCGAGCGTCGCGAGTTTTGTCGAACTGATGACCCGGCTCGGCCGGGCCTCATTGCAGTCCTCGCAATCCGGTAATACGCCGCCGGCGTCCCGGTTTTGCCTGCGGCACGGCTAAGCCCTTAAGCGCTTGGGCTTTCAATGCGGCATTCGCCAAGGTCAGCGCTTCATGAGCCTGGTCAGCGCGGAAATCTGCGGCGCGCAGGTTCTCGCCGCTTCCGCTTCAATCTCGCGATAAAGCCGCACGATCTTTTCACCAACGGGCGTCAGCACGCATCCGCCGCCGGCTGAGCCACCCGTTTCCGAAGACGTTGCGGGCGCCTTGAGCGTACGGTTCAGTTCGTCGATGAGCAACCACGCCCGCCGGTATGACATGCCCAGGCTGCGCGCGGCAGCCGAGATCGAACCATGCTCGTGCACAGCCTCGAGCAGATCAATTTTCCCGGGGCCGATTGCCACAGCATCCGCCTGGCGAATGCGCATGCGAAAACGCACCTCGGGCTGACGGGATAACGAAGAAGTCGCTGGATCTTTCACGGATTTGGCCATGCGCGAAAGCATACACGAGGCACGGGCCCAGGCATCCACTCCACGACATTGCCGGTGCTTCAGGAAGCCCAGTGCTCAGGCTTCACCGCCAAAACAAAAGCCGAAATCTTCGCAGCCCGGACACCCTGGCGCCGGCTGCGGCGTCAGTCCAAGCGACAGCGCGAGTTCTCGCGCAAGGAATCTTCCCAGCGCATTTCATCGATATTGCGCGCCACCAGCGCCGGGAAATACCGGGTGAGCATGTCAGTGATCTCGTCGCGCCCGCTTAGTCCGAGATCGCGCCACAGGTGGTCCGGCCGCAAGCACGCATGGGCGACGATCGATGCCAGGCAAGCCGCATCGGCCATGTCGGCGGCGGTGCTCGCCCGCACGTGACTCAAGAGGAAGACCACAAGCGCGCTGACAAATCGGGCCTGCTCTTGCGAACGAATAACCAAGCTCGCCCTGAG
>DASYLW010000206.1:0-18822 GCA_036009385.1 Caballeronia sp.
CTGTCGCTTCTCGCGCTTCACGGGTTTGACGCAAAGGTCATTGCGGGCGGGCAAAGCCTCGCACCAATGATGAACATGCGTTTCGCGCAACCGGCGCATCTGATCGATCTCAACGCGCTGCCGCAGCTCGCCGGCGTAACGCGTGAAGGCGATACGCTCGCGATCGGCGCGATGACGCGTCATCACGAGATCGCCACCAGCGCCACGGTGCGTGCCGCTTGTCCGCTGCTGGCCGATGCGGCCGCGACCATCGGGCACTACGCGATTCGGCAGCGCGGCACGCTCGGCGGCAGTCTCGCGCACGCGGACCCCGCAGCGCAAATTCCGCTGATCGCGAGCACGCTAGGTGCGCGCATCGATATTGTCGGGCCCGATGGCAGCCGGGAGATACCGGCAACGCAATTCCTGCTCGCGGTAATGACCACCGATCTCGCCCCCGGCGAAATCGTTCGCACTGTGCGCTTTCCCACGGTGCGCCCTGGCGAGCGGCACGCCTTCGAAGCATTTAGCCGGCGCCATGGTGATTTCGCGATCGCCGCCTGCGCGGTCACGGCCGAGTTCGCAGGCAGCAAGTTCTCCAGGTTGCGAATCGGGCTGGGCGGCGTGGCGGACGTGCCGCTCGTACTGGACGAACTGGCTGCGCGTTTCGTCGGGGAAGCGGCCGATGCGCGGACCGTCTCGAGGATCGCCAGCGCGGTGGCCGGCGCCATCGATCCACACGATCAACCTGACATCAGTGCCGCTTATCGACGCGATCTCGTCAAGGCGCTCACGGCGCGCGCGCTGCAACGCGTGACGACCGCCGTCTCGCAGGACTCTTAAGCGACTCATGGAAAAGAAATCGATTTTTCTCAGTGTCAACGGCGCGCGCCATGAAGTGCATTGCGAGCCTCGCAAGCTACTGTCCGACGCGCTGCGCGAAGATTGCCGCTTGACCGGCACGCATGTCGGCTGCGAGCACGGCGTGTGCGGCGCGTGCACCGTGCTGATCGATGGCCGCCCTGCGCGCTCGTGCCTCACGTACGCGGTGCAAGTGGACGAAGCGCAGATCACCACCATCGAGGCCGTAGCGACAGACGGCCGTCTGTCGCCGCTCCAGCAGGCGCTGCATGAGTGCCACGGTTTGCAGTGCGGCTTCTGCACGCCGGGCATCGTGATGACGTTCGAGGCGTACCTGCGCGAGCATCCGCAGCCCACCGAGGTTGAGGTGCGCGAGGCACTGACCGGAAATCTGTGCCGCTGTACGGGTTATCAGAACATCGTGCGGGCCATCCTGCTCGCCGCCGAACGGATCCGCGCGGAGATGGCCCATGTCTGAGCAAGCGTTTCGTTACCTCAACAAGGCGGTGCCCCGCACCGAGGACTATCGCCTGCTGACGGGCTATGGACGATACGTCGATGACATCGAGATCGCGGGTGCGCTGCATGTGTGCTTCGTTCGCTCGCCGCACGCTCATGCGCGGATTGTCTCGGTCGATACCGCCGACGCCGCCGCGATGCCCGGCGTCGTGACGGTCGTCACAGGCCGTGAACTTGCGCAATGGACGACGCCGATGCGTGTTGCACCGCCGATCGAGGGCCTGGTGCCGGTCGAAATTGCGACGATGCCGCTCGATACGGTGCGGTTCCAGGGCGATCTGGTGGCGTGCGTGGTGGCGACGGATCGTTACGTCGCCGAAGACGCAGCGGAGCGGGTGATTGTCGAGTTCGCGCCGCTGCCTGTGGTGACCGACATGTGGCAAGCGCTGGACGCGCACGCCGCACAAGTGGACCCGATGGTGCCCGGCAACCTGGTGTCGCATCAGACGTACTCGCATGGTGACCCGCAGGCCGCGAAAAAGCGGGCCTTTCGGGTGGTCGAAGCAACATTTCACCAGCAGCGCCAGACCCATGTGCCGATCGAAACCCGGGGCTGTGCAGCGCTCTGGGACGCCGGCCGCGACCACCTGACGTTCCATGTCGGAACGCAGGTGCCGCATCCTTTGCGCACGCAACTGGCGCAGCGTCTCAAACTCAGCGAGTCGCAGGTGACCGTGATTTCGCCTGATGTCGGCGGATCGTTCGGTCAGAAAATCGCCTTGTACCGCGAGGAGCTGACCGTGGCTGCGCTGGCTCGCCATCTGAAGCGGCCTGTGCGCTGGCGCGAAGATCGCCTCGAGAATCTGACGGCCGCCGCCAGTTCGCGAGAGGACTTCTGCCGGACCCGTGCCGCAGTCGACGAGCACGGCACGCTGCTCGCCCTCGACCTCGAAATGCGCGAGGACTTTGGCGCCTATTGCTTTTTCCCGGCGAACTATCTGGCGCGCGTCGTCGCGATGATTCTGAGTGGACCGTATCGACTGCAGGACTACGCTTTCGACGTGAAGGTCGTGTTGAGCCATAAGTGCGGCAATGCGCCAATGCGTGCGCCGATGTCCATCACCAGTTGGGTCATGGACGGCACCATGGATGCGATTGCGCGGGAGCTGGCACTAGACCCTGTCGAGGTCCGCCGACGCAACCTGCTGACGTCGGAAGAACTGCCGTACCGTACTGCGACCGGAGAATTGCTGGCCGATATCACGCCGTCCCGGACATTCGAGGCGGTAGTGACGGCACTCGAGTACCGCACGTTTCGCGAACGTCAGCAAGCGGCGCGCGCAGCCGGGCGTTACCTGGGGCTTGGCTTGTGCAATGTGGTCGAGCCGACTACTTATGGGTCGGGCTTTTACAAGGCCGCGGGGATCCCCGGTTCGGGACACGAGGCAAGCTGGATTCGTATCGAACCAAGCGGTGCGGTGAACGCCTCGGTTGGTCTCGGACCTAGTGGGCAAGGCTATGAAAGCGCAATGGCCAACGCGGTGGCCGAGGGCCTCGGCATTGCGCCTTCGAGCGTGCGAATTCATCTCGGGCACACTGATATCGCGCCATACGGGATGGGCAGTCGCGGAGCGCGCAGCGGTACCGCAGGCGGTGGTGCGCTGTACCTGTGCGCGCTCGACGCGCGCCGCAAGGTTCTCGCAATCGCGGCTGCTTGCCTCGAACTGCCCGACGACGAGTCGCTACGTCTGATAGACGCGCGAATCGAGCGTCGCAGCGGCGACGAGTGGACCGATGCTGGTTTGACGCTCGGTGACGTGGCCCGGCAGGCGTACATGGATCCCACGTCTCTGCCGGAGGGTCTCACGCCTGGCCTCGAGTTCCACCTGACGTACGATCCGCCGCCCATGACCTATTCGAATTCAGCTCATGCGTGCGAGATTGAGGTGGATGTGGCCACCGGTGCAATCCGCATCGAGCGCTACGTAATCGCCGAAGACTGCGGGACGCTACTCAACCCCACCGTGGTGGAAGGGCAGCAGCACGGCGCTGTGGCGATGGGTCTGTCCGGCGCGCTGTTCGAGCATATGCGTTACGACGAAACTGGACAGAATGTGACCGGCTCGCTCGCCGACTATTTGATCGCCACTTCGGCCGAATTGCCCAACCTCGAGATCATCCCGCTGCATACGCCTAGCCGGGCGACGGCCGCTGGCATCAAAGGGATGGCTGAAGGCGGCGTGATGGGGGCGCTCGGCGCGCTGACCAACGCGCTCAACGATGCGCTCGCGCCATTCGGGGTCGTCGCCGACCGCCATCCGTTGACTCCAATGCTGTTGCGCGACCTGCTGCGCGACAAACTCTGACAGGACCAGACAATCATGAATCAATCAGCAAGCAAGCCGGTCATTGGCTTTATCGGCCTTGGCATTATGGGTGCCTCGATGGCTGCGCGGATTGCCGCGGCCGGCTATCCACTGCACGTCTATAACCGTACGCGCGCGAAGGCAGAGCCGCTCATCGAGGCAGGCGCTCACTGGCAGCCAACCCCGAAGGCGCTCGCCGAAGCGTCCGACGTTGTGATCACGATCGTCGGCACACCGGCAGACGTTCGCGCGCTTTATCTGGGCGAAGAAGGCCTGATCATGCACGCTCGGCGCGATGCGGTGCTCATTGACATGACGACTTCAAGTCCGCAGCTGGCCGAAGAGCTAGTCGCGCACGCCGCTCCGCGTGGCGTGCGTGTGCTTGACGCGCCGGTGTCCGGCGGGGATGTCGGTGCGCGCGAAGGACGTCTGTCGATCATGGTCGGCGGCGCAAGCGCCGTGCTCGCGGACGTGGAGCCGGTGCTGCGCTGCCTCGGCACCAACATTGTCCTGCAAGGAGGGCCGGGCGCTGGTCAGCACACGAAGCTGTGCAATCAGATCGTCATTGCGTCGACGATGCTGGGGGTATGCGAGGGCCTGGCTTACGCCCGTAGCGCTGGGCTGGACGCCCATACGGTATTGAGCGCGATCGGCGGCGGCGCGGCGGGTGGATTTCAACTGAACCACCAGGGCCCGCGAATTGCCAGCGGCGACTTTGCACCAGGCTTCTTTATCGAGCATTTCATCAAGGACATGCGGATTGCGCACGATGAAGCAGAACATATGGGCCGTGATTTGCCGGGCCTGGAACTCGTACGCGGGTTGTACCAGCAACTGCTCGAGCAAGGCTACGCGCGCAACGGCACCCAGGCGCTCTTCAAACTCTACGAGCGCTGAGGCATTCCGATGAAGTTTACTGATCAATGCGTCCTGCAGGCGGCGCCCGAAGCCGTATGGCGCGCGCTGAACGACCCGGTCGTGCTTGAAGCATGTCTGCCCGGCTGCAAATCACTCACGATGCTCGATGACCGGCGCTTCGAATCGATCGTGCAGATTCGCGTAGGGCCGGTAGCGGCAACTTTCAAGAGCAACGTCGAACTGTCGGATCTCGACCCACCCAGGGCCTACACGATCGCCGGCATGGGCAACGCTGGCGCGGTGGGCTTTGCCAAACTCACTGCACGGGTCCGGCTCGAGCCGCAAGCCGACGCGACCGTGCTGGGGTACGACGCCGACGTCGAGATTGGCGGCAAGCTGATGAGCGTGGGTTCACGCCTGATCCAGTCTGCCGCGACCAAGAACCTCGACGCATTCTTCGGCGCGTTGAAGGCGCACATCGAACGAAATGTTGTGGCGCCATCAGACCGCGCGCAAGCCGTGGAGCGTCCGCTAGAAATATCGCCAGGCAGTGGCTCCGATCACACTCCGCTGACTGGAATCGCATCGCGACCCGAGCCTCCCGCGCCGGGCACGACAACCCTCACGCCCTCGCACGGTGTCGCGCCGAGATGGCCGCTCTGGCTGGTCGGTGCAGGTTCGGGCGTCGTCGGATTGGTGGTCGGCTTACTTGTCGCGCATGCGAGCTGACGACTCGCGCCGTCGGGAAATGCGGCCAAGTGCCGTGCAAGCTGCGTCGGGCCCGAGCGGCTGCACGCATTGCAACCAGTTTCATTGAAAGAGGAGGGCATCATGTTGGTGGAAATGCGCACTTATCAGATTACGGCGGGCAAGGTCGCCGAGTTTCTGGGAATCTACGAGCGCGAAGGGCTCGACATCATTAATCAGTATGCGCGGCTCAAGGGGTGCTGGACGAAAGACTCCGGCACGTTGAACTCGGTGGTGTTCTGCTGGGGCTACGACGATTACGCACATCGCGCCGCGCAGCGCGCGAAACTCGGAGCCGATCCGCGCTGGCAAGCATTCACGCCGCGCATCCTTCCGTATCTGGTGCAGCAGGAATCGGTGTTCCTGGCCCCGGTGCCGTTCTGCCCAGCCGACTGAAGCGTTAGCCATGATATTCCCGGCCGCCTGGCGTGCCGCAGTGCCTGCTGTTCGGCGGTCTGGTTATGAGGTAAGCAATGATTGAGGCGAAATGGGTCAACCAGATGAAGACGTGGCGCCGCGCGATCCGATCACGGCCACGCTCAATCAAATAACGATTCAATATCAGGCGGGTCAGCATCCGCGACGTCAAAGTTCAGGGTGCGCTCGATATGCGTGAGGTGGTCCGCCATGCACCTGGCGGCGCGCGCTCCGTCTTTCGCCTCGATTGCATCGATCAGGTCCGCGTGTTCCGTGTGCGGGCAGGCGGGCGTATTAGGCTTGTCGTACAAGGTAATGATCAGGCAGGTCAGCGACGTCAGTTCGCGCATCAGGCGCAGCAGGATCTCGTTGCCGACCATTTGCGCGATGAGAATGTGGAATTCTCCCGATAGCCGGATGATGGATGGCCGGTCGTCTTTAGCACGCGCTTCCTGCTCTTGCTTCGAGTGCCTGCGTAGCGTACGGATCTGCGCCGGCGTCGCCTTGGCACTCAACATGCTCGCCATATTCGGCTCGATCATGCGACGGGTCACAAAAACGTCGCGGGCCTGCGCGACGCTCGGACTCGCGATGAACGCACCACGGTTCGGCACGAGCGTGACGAGACCTTCATGCGCAAGACGGCTCAGCACCTCGCGGATCTTGGTGCGGCTCACACCTGCGAGTTCGCCCAGCCGCTCTTCTATCAGCCGCGTTCCGGGCGTCAACCGATGTTCCTGCACGGCCTTTTGCAGCCGCGCATAGATCTCGTCATTCGTGTAAGCCTTGTCTAGCTTGACAGCAGGTTCAGTCAAGGTTCGTCCTAACAAAAATAAAAAGACGCTCTCGTTCTTATCGTATACAACTTTATAACACTTTGTTGTCGCCCTTGTTCGCAGTTTATCGACAGAGCGCCAGGATGAGAAGTCTCGAATGCCGGCTGAAACAGGATGGAAGGTAGCGGAAAGGTTGTGCCCCTTACTCTTGCATGGCGCGCTGCGCTGGTGCTGTCTTGCACTGCCGGAGGGATTCTGGCAACCCCCGGCTTAGCGCGGTTATGCCCGGCCCGGGCCCATCAAAAGGCCGGGTTTTATTGCGTACTAAGCTTTATTGGATTGCATACAATCGTGGCAAATAATGTTGGCACGATCATTGCGTTATGGGGTCGGTCATTTCTCTTTTTCGACTTTTCCGACGCCCGAACATGAAACAACGCACTTTGCTTGGAATGCTCACGCCGTCATCCAACACGACGCTCGAACCCGTTACTGCCGCAATGCTCGCCGGTGTTCCAGAGGCCAGCGCTCACTTCGGGCGCTTTCGCGTGACGGAAATCGCGCTGTCGGATTCTGCGCTGGCGCAGTTCGACGACAGCGAGATCCTCACGGCGGCCGAATTGCTGGCCGACGCGCGCCTCGATGTTATCGGCTGGAACGGAACGTCTTCAGGCTGGCTTGGGTTCGATGCCGACGAGCGCCTCTGCAAACGTATCACTGAACGCACGGGCATCGCCTCATGCACGTCCGTGCTTGCTCTCAATGAGATTTTCGAGCGCACCGGCGTGCGCCGGTTCGGCCTGGTCACGCCGTATCGCGATGATGTCCAGGAACGCGTGATTGCCACCTATGCGAAGGCGGGCTTCGAATGCGTTGGCGAACAACATTTGAAGCTGCAGGACAACTTCTCGTTCTCCGAGGTCGGTGCCGAGCAGATTCGCGCGATGGTGCGTGAGGTCGCGGCAACGAAGCCCGACGCGATCACGATCTTCTGCACGAACCTGGCGGGCGCACCGCTCGCAGCAGAGCTCGAGGCCGAGACCGGTATTCCGATCTACGACACTATCTCGACAGTCGTGTGGAAGTCGCTGAGGCTCGCCGGCGTCGATACCACCCGCATCAAAGGCTGGGGCCGTTTGTTCCAGGACCTGACGTGATGGACGCGCGCTTCGACCTGGTCATCCGTCACGCCGATATTGCTACCGCCGCCGACCGCTTTGAAGCGGACATCGGCATCATCGGCGGCAGGATAGTCGCGCTGGGGGCGGGCCTGGCGGCCGGCGCCAGAGAGATCGATGCGGCGGGCCGGCTCGTCACCCCGGGCGGTGTCGACGGACATTGCCACCTCGACCAGCCGACTGGCGATGACACGGTCATGGCCGACGACTTCGCGAGTGGCACGATCTCGGCCGCGTGCGGCGGCACGACCACGATAGTTCCGTTTGCCTGCCAGCAAAAAGGGCAGTCGCTGCGCGCCGCCATTGACGATTATCACCGCCGGGCGGCAGGTCGCGCCGTGATTGACTACGCGTTTCACCTCATCGTGACCGATCCCACGCCGCATGTGATTCGCGAGGAATTGCCGCAGTTGATCGAAGAGGGCTATACGTCGTTCAAGATCTACATGACCTACGACGCGCTCAAGCTCGATGACCGGCAAATGATCGAAGTGCTGGCTACGGCGCGTCAGCATGGTGCAATGACGATGGTCCACGCCGAGAACGCCGACTGTATCGCGTGGCTGACCGAAGCGCTGCTCGAACAGGGCATCACGACACCGGTCGGTCATGCGCTGTCGCGGCCGATGCTGGTCGAACGCGAGGCAACGCATCGGGCGATCAGCCTTGCGCAACTCGTCGATACGCCGATCCTGATCGTGCATGTCTCCGGGGCGGAGGCCATCGACCAGATTCGCTGGGCGCAGGGGCAGGGACTCTCCGTGTTTGCGGAAACCTGCCCGCACTATTTGCTGCTGACTGAAGACATGCTGGAAGACGGGCCGCGCGGCTATCAGTGCATCTGCAGTCCGCCGCCGCGCGACGAAGCGAACCGGCAAGCGGTATGGGACGGCTTGCAAAACGGCACGTTCCAAGTGGTGTCGTCGGACCATGCGCCGTTTCGTTATGCCGGACCCGACGGCAAACTCGCAGCCGGCGACAACCCGCCGTTCAACCTCGTTCCCAACGGCATGCCGGGACTGGAGACACGCCTGCCGCTTCTCATGTCCGAGGGCGTCATGGCAGGCCGGATCGACATCCACGCGTTCGTCGCGCTCACCGCCACGAACGCGGCGAAACTCTACGGGCTGTATCCGCGCAAGGGGTCGATAGCCATTGGCAGCGACGCCGATCTGGTGATCTGGGACTGCCAGCGCGAATTCACCCTGACCAACGCCCAGTTGCATCACAACGTCGACTACACGCCCTACGAGGGTTGGCAGATGCGCGCGTGGCCCGCAATGACGATTTCGCGTGGCGAGGTGGTCTGGAACGGAACCGGGCCGGCTGGCGAGCAGGGGCGAGGGCGGTTCCTCAAGGCGCTTCGGCCGCAACTGGCGAAGCCGCGTAATCCGCTTGCGCCGCGTATCGGTGCGCACAAGGTGCTCCAGCGGTTTTCGCTGCCCTCCGCTTATCGGGCCTGAGCCGTTTCCGGTCGCGCCCGTTTGAACCCCATTCCACCTCATTCCACCAGTCCGGGAGATTTGCCATGACTTCACGTATGACGCGCCGCCAGTTCGTTGGCCGGCTGAGCGCCGCTTCGCTGCTGTTGTCGGCGGGCTTGCCGCGCCTTGCCTCGGCTGCGGGTTTATCGCTCGACGACATCAAGAAAGCCGGCGTACTCAGGATCGGCTGCGAAGCCACGTATCCGCCTTTCACGTTTCGTGAAGGCGGTGTGCTGACCGGCTATGACGTCGATCTTGCCAACGCTTTCTGCAAGACGCTGGGTGCCAAGCCCGAATTCGTCGATACCGTGTGGGCCGGCGTCATCCCCGCGCTCTATGCGAAGAAATTCGATCTGGTGATGAGCGGCCTGAGCTATACGGCGGAGCGGGAAAAGAAAGTCGCGTTCTCGATTCCCTACGTCGAGGCGTCGCAGGCCATGCTGATACGTGCCGCCGATCAGGCCCGCATCACCAGCATGACCCAGATGAACGGCAAGATCCTCGGCCTCAAGACTGGCTCGCCCGGCCAGACGCTCGAGCCCAAGCTCGATGCAGCCCTGAAGGCCGCAGGCGGCGCGGGTTTCGCGCAGATCAAGGACTTCGACGATCATCCGGCCGCTTACATGGCGCTCTCGCAAGGTCGCGTGGACGGCGTGCTCAACACGCTTCCCACGCTGGGCCTCGCGATGAAGACCGCACCCGGCAAGTTCGCAATCGTCAAGGGAATCGGCGCCGACAACTGGGCGGGCCTCGCTGCACGCCCCGACGACACGGCGCTGATCGCCTATCTCGACCAGCAACTGCGCACGTTCAGGCACGATGGCACGCTCGACGCACTGCAGAAGAAGTGGTTCGGCCTGTCGATGGCGCTGCCTGACGCCGTGCCGGCTCTCTCCTGACACGGGGCGCACATGGACTGGACTCTGATCGGCATGTCGATGCCGTTGCTGGCAGTCGGCCTTCTGGCGACGCTCAGGATTTGCGCGGCCGCTATCGTGCTGGGCATCGCGCTGGGCGCCGTGCTCGGCTTCGGCGCAATGAGCCGTCATGCGCCGGTGCGATTCTTCGTAAGGGCGTATGTCGATTTCATCCGCGGCACGCCGCTGTTGATCCAGATCTTCCTCGTGTACTTCGCGCTGCCCGTGATCGGCGTGAACTTCGACGAGTACTGGGCCGGCGTCACCGCACTGGCACTGAATGCGGGCGGCTTCATTTGCGAAATCATGCGGGGCGGTCTGCAGTCGATCGATGCAGGCCAGACCGAAGCGGCGAAGTCGATCGGCATGCGGCATCGGCAGATCGTGCTGCATGTCTTGTTTCCGCAAGCCTGGCGACGGATCCTGCCGCCGCTCACCAACGAGCTGATTTCGCTGGTCAAGGGCTCGGCGATGCTTTCCGCGATCTCCGTGTACGAGTTGACGCATGCGGGTCAGGAGATTATCGCGACGTACTTTTCTCCCTTTGAGATATTCCTGCTGATCGCGCTTTATTACTACGCGCTGATCTCGGCGCTTGCGTGGCTGTCGCGTTATCTCGAGCGGCGCTTGCCGCAGTACTGATCTGGTTCAAGACCCCATGCCTTTATCTCACGCTAATGCGCCTGCTTCCGTTGACCCGTCCGTGTTGCTGGCGGTGGACCGGCTGCACAAGAAATTCGGCGACAAGACGATTCTCGACGCGGTATCCCTCGACATCCGGCGCGGCGAGACCGCGGTCCTGATCGGGCCGTCAGGGTCGGGCAAGACCACATTTTTGCGCTGCCTCAATTTTCTCGAAACGCCGGACGGCGGCACGATCCATCTGGGCGGCGAACGGATCGGCAGCAATGCGGGCGAGCCGGCCGTGTCCGAGCCAACGCTCGCGCGGCAACGCCGCCGGTTCGGCTTCGTGTTCCAGCGGTTTAACCTGTTCGCGCATCTGAGCGCGCTCGACAACGTGTCTTGCGGACCGCATCGGGTGCTCGGACTGTCACGCGACGCAGCCCGGCAACGCGCCGCCGCCGCGCTCGAGCAGGTGCATCTGGCGGCTCACGCGGACAAGCGCCCGAGCCAGTTATCGGGCGGGCAGCAGCAACGCGTGGCGATCGCCCGCGCGCTCGCCATGCAGCCGGAGGTGCTGCTCTTCGACGAACCCACGTCCGCGCTCGACCCCGAACTCGTGCGCGAGGTGCTCGATGTCATGCGCGACCTCGCCAGCGCTCGCATGACGATGCTGGTCGTCACGCACGAGATGTCGTTCGCGCGGCAGGTCGCGCACCGCGTTGTGTTCATGGACGGCGGCAACATCGTTGAAACCGGTTCGCCGGACCAGATTTTCGGCGCGCCGCGCGAGCAGCGCACCCGCCGCTTTCTCCAGCATTTGCAGGCCTGAACTCATGCACCCTGTTACTTACGATTTACTCATCACCGGTGCGACCGTCCTGACGGCAGACCCGGCGCAGCCAGTCCTGCGCGATGCCGCCGTTGCTATCTCGGGCAACCGCCTCGCGTTCGTCGGACGGGCAGCCGATCTGCCCGCTGGCACCATGGCGCACGAGACCCGGCGTCTCGATGGACGTGTCATCGCGCCGGGTTATGTCAATGTTCACACGCACGCGATCCTCAGCATGGTGAGAGGCGTCGCGGAAGACCTCGGTTTTGCTCCCGCCTACACGCCGGGCATTCCCCACGGTCACGACGTGCGCCCCGATGAAGCGATTGCGCTCGCGCGCCTCGGTGCGATGGAGGCCATGCTGTTCGGCTCCACCCTGATCAACGACAGTTATGTCCACGCTGACCTGACGCTCGGCGCGATGGCCGAGCTGGGCTTGCGCGTGTACGCCTGCGGCCGCCTGCACGACGTCGACTTTTCGGGCGTCGCCGATGGCCGCTGGGAGCACCACACGTCGATCGGAGAGCGCACCCTCGACGACGCTTTGCGCCTTGCGGACCGCTGGCACGGCACCCCTGACGGACGCACCGGCGTGCAACTGGCGGTCCATGCGCCGGATACCTGTTCGGACGCGTTTCTTGAGCTGATCGCGAGGGCAGCGCATGAGCGCGACCTCGGCGTAACCACGCATCTTGCACAAAGCCGTACGGAAGTCGCGCAGGTCTTGCGCCGCTCGGGCAAGACGCCCGCGCAATTACTCGATTCCGTCGGGCTGCTGGACTCGCGCCTTGTCGCGGCGCATTGCCTGTTCCTCGATCCCGCCGATATCGCGCGTGTCGGCCGGGCGGGCATCACGGTGGCTCATATCCCCAAGGGCAACGCGACTGGCGGGACCATGGCGCCCACGCCGGCTCTGCGGGCGGCTGGTGCGAGGATCGCGCTTGGCACGGACAACATGCATGCCGACATGACTGAAGTCATGCGCTGGGCGCTGGCCATTGCGCGCATCCAGCTCGGCGAAGTCGCTAGCGACTGGCAACCCGCCGACGCACTCGCGATGGCAACCTGCAACGGCGCCGCGGCAATGGGACTCGGCGATCAACTGGGACGTCTGGCGAAAGGCTGGCTGGCGGACCTGGTGGTGTTCGACTTTCGTCGCGCGCATCTGACGCCGCACCCGAATCCGCTCGGCACGCTCGTGCACACCGGCATGGGCCGCGATGTCGAGATGGTGATCGTGGACGGTCGTATCGTTGTGGATGACGGCCTTCCCACGCTCTGCGATGCGCAGCAAGTCATAGAAGCCGGCAACCAGGCGGCAAAGCAACTTTGGGCCAGGGCCACGGCATGAATCAGTACGAAAGAGTAGACGTGCGTTTCGAGCGGATCGAACATCGTTTCGGCGATGTGTCCGTCATCAAGGATCTCGACCTGAAGATCGACGGCGGCGAACTGGTTGCGCTCCTCGGTCCGTCCGGCTGCGGCAAGAGCACGCTGCTGCGCATTCTTGCCGGGCTGCAGGTGCAGAGCGCCGGGCGCGTGCTGATTGGCGGCGATTGCGTCGACGGGCTTGCGCCCCGGCAGCGCGGGGTCGGCATTGTGTTTCAAAACTACGCACTGTTTCCGCACATGTCGGTGGCGGCTAACGTGGCCTACGGGCTCGAGGCCAATGGCGCAACGCGGCGCGATGCGCTGCGCGAAGCCGGCGCCATGCTCGATATGGTGCGTATGGACGCCTTCGCCGCGCGTTATCCCCGCGAGTTGTCGGGCGGCCAGCAGCAGCGGGTGGCGCTGGCGCGCACGCTGGCGGTCAAGCCGCGCATCCTGTTACTCGATGAACCCTTCGCCGCACTCGACAAAAGCCTGCGCCTCGACATGCAGATCGAAATCCGGCGCCTGCAGCGGGAACTCCATATCACCACCATCATGGTGACGCATGACCAGGAAGAAGCCATGAGCATGGCCGACCGCGTCGCCGTGCTGAACCGGGGAAGTCTCGAGCAGTTCGCGTCCGCGACCGACATCTACGATCGCCCGGCCACGCCGTTTGTGGCCGGCTTCGTCGGCACCGCCAATCTGATTGCCGCCCAGCTTTCGCAGCAGGGCGGCGTGATGCACGCGAAAGTAGGCGAGGGCGTGCTGGTGCTCGAACGGCCCGATTGCGACGGCATGTCGGGCGCGCGCTCCGAGCCGGCGTTGCTGGCCGTGCGTCCTGAACAGTGGGACTGGTTTCCCGAGGCCGAAGCGCGGCCTTCCTCTGCGTTTGCCACCATCCAGCTGGTGCTGCCGCTCGGCGCAATGCTCATGGTGGAAGCCGTGCTGGATGGCGGTATCGCTGTGAAGCTGACCATGCCACGTAGCGGTTCGGTCGCGCTCAGCCCCGGCATGCGCGTCGCCTTGCGGATCAAACCTCACGCGTCGGTGCGTGTCTTCGGCAGTGCTTTGTCCGACGCGGCGCCAGCCGCCCATTGACCTGATTTCTTTTCCTTTTACGGAGTTTCTGATGTCCAAGATCGATCTCGACCGACGCCGGATTGTGCGGGCGCTGGGCGCTTTAGGCGCTGTCGGCCTTCCGCTCAGCGGGGTTATCGGCAACGCGTATGCCGCGGATTCGCTGGCGGCGACCACCTTTCCCGGAGCTTGGGAAGAATCGCATCGCAAGATCCTGCTGCCCGCGTTTCGCAAGTCGACCGGCCAGAACGCGACGCTCACGGCCTCGCAAGCTGTCGACACGCTCACGAAACTGACGGGCGCGCGCGCGAATCCGCCGTTTGACGTGGTGATGATGGACGAAGGCCCCTACCTGATCGGCGTTTCGCAAGGTCTGTTCGAACAGATGCCTGCATCGAAGGTGCCCAATATCGCCGACTTGCCGGCGAAGTTCATCGATCCCAAGGGGCTGGGTGCGTATACGTCGGGACAGGTCTACGGCATTGCGTACAACACGGAGAAGATCAAGCAGGCTCCGACGTCATGGAACGACCTCCTGAAGCCGCAATTCAAGGGGCGCGTGGGGCTGGTCGGACTCGATTCCACGCTCGGTCTGGTCTGGATGGTCGCGCTCGCGAAAATGCTCGGCGGAGACGAAGCGCACATGGATCCGGCGTTCGATTTCATCCGCCGGCTGATGCCTAACGTCGGGGCCGTCGCGGCCAATCCGGGCGCGCTCGGGACTTTGTTCCAGCAAGGGCAGATCGATATCTCGTGCCATTACATCAACAATGTCGAATCGTTGAAGGCGAAGGGCGTGCCCGTCGCGCTGGCCAGACCCGCCAGCAACTGGGGCCTCGTGCGCAGCACGATGAACATCGTTAAAAATACGAAGATGGCCGACCTTGCTGCTGCGTATATCAACACCGCGCTAAGCGCCGACGTTCAACAACAGATGGCCGCCGCACCGTATTTCGTTGCACCGACCAACAAGAAAGTGCCGTTTGGCGGGGCGCTCGCCCAGATCGCGCAATCGTCGAGCGAGCTCGAAAGTTTTGTCCAGGTCGATTGGGCAAAACTTAATCCGTTGCGCGCCGGCTATATCGACCGGTTCAATCGGGAGGTCAAGGCCTGATGACTTCCGTCGTGAGGATACGGGCGCGCGGCGGCAGGCGCGTTGCCGGCGACTGGCTGCTGACACTGCCGCTCAGCGTGTTCTTCCTGGCGTTTGTCGCGGTGCCGCTCGCGTTGCTCGCCGCGATCAGCCTGCACAACGACGCCGCGATGACGCACGCCGGCCTGCATCAATACGCACGTTTTTTCGGCGACAGCTACAACCGGGGCATTCTCTGGTCCACGCTGGGACTCGGCGTCTGGACGACTGCGTCATGCATCGTGCTCGGGTATCCGGTCGCGTGGCTGTATGTGAGCAGCACTGCGCGCTGGCGGCGCCCGTTGTTGCTTTGCATTCTGTTGCCGCTCCTCACTAGCTCGGTTGTCCGTACCTTCGCGTGGGTCGTGATCCTCGGCAACGAGGGACTCGTGAACCAGGTAATCGCCGCGCTTGGCCTGATCGGCTCGCCGGTCAAGCTGCTTTACACGCCGACGGCCGTGGTGCTGTCGCTCGCGCAGATCGAACTGCCCCTGATGGTGTTGCCTTTGGCAACTGCGCTGAGCGCGATTGATCCGCGCTTTTCCGAAGCGTCGCACGCACTGGGTGCGAGTCCGTGGCGAACCTGGTGGCGGGTGACGTTGCCCCTTTCCGTACCCGGTCTTCTTAGCGGCACGCTCCTGGTCTTCACCGGAGCGGTCAGCGCGTTCGTCGTCCAGACACTGGTCGGTGGTGGGCAGTTGATGTACATGCCGTTCTATATCTATCAGCAGGCGATCCAGTCGCAGGATTATCCGTTTGCAGCCGCTATTGCAATGATCTTGCTTGTCAGCATTCTCGTGATGGTCACGCTGCTTAACTATGGTGGTCGCAAGACCAAGGGGTTTATTCATGGCTAACGTTGCCGCGGGACGAGGTGCCCGCGCGGCAGGTATGTCGTTTCGCGTGACCATGTCGCTGATCGGCGGGGTGGGCGTACTGCTGCTCATGCTGCCGACACTGATCGTGCTCGTTACCTCGTTCACATCGGGCTATTCGCTCAAGTTTCCACCCCCGGGATTCTCACTGCGCTGGTATCAGGCGCTCGTGTTCGATTCGCCGGAAATAATCGATGCGCTGACGCTCAGTCTGAAACTCGCGGCTCTTGCAACCGCGATAGCGACGGTGCTTGCAGTAGGCGCCGCCGTTGCGCTCGCGCGTCGCCGGAGTCTGGCCGCGCGCGTACTGGATTCGTTTTTCATGGCGCCGCTGACCGTCCCGTCACTGGCGCTCGGGCTGGGTATTCTGGTACTTTTCAATCTGGAGAGCGCGGGGTTGTCGTTCTACAGCCTGCTCGCGGGACACATCGCCCTATGCGCGCCTTATATCCTTTACACAACGTCGGCCAGCTACGCGCAACTGGATCCTGCGTTGCTCGACAGTTCGCTGTGCCTTGGCGCGTCGCCCATGCGAACCTTCCGTCGGGTGGTGCTTCCGGCTTTGTGGCCGGGAATCGCGTCGGGAGCGTTCATCGCGTTCATGAACTCCTTCGATAACGTCGCGTTGTCGCTGTTTCTCTCCGATGCCCGCTCGGAAGTCCTGCCCATCCGGCTGTGGCACATTATTGAAGACAGCCTGGACGTTCGCGCCGCAGCCGCCTCCGGTGTGCTCATTTTGGTCACGCTGGTGTCGATGCTGATCATGGAACGCGTGGCCGGACTATCCCGTCAATTTCGCTAGGCACGAGGAACCGCAACAATGAGCGTCATCTTGTCGAACGTGCGTCTCCTGCATGGCGTTGAACAACAGTACCTGCCGGAGCTTTTCGATGTCGCGCTGCAAGGCGAATGGATCGTTGCGATCGAGCCGGCCGGCACGATGCCGCGCGCCGAAGGCGACACCGTCGTGCCGCTGGACGGATGCCTGCTGACGCCTGGCCTTATCAATGGTCATCAACATTCGCACGAACATTTCCACAAGGGCCGGGTCGAGAACCTGCCGCTCGAACTGTGGATGCATTATGTCCGCGCGCCAAGGCCGGTCCGGCTGACGCCCCGGCAGGTCTATCTGCGCACGCTGACAGGCGCGATCGAAGCGCTGCGCAGCGGGGCGACGACGGTCGTGGATGACTGCAACCTGGGCGGATCGATCGATCGCGACTCGCTCGACGCGATCTACCAGGCTTACGAAGACGCAGGCATTCGCGCGATGGTGGGCTTCTCGATGATGGACCGCCCGCTCGTCGACAGCTTCCCGTTCGTCGATGCGATTTTTCCGGTGGAACTGCTGGCGCAGATGCGGGCGATACCGCGGCCCACCCCCGATGCGTGGTTCGCGTTCCTCGGCGAGCAAGTGCAGAATCGACATCCGCAAACGAACCGCGTGGGTGTGCTGGTGGCGCCGTCGGCGCCGCAGCGCTGCACGCCCGGGTTTCTTGCGCGCTGTCGCGCGTTCGCCGACGAACACGCGTTGCCCGTGATCACGCACGTTCAGGAGACGCGCTTGCAGATCGTGACGGCGCAGGCGTTCTACGGCAAGCCGATGGTGCAATACCTCGACGAGCAGGGCTTCCTGAAGCCGGGAACATCGCTGATCCACGCGGTTTGGCTCTCCGATGACGAGATTGCCAGGATCGCTGCAAGCGGCGCGACCGTGCAACACAATCCATGGAGCAACCTGATGCTCGGTTCCGGCGTGCAGCCGACGCGCCAACTGCTCGACGCCGGGGTGAACGTAAGCCTGGGTTCGGACGGCTGCTCGTCCACCGTGACCGGCAACATGCTTAACGTTGTGGGCTCAGCGGCTGCCCTGTCGAAGATCCGGGGGAAGGATTATTCCCGCTGGCTGACTGCGGCCGAGGCGCTACGGGCCGGGACTATCGGTGGCGCAGGCGCGTTGGGCATGGCGGGTCAACTCGGTGTGATCGCGCCGGGTTATCGCGCGGACCTTGTGGCTTATCGGACCGACACGATCAACTTCTCGCCGCTTACCGATCCCGTGCGTCAGCTCGTGTATGCCGAACGGGGAACGTCAATCGACAGCATGTTCGTTGCGGGACGCTGCGTCATGCGCAACGGCAGGCTGACGAATATCGACGAACGCGCAATTCTTCGGGAAATCGCCGGTACTTACGACAACCTGAAAGCAGAATTCGATCTTGCCGATCAGTCGGTCGGGCCGTTGACCGCCCAGATGGAAAAGATTTACGACCGCGCTTCGGCGTTGGAAGCGGGCTGGAAGACTCGCATGACGCGGTTTGATGAATGAGCGCCGGTTGAAATCGCTAGCGCATTGGTGCGGCACGGCTGAGAGGCGGGGCCGGGTGCCTGAAACTTCGACCTCCCGCTGCGCGAACGGCCGTCCGGGGCGATGATGAATAGAAACAGATCGGAACCGGCAAACACGACGACCGCGGTGATTTGCGGCACCGTGCGCCGAGGCGACAGTAGCTTCTCGTGTATCGAGCGTCCTTGGAAAACTCGCTCAAGTGGCTCTTCGCCGATTCGAGCGACCACGGCGCCAAAATTGATCCGCCACAATCCTCGTTCAATGCCATCGAATTGACGCCGGTTAAGTTTAAGCCGCCCGAAAGCGGACATTTCTAAAAAGCCCTGACATTTTAATGTCGAGGCTAGATACAGATGTCGGGGTACGGGCTAAATAGAAATGTCGGGTTTTAGATCTGGTTTTAGCCTTGGTTTCAGCCTTCTCAATCTCTCTTAAAAAGGGTCATTTCCCCACCGCGGCTACCCGCAATTCGGCGGTTCTCAGGATGATCCCGTTCAGGTCCGCCTGCGTGAGTTCGCG
>DASYLW010000207.1:0-11858 GCA_036009385.1 Caballeronia sp.
CAACAACAACATGACCACATCGAATTCACCGAATCCCGGCGCCCCGCGCCAGCGCAAGATTCATCCGTTAGTGGCAACCGCCGCCGGCGCGGTGATCATTGCCAGTCTTGCCGCTACGGCAGCGGTCACCGGCCTGTTTCCCAAAGCGTCGAGCACATCGCCGTCCAACGACCAGACTCAGGCGGCGCAAATCGCCACACAACCGGCGACACAACCCGCTGAGGCCACTGCTCAGCAGCAGCAGGCACAGCAGGACCAGCTTGCTCAACAGCAGGCTCAGCAGCGCGCAGCGGCCCAAGCTGCCCAGCAGGCCCAGCAACAGCAACAACCGGCGCCTCAAGTGGCGCAGCAGCAGCCTGCACCGGTACAGCAGCCCAATTACGCACAACAAGCCCCCGCCCAGCCCGCCTATTGTTCGACTTGCGGTACGGTAGAAGCAATTTCGGCCGTACGGCATGAAGGCCAGGGAACCGGGATTGGTGCGGTAGGTGGAGCGGTGGCAGGTGGTCTTATCGGTAATCAGTTTGGACGTGGAGGCGGTCGCACCGGCATGACGATCCTTGGCGCCCTGGGTGGCGGCCTGGGCGGCAATGCGGTCGAAAAACACCTGCGCAGCACCACCGATTATTCGGTGCGCGTGCATATGGAAAGTGGCAAGACGCGTTACTTCACTTACCACCAGGCGCCGCCGTTTAACCAGGGCCAGCGCGTGCGTATCGAAAACGGGACGCTGGTCGCGGGCTAACTTGTAGTCCACGTCCAAGCCAGTGTGCAAAAGCAAAACGGCGATTCCAGATGGAATCGCCGTTTTGCTTTATCTGCCACGCATCTGCCGCGCTTTAACTCAAGGGAACGCAACCGGATTTAATAATCCGCGTCTTCAATCCACGCCGCCTGGATCGCTTCGAGAATCTTCTCGTTAGAGCGCTCAGGGTCGTCGTCGAACTCCGGTAGCTCCGTCACCCACCGATGCAAATCCGTAAATCGCACAAATTGCGGATCGACGTTCTGATGCGCGTCGGTCAGTGCCATCGCGATATCCTGCGTGTCTGTCCACTTCATGGCGAGCGCTCCTGTCTCAATGGTCGCTGATTTAAAGTTCAGTGATTCTCTTTGGCGTGATTGATGGAGTAGCGCGGGATCTCGACAACCAGGTCCTCGTCTGCGGGCGCCATCGCCTGACATGATAACCGCGACGTCGGCTCAAGTCCCCAAGCCTTGTCGAGCAAATCGTCCTCGTCTTCTTCCGACGGCACAAGCGCGTTAAAACCCTCGCGGATGATCACGTGACACGTCGTGCATGCGCACGATTTTTCGCACGCGTGTTCAATCTCGATACCGTTGTCCAACAGGTTGTCGCAAATGCTCTTCGACGTATCCGCGTCGATCACAGCGCCGTCAGGACACAATTCCACATGGGGTAATACTACGATCTGAGCCATGAATTTCTTTCCGTTCTTTGTACGTGAGAGGCGCGGCGCGTCCGTGGAGAGCCGTCAGACTCAGACATCATCGAGCCTGCGGCCGGCAAGCGCACGGCGGATGCTTTTGTTCATGCGGCGGGCAGCGAATTCATCGGTGGCGGCGGCAAGCTCCTTCGTCGCCGTTTCGATCGCATCGACGCTGTCGCCGCCCGTGACTGCCGCGAGCTTGACGATCAGCGCTTCAATGTTGACCCGCTCCGCTTCGTCCAGCAGCTCACCGTCCACACCGAGCGCCGCCTGCGACGCTTCCACCAGCCGTTGCGCGTCGACCTGCGCTTCGCGCAGCGCGCGGGCGCGCATGTCGACTTCGGCGGTCGTGAAGCTTTCTTCCAGCATGCGCGCGACGTCATCGTCGGCGAGACCGTAGGATGGCTTAACCACCACCGACGCCTCTACTCCCGACAATTGCTCACGCGCAAACACCGACAACAACCCGTCGGCGTCCACCTGGTACGTCACGCGAATGCGCGCGGCGCCCGCGGCCATCGCGGGAATGCCGCGCAACTCGAAGCGCGCGAGCGAACGGCAGTCCGAGACCAGCTCGCGCTCGCCTTGCACGACGTGGATTGCCATTGCCGTCTGGCCGTCTTTGAAGGTGGTGAAATCCTGCGCGCGGGCAACCGGAATGGTCGAGTTGCGCGGAATGATCTTCTCGGTCAATCCGCCCATGGTCTCAACGCCGAGCGACAGCGGGATGACATCGAGCAGCAGCCAGTCATCTCCTTCACCGCGCCGATTTCCTGCCAGCAAGTCCGCCTGGATCGCGGCACCAAGCGCCACGACCTGATCCGGATCGAGATTGGTCAACGGCGGCTGGCCGAAGTACGTTTCCACTGCACGACGGATCACCGGCATGCGTGTGGCGCCGCCAACCAGCACCACGCCCTTGATCTCGGCGGGCGCCACCTTGGCGTCGCGCAAAGCCTTACGCGTGGGCGTCAAGGTCCGGGCGACCAGCGCTTCAGTCAGCGCGGCAAAGTCGCTTTCGGTGATCGTGAAATCGATTTTCCGATCATCGGACAACGTCACCTGAATGGCGGCCTCGGATGCATCCGACAGCGCTTCCTTAGCCGTTCGCACGCAGTCGAGCAGCAGGCGCACGTCTTCAGGCGTTGCGGGCGTCAGCCTGGATTTCACCAGCACGTGCCGATACAGCACCGCATCGAAGTCGTCACCGCCGAGCGCTGAATCACCGCCCGCCGCGAGCACTTCGAACACGCCTTTGGTGAGCTTGAGAATCGAGAGATCGAAGGTCCCGCCGCCCAGGTCGTACACGGCGTACAAACCTTCCGATGCGTTGTCCAGTCCGTACGCAATCGCCGCGGCGGTCGGTTCGTTCAACAGGCGCAGCACGTTCAAACCGGCGAGTTTCGCGGCGTCTTTCGTAGCTTGCCGCTGGGCTTCATCGAAGTATGCAGGTACCGTGATCACCGCGCCGACCAGCTCGTCGGCAAGCGTGTCTTCCGCGCGATATCGCAGCGTGGCCAAAATTTCCGCCGATACTTCGACCGGGCTTTTGACGCCATCGACGGTACGAATCTGGACCATGCCCGGTGCATCGACGAAATCGTATGGCGCGTTCTCCGCCCCTTCCACTTCGCTCTTGCCGCGGCCCATGAAACGCTTCACCGACACAATCGTATTGCGCGGATCAAGTGCCGCTTCTTCCTTCGCCACGCGGCCGATACGCGGGCCGCCCTTCTCCAGATACCGGACCACCGACGGCAGCAGGTAATGGCCGTCTTCGTCGGGCAGCACTTCGGCCACGCTGTTGCGCACGGCGGCAACCAGCGAATTGGTCGTACCGAGGTCAATACCCACGGCTACCCGCCGCTGATGCGGCGCCGGAGCCATGCCGGGTTCTGAAATTTGCAGTAAAGCCATCGTTGATCTATTGGGGGTTGGTGTCGTCTGGTTTTGTCTGGAACGCGGCGCCCGGGGCAACCTCAGTCGAGCTTCTCGATCTGCACGCCGATCTCGCTCGCTACGCGCTCAATAAACATCAGTTGGCGTACGGCTTCACTCGCCGCCTGGTCCGAGTGACTGTCGAGCAGCGCCGCCAGTTTCTCGAAGCGGATGCGCTCCTGATCGCGCAGTTCATGGAGCAAGTCTTCAAGCGCGCCAAGATTCCGGGCGTCCGCCGCGTCCTCTATGTTTTCACGCCATTCCATTTGCTGCATCAGGAAGGCGGGTTCCATAGCGGTGTTGTTCTCTGCATCGGCATGCACGCCGCGCAGTGACAACATATAAGTTGCCCGTTTCAGCGGATCGCGTAGCGTCTGGTACGCCTCGTTTGCCCGCGTGGCCCACTGCATCGCAACCCGTTTTTGCGCGTCGCCAGCGGCCGCAAAACGATCGGGATGCACCTGTGCCTGCACCGTGCGATAGGCATCATCGAGCTTTTTTGCATCGATGGCATAGGTCGGCGGGAGGTCGAACAGATCGAAGTGACTGTCGTTGAGCGTTGCCATGGTGGAAAAATGAGCAGGAACAAGAAACGTTGAAAACCGGCGATGCTAAAGAAAAAGGCGGCACGCGCCGCCTCTTTGCTGTTCTTTTACGAAGCTATACGCGAAACGACTCGCCGCAACCGCATTCGTCTTTCACGTTCGGGTTGTTGAACTTGAATCCTTCGTTCAGCCCTTCGCGTGCGAAATCCAATTCGGTGCCGTCGATATAAGCCAGACTTTTCGGATCGACAATGATCTTCACGCCGGCCGACTCGAACACCTGGTCTTCCGGTGCGAGCTCGTCCACATATTCGAGCTTGTAAGCAAGGCCCGAACAGCCAGTCGTGCGCACGCCGACGCGCAGGCCAACGCCCTTGCCGCGTCGAACCAGATACTTCTGCACGTGCTGTGCTGCCTTGTCCGTCAACGTGATTGCCATAGTCTCTCTTCAGCAGCCGCTGATCCGGAGTCAATCGTTTCCAGGTCGCAAACTGCAGCCTTGCTTTGAATCGAAAACCAGAGCGCCCGATCAACAACCATACCGAAGCGCCCTTCCCGAATATTGCGATCCTGCGAGCCCCGCTTAAGCCGCTTGTTGCTTGGACTCAACCGGAGCAGCTTCCGCCGTGCTCGCGCCATGACGTTGCTTGTAGTCAGCAACGGCAGCCTTGATTGCGTCTTCAGCCAGGATCGAACAGTGAATCTTCACCGGCGGCAGTGCCAGTTCTTCGGCGATGTGCGTGTTTTTGATCGTCAGCGCCTGATCCAGCGTCTTGCCCTTCACCCACTCGGTCACGAGCGAGCTGGAGGCAATCGCCGAACCGCAGCCGTACGTCTTGAACTTCGCATCTTCGATCACGCCATCCGCACCCACGCGGATCTGCAGCTTCATCACGTCGCCGCATGCCGGCGCGCCGACCATGCCGGTGCCGACGGTGTCGTCGTCCTTGCCGAACGAACCGACATTGCGCGGGTTTTCGTAGTGGTCCAGAACCTTGTCGCTATAAGCCATGATCAACTCCTTGAATTTCGTATGCGTGTGCGTTCTGACATGAGCGCAAATGAGCCGCCGTCAAAGCGGCCAGACAAGCGCTTAGTGCGCAGCCCACTGGATCGACGAAATGTCGATACCGTCCTTATGCATTTCCCACAGCGGCGACAGATCGCGCAATTTCTGAATCTTGCCCTTGAGCAAGTTAATCACGTAATCGACGTCCTGCTCGGTTGTAAAGCGGCCAACCGTAAAACGGATCGAACTGTGCGCGAGTTCGTCGTTGCGGCCAAGCGCGCGCAGCACATACGACGGCTCCAGCGAAGCCGATGTACAAGCCGAACCCGACGACACCGCCACGTCCTTCACCGCCATGATCAGCGACTCGCCTTCAACAAAGTTGAAGCTGATGTTGAGGTTATGCGGCACACGGGTTTCCATGTCGCCGTTCACATAAACCTCTTCCATCTCCTTCAAGCCGTTCAGCAAGCGATCGCGCAACATGCGGACGCGCTCGTTTTCCACAGCCATTTCTTCACGTGCGATCCGGAAGGCCTCGCCCATGCCGACGATCTGGTGCGTAGCCAGCGTGCCCGAACGCATGCCGCGCTCGTGACCGCCGCCGTGCATTTGCGCTTCAATGCGAATGCGCGGCTTGCGACGCACGAACAACGCGCCGATACCCTTCGGGCCGTACGTCTTGTGCGCCGAAAACGACATCAGGTCGACCTTTTGCTTTTGCAGATCGATCTCGATCTTGCCAGTCGCTTGCGCGGCATCGACGTGGAAAATGATGCCCTTCGCACGCGTGATCTCGCCGATCGCAGCCACGTCCTGAATCACACCAATCTCGTTGTTCACGCTCATCACGGAGACCAGGATGGTGTCCGGGCGGATAGCGGCCTGGAACTTGTCCAGGTCGAGCAAACCGTCGTCCTTCACATCTAGATACGTGACTTCGAAACCTTCGCGTTCAAGTTCACGACAGGTATCGAGCACGGCCTTGTGCTCGGTCTTCACCGTGATGATGTGCTTACCCTTGCTCTTGTAGAAATGCGCCGCGCCCTTGATGGCGAGGTTGTCCGATTCGGTTGCACCCGACGTCCAGATGATTTCGCGCGGGTCGCAATTGACCAGCTTCGCGACGTTCTCGCGCGCTTCCTCGACCGCCCGCTCCGCATCCCAGCCGTATTGGTGGCTACGCGACGCCGGATTGCCAAATTGCTCGCGCAAATACGGAATCATTTTGTCCACCACGCGCGGATCGACCGGGGTCGTTGCGCTGTAGTCCATGTAAATGGGCAGGTGGGGAATGGCGTTATTCATCTGTTGCTCCGGGGATTTAACTCAATTGGCTCGTTCAAGGCGAGACGGCCGCATTATTGAATAGACGCTCAATAAAGCGGCAGCCGTCAGCCGGCCAGGTTGAAAACGGAATTCGGTCCTTTCGGCGCTACGCGCACTGGCTCCACGCCCGCCGCCTCGGTGCGCCGGTCGCGTAAAACCGCCGGCGATCCTTCGCGTGCTCGCTGCTGGTCGACGAGATCTTTCAGCGAGACCGAGTCGAGATACTCGACCATCTTCTGGTTGAGCGTGGACCAGAGTTCATGGGTCATGCAGTGGCCGTCGTGCTGCTTGGTACCTTCGCAAGCACCTTTGCCACCGCATTGCGTGGCGTCAATAGGCTCGTCCACTGCAATAATGATGTCCGCGACCGTGACGTTCTCGGCACGGCGGGCAAGATTGTAGCCACCGCCCGGACCGCGCACCGATTCGACAATCTCGTGCCGGCGCAACTTGCCGAACAACTGCTCGAGATAGGACAGCGAGATATGCTGGCGCTGGCTGATTCCTGCCAGCGTCACCGGGCCCTGCTCCTGGCGTAAAGCCAGGTCGATCATCGCCGTGACGGCGAAACGGCCTTTCGTGGTGAGTCTCATAATTTGTAAGCTACCGGGGGCTACGGCTAATACTGGATGATTTTGGTCAAGTATAAATAGCCTACGGATTTAGTCAAGTATCTACGGCTATTTTCTTAGGAATTTGCTGAGAATATTGCACTCGATGAAACTCGCTTTCGATGGCGGAGTTCAGGCCACTAATTGCGTGCGAAGCGCTCTGAGCAAGCCTTCGCAGGCATCCTCGCACTGATCGAGCACACGCTCGAAGCCTTCGTCGCCGCCGAAATACGGGTCGACCACCACGCGGGTGTCGTCACGCGTCGCGAACTCCATCAGCAACCGGATCTTGTCGCGATACTCCGGCGGGCACGCTTCAGTCAGCGCGGCGGCGTTGGCGTCGTCCATCGCGATAAGCAGGTCGAACCGCACGAAATCTTCGCGGCTAACTTGCCGGCCACGCAGCGGCGACAAGTCGTAGCCACGTTTTCTGGCTGCGCGCTGAGCGCGCTCGTCGGGCGGCTGACCAATATGCCAATCCCCGGTACCGGCGGAATCCACCATGATCTGGTCAGACAGCCTGGCTCGGCCTACCTGATGCAGCATCACCGCTTCGGCACTCGGCGAACGGCAGATGTTGCCCAAGCACACAAAACAGACGGCGATAGTGTTCATCAGATCCCGGCATCGTTTGGCTTTAAGCGAGCTTGAGCTCGACTCGCAGCACGATTGCGCGGCCCCCAACCAGACGAGCCCGCGCAAAACAGTCCCGAATTATACAAAGGACGGCGTTTGTGCGCCCGAGCGGCCCCACCGCTCTAAAGCGGTCGTCCTTGGCCCTACCCGGCCGCGCTCGCTTAGAACGTCTGGGAAACAGCTGTAGCCGACGTGCCATTAGCCGGTCGATACGCATTGGTGGCGCTATCGGCGTCGACAAGTCCCAGCGAAATCGCCCGGGCAAACTCGGCGCTGACGCTGGCGGCACTTTGTGGATGCAATGCTGCGGACCCGGAAACGGGATGGATAGCGTGACAGTAGCCAGCGAGTACGAGCGGCACGAGCATCGTAATGGGCCAGTAGGTCGATATTGTCTTTTTCATTTTCAAACCCCTTCTCAGGTCCTGTGGGCTGACGGGCCCACTTTCGGACGTCTCTGATTTTAAGGGTTTCTCCTTAGCCCATAAAGATGCCCCTGCACAAAGCATTGTTGCAATCCTGTCAACAAGGTATGGCGCGGCAGCGTTGTGCTCGCTGACTGTGAGCGATTCCTGCCACTTTCACTCTGTAACGGCGGAGATAAATCTTTACAAACTTCTTGCGACATACGCTTCGCGAAACTGTCAGATACGGTAATCAGTTCAAGGAATGCCTTTCCGCTCATCATGAAACTCACCATTACAAGTCTGGTGCTCGCCTCGTCCGCCTTGGTGGCAGGCTGCGCCGTTTATCCGGACGGCACGCCCGCGTACGCAACTGACGGCGGCTATTCCGCCTATCCCCCGGGCTACGCCGGCTACCCTCCGGGCTACGAAGCCGGTTACGGTTATGGCGGACCGGTTGTTCAGTCGGGCGTGATCATTGGCGGTGGCGGCGGATATTACGGCGGCCCGGGCCCTCGCTATTGGAACGACGGCCCGGGATATCGCCGTCCGCCGCCTCAGGGCGGCTGGGGTGACCGAGGCGGAAACCGTGGCGACCACGGCGACCGGGGAGGCAATGGCGGCGGAGACCGGGGTGGTCATGGCGGACCACAAGCGGGCGGACCGCAAGGCGGCAGGCCGCCACAGCCACAGGCGGGCAATCCTGGCAGGCCGGCGCCAGCGCCCGCCCCGCAGGCTCAGCAGTCGCGTGGGTCTATACCGTATGTCGGTCAATCTCTTTGGGGTAAGCAACCGACGCAACAGCCCGAGCACAACCACTAGGTCCCTCTGGCCGCGTGTCATGCAGTCGACGCTGCCCGAACTCTTCCAGGGTTCCGGGCGGCTTTTTATTGTCTGCACAAAATAGACGATGCCGCGCCAATCGTTCCGCAGAGCCTTTCGCTCTTTTCACAATACGAGATACAATCATTATTCCGCTGTTTGACGTATCAACTGATTTTCTCCATGAGCGATACGAACCCGGAATCCCGAACGTCCATACAGGTGATCGAGCGCATGATGCGCTTGCTCGACGCGCTCGCCGCGCACACCGATCCCGTCAGCCTGAAAGAACTCTCGCAAAGCACGTCGCTGCACCCGTCCACCGCGCATCGCATCTTGAACGACATGGTGACGTGCCGTCTGGTCGACCGATCGGACCCCGGCACGTATCGGCTTGGCATGCGCCTCCTCGAACTCGGAAATCTGGTCAAGGCGCGGCTTTCGGTGCGCGAAGCCGCCATGCCACCCATGCGGGAACTGCATCGGCAGACAGGCCAGACGGTCAATCTCTCGGTGCGCCAGGGCGATGAGATCGTCTATATAGAACGGGCTTATTCCGAACGCTCCGGCATGCAGGTCGTACGAGCGATCGGTGGCCGTGCGCCGCTGCACTTGACCTCGGTAGGGAAGCTCTTTCTTGCCGCCGACGAATCGGCCCGCGTACGCGCCTATGCCACGCGGACCGGCCTCTCTGGTCACACGCAGAACAGCATTACGGATATCGGCAAACTCGAGCGCGAATTGTCGTTCGTGCGCAGCCAGGCATGCGCCCGCGATAACGAAGAACTGGAACTGGGAGTTCGCTGCATCGCCGCCGGCATCTATGACGACACCGGACGGCTCGTCGCCGGCCTCTCGCTTTCGGCGCCCGCGGACCGGCTGCAAGACTCATGGCTGAATCAACTGAGCGGCACCGCGCTGGAGATTTCGCGCTCGCTCGGTTATCGCCCGGAAGCTAGCGCGGATTCGCAGCAGCGCTGACATTTTCCATGTGCGCGCGAAGGATTCGCAGCATTGGTAAGCGATAAAAAACCGGCCTTATCGTTCGATAAGGCCGGTTTTTTATCGTTGGGACTGAAACAGTATCTCAACTGCTTCAGGTACCGCCGCCACCTGCATCAGCGCTGGTGATATGCGGCTCGCCCGCACCAGCCGTCTCGCTCTCAAGGAAACCGCGCAAACGGCCGGCATCGGCGAAACGCGAATACTTGCCCGATGAATCCAGCAAGACCATCACGACCGGACGGCCATGAATGGTCGTCTGCATCACCATGCATTCGCCTGCTTCGTTAATGAAACCGGTCTTCTGCAAGCCGATATCCCAGCTAGGATTGCGGATCAATGCATTGGTGCTGTTGTACGCAATATTGCGCTTACCGGTAAACACGTCGTAGCTGCGATCGGTCGAGAACCTGCGAATCAGCGGGTACTGATACGCCGCGTTCACCATCTTCACGAGATCGCGGGCGCTCGATACATTCTGACTCGTCAACCCGGTCGAGTTTTCGAAGTGCGTGTCGGTCATGCCCAGCATCTTCGCTTTGGCGTTCATCGCTGCGATAAACCCAGGACGCCCGTTCGGGTAATAACGCGACAACGCCGCGGCCGCGCGATTTTCCGACGCCATCAGTGCGATATGCAGCATGTCTTCACGGTTGAGTTCAGAGCCGACGGAAAGACGCGAACCCGTGAATTTCTCGTAGTCACGATCTTCGTCGGTAACCGTAATGTCTTCGGTCAGCGGAGCTTTCGAGTCCAGCACGACCATAGCTGTCATCAGCTTCGTGATTGAAGCGATAGGCACGACGGCGCGCGAGTTTTTATCGAAGAGAGTTTCTGCTGTGTTCTGGTCCACGACGTATGCAACGCTCGAGCGCAACGCCAGGCTGTCCGGCGTCTCATGCAGCCCGAACGCCTGGCCGACGGTGGGCGGACGCGGCTGGAACGCCACTGAACGCACGGCAGCACGACGGCCGCGCGCGTCCATCCGGTAACTGACGCGATGCCGGCGCGTGGCGCGCGGCGCCTCGTCGCCCTGGACCGCCGCAACTTGAGCGGCCTTCGCACCCTTGGCGGAGCGTGCAGCAACTTTCGACGACTTGGCGGATTTAGCTTGCGGCGCAGCGACTGCGCCCTTGACCGGCTTCTTGACGGATTTCGAGGTTGTAGTCTTGGCAAAAGCGTCGACCGGTGCGGTCGCGAAAGACGTCGCGAGCGCCACCGACACGGCAACCGACAGCGCAGTGCGGACTGCAACGCCGTGGATCACCCTGAGCGACGAAAACATTTCGGTTTTCATTAGTGTTCTGTTCTGGACCGGCGGGAGAGTGTCGCCAGTGTAGTAAAGCTTCGAAAAATTAGCAATATTAAGCACTTATCCGCGCTACTTAAACCGGTTTGTAAGACACGATTTATCGGAGCGAACAAATTCTGAATTCCGATCGTAAAAAATCATCGCCAATGACGCAATCGTTTTGACTGCCACAGTTCATTGTCCGACCTTGGCTATCAGCCTCTTATCGGCAATAGCCCGTAAAACTTGAGCGAGATTTCTTGATCGTGCCCTCAAGGCAAAAATTTCACCAATGATGTGGACGGCGAAAGGAAACGGAGCTTTTCGGCAAGACATGCCGATTCTCAACCGGCAATTCGACCGGTATTGAAAGTTTTTGTTCAACAAACTTTGACGAAAGCAGTCGGTCTCGAATGTTAACGTCGCGTTAACATATTTGGTTTACGGCGTTTCAAAACGTTTCAAATGAAATTTCCCGGACGCAGTGTACCGAGCGCGTTCGAATCGCGCCGAGCGCCGATTCGATGGTGACAAGCTAAATGGACTGGAAACGAATGTCGACGGTGACGTTGATATCTCTGCCGTAGCCGCCCGCCGTGGTTTTCGCCACGGATAAATCTCGTTCCTTCTCGCTGCTCGTGCGTCCAGCGCGCCAGTCACCACTCGACATCAGGCAGTTCGACGTGAACACGCTCGCGCAAAACGTAATATTTCTGCATAGGAAACCGATGTTCGGACGGCACGGCAGACGAACCGATAGCTACACAAGGGTTCCATTCAAAACGAAATTCCACTTTCCCAGAATCGCGATTCGCGCAGG
>DASYLW010000208.1:0-2926 GCA_036009385.1 Caballeronia sp.
TACGAATCGCCGGTACGCCGCGAATCGCAAGAAGTGCGTGCACAAGCGGATCAGGACGTCTATGGTGATTCACTCGACATCCCGCTGAACTACGGCGGCATGATGGACGCCGTCCGAGACGCAGTCAGGGCCAACCTATAAACAGAAATATGAAAAAGCGGCGCCTCGGAAATGAGGGCGCCGCTTTTTTTTGTTCCGCTTTTACGTTGCGGCTGTCGTGCGTGTCGCATGCATTGCATGCCGCGGCACGCGCTCAGTTCTTCGTTCCTGTCGCAGAACCCAGCCTTCCGATCACGGCTTCGTGCTGCGGATACACTTTTGTCAAAGCGGCCACGTCGGCAAGCTCAAACTCGCTGAACTCGAACCCGGGCGCGACCGTGCAGCCCACCAGCGCGAACGCCGCCGGATTACATAACTCTGCCGCAAACCACTGCCCTGCTGGTACGACCGCCTGGAACACGGCGTCGTGATGCGTCAGCGCGTTACCCAGGCGATGCGTGTGCAATTGTCCGGCGGTATCGATGACATGAACATCAATTGGCTCTCCTGCATAGAAGTGCCACACCTCGTCCGAGCGGATTCGATGCCATGCCGAATGTGCGCCATCGCAAAGCATGTAATAGATCGCCGTCGATGCCGAGCGCGTCTCGCCCGGTGAAGCCTCGCGTACAACCCTGTCCTCGCCGCGAAACGTCTCGCGAAAATAGCCGCCTTCAGGGTGCGGCTGGAGCCCGAATCGTTCGATCAACACGTCACGCATCAGCCACGCTCCTTATGCTTTCAGCCTGTAGCCCGTCTTGAAGATCCACGCGACCACGCCGATGAACACCGCGAGGAACACCAGCGTCATGATGAGACTGATCTCGACGCTGACATCGGCGGTACCGTAGAAACTCCAGCGAAACCCGCTGATCAGATAAACCACCGGGTTGAACAGCGCGACGGCTTTCCAGAACGGCGGCAGGATATCGATGGAATAAAAACTTCCGCCGAGGAAGGTCAGCGGCGTGATGATCAGCAGCGGGATCACCTGCAACTTCTCGAACCCGTCCGCCCAGATGCCAATGATGAATCCAAGCAGGCTGAACGTCACCGCGGTTAGCAGCAGGAACACGATCATCCAGACAGGGTGGTCGACGTGCAGCGGCACGAACAACCGCGCGGTTGCAAGAATGATGAGGCCGAGGATGATCGACTTGGTGGCGGCCGCGCCAACGTAGCTCAGCACGATCTCCATATACGAGACCGGCGCCGACAGCAGTTCGTAGATGGTCCCGGTGAACCTCGGAAAGTAGATGCCGAACGACGCGTTGGACACGCTCTGCGTGAGCAGCGACAACATCACGAGCCCCGGCACGATGAACGCACCGTAACTCACGCCGTTCACTTCTGGAATGCGCGAGCCGATCGCGGCGCCGAACACGACGAAATACAGCGAGGTCGAAATCACGGGCGAGATGATGCTGCCCATGATGGTGCGCCAGGTACGCGCCATTTCGAATACATAGATTGCGCGGACTGCATGAATATTCATTTTTTCTCTCCGACCAGACTCACGAAAATATCTTCCAGCGAGCTTTGCGTCGTTTGCAGGTCCTTGAACTTGACACCGTTATCGGCCAGGTCTTTTAGCAACGTGATGATGCGGCCCGGTTCATCCTGCGCGTCGTAGGTGTAAGTGAGCTCACTCCCGTTGGCGGACAGGTCGAGCCGGTAAGCACTCAGGCCTGCGGGAATGGTGTCGATATCATCTTCCAGTTGCAATGCGAGTTTCTTCTGGCCGAGCTTGCGCATCAGCTCGGCCTTTTCTTCGACCAGGATGATCTCGCCGCCGTTGATCACACCGATCCGGTCGGCCATTTCCTCGGCTTCATCAATGTAGTGCGTCGTCAGGATGATCGTCACGCCGTTCGCTTTCAAGCCGCGCACGAGATTCCACATATCGCGGCGCAGTTCGACGTCAACGCCTGCCGTCGGTTCGTCCAGGAACAGGATTTCCGGCTCGTGCGAGAGCGCCTTGGCAATCAGCACGCGGCGTTTCATGCCGCCGGACAGCGTGACCAGCTTGTTGTCCTTCTTGTCCCAGAGCGACAGCGACTTCAGCACCTTTTCTATGTGTGCCGGATTTGGCGGCTTGCCGAACAGGCCGCGGCTGAATGAAACGGTCGCCCAAACGGACTCGAAAGCGTCGGTGGTCAGCTCCTGCGGCACGAGGCCGATCATCGCGCGGGAGGCGCGGTAGTCGGAGATAATGCCGTGACCGTTGACCCGGACCGTGCCGTCCGTGGCGTTCACGATGCCGCACACAATGCTGATCAGGGTTGTTTTACCGGCGCCGTTCGGCCCGAGGAGTGCGAAGATTTCGCCACGGCGGATACTCAGCGTGACGTTTTTCAGCGCCTGGAACCCGGACGCGTAGCTCTTCGACAGATTCGAAATTTCGATGATGTTTTGCATGGCCGTGAAGATATCAGAAAGCGGAATATCGTTCGCAAATGGCCGGGATCAGATTTGGGGCGACCTGGCCGCATGCCCGCTAGAAGCGCCGGGAACGGGGTTTGCGGTCCGGTATCTGCGGTCCGTTCGCGGCAGTATT
Organism: Caballeronia sp.; assembly: GCA_036009385.1. Lineage (GTDB taxonomy): Bacteria > Pseudomonadota > Gammaproteobacteria > Burkholderiales > Burkholderiaceae > Caballeronia. Next base: position 2,597 of record DASYLW010000208.1, read on the forward strand.
CGAGAAGACACCGGAGACTCGCATGACCGATCCCGATCCTTTTGACTTGCAACGTTTTATCGATGCCCAGGATCCGGTGTTCCAGACCGTCACGGCCGAGCTCGAGGCGGGCAAGAAACGCACGCACTGGATGTGGTTCGTATTTCCGCAAATCCAGGGCTTGGGTCATAGCGAAATGGCGCGCCGGTACGCGATTTCATCGGTGGACGAGGCGCGAGCCTACCTCGATCATCCCGTGCTGGGCGAGCGCCTGTTGATCCTCACCCAGATCGTGAACGCGCTCGAGGGGCGCTCGGTGGAGCAAATCTTCGGTTACCCCGACGACCTGAA
>DASYLW010000209.1:0-9990 GCA_036009385.1 Caballeronia sp.
GCGAAGTCCGTGAACGGCCGTACGGTCAAGGTTGCGGCGGATTCCATCTGCGTTCACAGCGATACCCCCGGCGCAGTGGCCCTGGCGAAAGCGGTGTATGACGCCGTGGCCGACCGGCTCTGACGCGCATCGCATGAAGACTCTCCATACAAGCCCCATCATGACCGGCGACGTTGCGCGTGCGATCGTGGTGAAGTCGCTCGCGCAGTGCGGGCGGGCGATCGGTGCATCGCTTGGCCCGCTAGGAAGGGGCCTCATGTACGACGGCGGCTCGGGCGGGCCGCGTCACGCCAACAACGGGCTTGCGATTGCGCGGCAGATCGCGCAGGAGGCCGGCGCGTGGTCCGTGGCGCCGCGCATTCTTCGCGACGCCTTGTGGGATGCACAACGAGAACTCGGCGACGGTACGGCGCGCATCGCGTGCATCGCCATTTCTGTGCATGCAGCGGCCGCGAAGCGCGTGGAACAAGGCGTTTCGCCGGGGCTGCTTGCACAGGCGCTTGGCGAACTCAGAGCGCGCTTGCCCGAACTGCTCGAACGCCAGCGCCGAGAGTCGCCCGGCACGCACGCAATGGCGCACAGCGCCTGCAATCGCGGAGACATTGCGGCGCGTGTCGCGGAGATGTCGGAGACGCTTTGCGATGAAGGCGCGGTCTCGATCATCGAAGGTTATCGGCCCGGCGTGGAACTCGAGCAGTTCGCGGGCTTCTGCATGGATGTTCAGGCGGACCGGGCGGGTGTGCCGGTCAAGGAACAAGGCGCGCGCATCGAGATGGATGGCGTGCATGTTCTTGTCGTCAACGAGATCCTGGATGATTTCGGGCCGCTTGCGCGCGTGATGGAGCAATTCGTTTCGCGTGCGAAGTCGCTTGTGGTGGTCGCACGCGGCATACAAGGCGCGGCGCGGGCCACGCTGGCGGCGAACCGCGCGGGCCTCGGCATGCACGTCTTGGGACTATTGCCGGCCGATACGGGCTTGAGCGCGATGCACGTGCTCGAAGACCTCTGCACGATGACTGGCGCCACGTTCATCAGCGAGGAAACGGGCATCTCGATCGAAAGCGTTCGTCCCGCGATGCTCGGCCGCGCCAAACGGCTGATCGTGCAGGGCGGCCGGGCCATCTTCGTTGAGCCTGCGGGTGAGCGCGCCGCCATCGCGAACCGGCGCAACCTGATTACGCGAGAGGCCGCCGCCCAACGCTATGTCGCGCTGGATCGTGAACGGCTGCTGCGCCGCGCGGCACGCATGGGCGGCGGCTGGGGCGAACTGCGCGTCGCGGGGCGCACTGCGTGGGAGACGGCGGAATGTATCGACGGCGCGAGTGCCGCGCTCGCCGCTACACGTGCCGCATCGCATGGGGTCGTAGCCGGCGGCGGGATCGCGTTGATCCAGCTCGCCGATGCGCTCATCGCGGAACATCCGGTTGACGCAACAGTTGCAAAAGACGCTGCGCTCGAAGCGCTGGTACGAGGATGCCGTTCGATCGCCTCGCGCATTGCCGGCAATGCGGGCGTCGAGCCGGGCGCGCTTACTGTCCCACCCGACGTCGCCGATCCGCTTCCCACCACGCTCGCCATTCTTCGCCATGCGATATCCCTGGCGATGACCCTTTTGACCATCGAGGTCCTGATATGTTGAAGGAACGCCACGACGCCGAGCGCGTGACGCCCACGTTTATCCCGGCAGCGGGCGCCGCGCCCCGCGTGCAGCATGATGCTGCGCCGGAGGCCGATCTGATACTGCGTGCTATCGATGTCATGCATCACTACGGCCCGGTGACGGCGCTCGACCATGTGTCGCTGGAAGTCCGGCGCGGCGAATTTCTCACCATCCTCGGCGAAAGCGGCTCGGGCAAGACGACCATGCTGCGGGTAATTTCCGGCCTTGAACGGGCGTCGCGCGTGGCGCAGTTGTCGCTGGACGGAGTGGACGTGACCGACGTCCCTGCGGCGCGTCGAAACTGTACGACGGTGTTCCAGAGCTACGCGCTGTTTCCGCATATGTCGGTTGAGGAAAACGTCGGCTACGGGTTGAAGCTGCGCGGCGTGTCCCGCGATGAATGCCGCCGCCGTGCCGGAGAGGCACTCGACATGGTACGGCTCGGCGAGAAGGGCCGGAGGCGTATCGGCCAGTTGTCGGGCGGCGAGCGCCAGCGTGTTGCACTGGCGCGTGCGGTCGTCACTAAACCCGCCATCCTGTTACTCGATGAACCGCTCGGCGCCCTCGATGAACGCCTGCGCTACGACATGCAGGCCGAGCTCGTGGAGATTCACAAGGCGCTCGGCATGACGTTCATCTACATCACGCACAGCCAGGAGGAGGCGCTCACCATGAGCGACCGGATCGTCCTCATGCGGCGCGGGCGCATTGAACAAAGCGGCACCCCGGAAGACCTTTTCGATCGTCCGGGCAGCCGGTTTGCCGCCGAGTTCATGGGCTACGACAACGTCCTGCCATGCACCGTGATCAGCGACGCCGACGCTTCTGCCATGACCGTCGACCTGGGCGGCGTAACGGTGCGGGCACAACGCTCGCCCGACTGCCGCGCGCGACGAGGTGAATCCGTGCTGCTTGCCGTGCGCGCCGAGCGTCTCACACCGATTCTGCGCGCGCAGGCCGGCGCGAACATGAACGTGCTCGCGTGTACGGCCGAAGGCCATCTTTATCGCGGGAAGTACACCGACCGGACCGCGCGTACGCCAGGCGGCACGGTACTCAAGATCCGCAGCTGGGACCAGAGCGGCGCGCAACATGGCTCGGACCCGTCCGGCTTCGATGCGGTGTCCTGCCGCCCACAAGATTGCGTTGTTCTTCCACACTAACGACTAAGGCGGGAAATCATGAAAGACCGGCATTCGATTACATCGCAGTTGGATCTGTCCCGCCGGGACATGTTGAAGAGCATCGCCGCGACCGGCGCGGTGGCGCTTGCGGGCTCGCTCGGCCTGAACCGTTTCGCGCAAGCTGCGGCATCCAGCACCGTGCGCGCGTACGGCGTGACGACCGCGCAACTCAAGGACTGGTCGGTGCTGACGAAGAGCACGGGCCTGAAGATGGAATACGTCGGCTCGGGCAATGACGTGGGTGTGTTCATGCGCGACGTAATGGCGTCGCAGATGGGCAATAAGGTCGACATCTTCATCTTCGAAGGCGGCACGCAAAATCTGCTGGGGCCGCAAGGCGCCTATCTTGTCATCGATGAAAAGCAGCCCGAACTCAAGCTGTGGCAGCGCACCCCCGATACATGGAAACGTTCGCAGACAGTGGTTGGCCGGGACGGCAAGCAGTACGGCGTACCCGTGATCGGCAATGCGGACAGCTTCGGCTATTTCCCGGACAAGCTCGGCGTGAATCCGGACGGCAGCGCGGATGTATCGTGGAAGATGATGTTCGAAGATGACCGGACTCGCGGGCGCGTGGGTTACGACAAGACGTGGAACTATTCCATCGGCGTGGCGGCGCTTTATCTGAATGCGACCGGCAAGGCGAAGGTGGCCAACCCCGCCGATCCGACTGCGGCGGAAGCCAGGACCGTGGTGGACTTTCTCGTCGCACGCAAGAAGGCGGGCCAGTTCCGCACGCTGGTGTCATCGTTCGAGGAACAGATTCAACTGCTTTCGAACCATGAAGTGGATATCCTGAATTGCTGGGAACCCGCCGTGCGGGAAGCGAACCTCAAGCTCGGCGATGGAAAAACCCGCTACGCCTACACCACCGAAGGCTATTACAAGTGGGGCCACGGCGCCTATATCGCATCGCAGGCAAAGAGCCGTGGAAACATGGACAACATCTACAAGATGCTGAATTACTTCCTCGATGGCGAGTACCGCGCGCTGCAGGCGAGGGATCGCGGTTATGCCGGCCCGAACATGGATCTCGCCGTGACGTATGCAACGGCAAACGGATGGAAGGCCGACGACATCGCGAACCTGAAGGCGACGCAGCAGAAGGTCGATCGCAAGTTCACCAAGCCCTTTGTGAGCACCACGACGCCGTCGAATTCGGATGCTATCGAAGAAGAATGGCAGCGCTTTCTGAACGCCTAGTTCATTGCATGAGCCTCTTACTCTTTCGGATCTGACCATGAGCGATGCAAGCATTGGCATCCCACGGCGCGGCACCATGCGAACGCCGCTCGAGCGTTCTCCCTGGCTGTTGCCACTGTTTCTGTCGGTATGGCTGACGCTCGTGATCGCACCGTTGCTGGTGCTGTTCGCCTACAGCTTCTTCGAGAGCCGCAACTTCGCGATGATCTACAAGCCGTCGCTCGCGACGTGGGAAAGTCTCTTCACGTCAGGGCGCTTTGAGGTCACCGTACGCACGCTGCGCATTGCGTTGACGGTGACGGCAATCGAACTGGCGCTCGCTTTTCCAAGCGCGTTATGGCTCGCGAAGGGCGGCTGCAGCAAGACAACGAAGGCGTTGGTGCTTGCGTTGCTGACGATTCCGTTCTTCCTCGATTTATCGTCGCGCATCATAGTGTGGCGCGGCATCCTCGATGAAAACGGTCTCATCAATTATGTGCTGATGGCGGTGCACGTCATTGCGTCGCCCATACGCGGGATGCTCTACACCGAGCAGGCGGTGCATTTCGGCATGATCGTTTCGTACTTCCCCATGATGGTCCTGCCAATCTACATGGCGATAAGCGTGATAGACGACACGCTGATCGCGGCGGCCGCCGATCTTGGAGCGTCACCGTGGCGTATTCTCGCCGATATCGTCCTGCCGCTTTCCATGCCCGGCATTCTGGCCGGCGTGGTCTTCACGCTCGGACCGGCCCTTGCATCGTGGATCGAACCGAACATGCTGGGCGGTGGCTTCGTCAACATGCTGAGCAATTCGGTGGATAGCGCTTATAGCGCGTTGCGCTATCCGGTGGTTGCCGCGTTGTCGAGCTTTGTCATCCTGATGGTCGGCCTGATGCTTGCCGTGCTGATGTTCCTCACGCGCCGCTTTGCTGACCTTTCCACCTCTTTCCGGAATCTTCAGAGTTGAGCCACCCCGTCCTCCAGCTATCCGTTCGCGAACCTGCCGCACAGCCCAAGGGCGGCGAGTGGAGCTACTGGCGCGGCTGGCCGGCGTGCGCAAAATGGATCACGTTCGGCGTGCTGGGCCTGATCTACTTTCCGCTGCTTTGGCTTGCGTTGATGTCGGTGAGCGCGCGTCCGCTTTCGGGTATTCCGTTTCCGCTGTCGGGCGCCAACTACGTGTCGCTCTTTACGAACGACAGCTGGCTCGCACCCTTCGGCTTCAGCGTGATGATCGCGGTCGGCGTTGCGGTGGTGACGGCGGTGACGGCCACGCTGGTTGGCCGGGCGTTGCCGCATTCGCCGCGCGCCGGCACGCTGGTGTTGCTCGCGGTGTTGCCGCTCTTCATACCCGGCATGTCGATGGGCGCTGCCCAGTTCATCTTCCTGCGTCCCATGCTCGGTCTCACGCTGGGGTTCTGGTCCATCTTCCTCGGTCACGTGGTCTGGGCGTTTCCGTTTTCGCTGCTGATCGTGCTGGTGCTGACCACGCGTTTCGATAGCCGCCTCGTCGAGGCCGCAGCCGATCTGGGCGCGTCGGGCTGGCGCACCTTCTGGGACATCGAATTTCCAATACTGCGCCCCGGCATAGTAGGCGCCGGCACGTTCGGTTTTCTCATCTCGTTCAACGAAGTGCAGCGGTCCATTTTCCTGCGCGGCACGGCGACAACCATGCCGATCTGGAACTGGGAAATGGCATCGTCGCAACAGTCGCAGGTGCCTGTGATCTTCTCGTTGGAGACGATCGTCCTTGCAGTCGTCCTGCCGCTTCTGGCTGCGCTTTTCTGGGTCTTGTTCGTGCGAATGGACAAGAATTGATCGACGTCTATCCCTAACTCTCAAGGGCCTTGCGATGCTTTATCCTGAGCCGCGCTTCGTGCCGGGCGGCGATTGCTTCATTGAAGTCGAACTTGGCGACGAAATGAGTTTCGATCTGAACGTGCGCGTTCATGCGCTTGCCGCCGCCATTCGCGCGGCGCAGATTGCGGGCATTGTCGAGTTGATTCCCGAACTGGCGTCGTTGCTCGTGTCCTATGATCCGGACCGCGTCTCGTACGCCGACACCATCCGTGAAATCCAGGCGTTATCGGATCAGCTTTCAGGTGGCGCGATGCAGGAAATGACCAGCCGGGTCTTTCACGTGCCGCTGCTTTACTACGACCCGTGGACGGCTGAGTGCGTCGATGAATATCGCAAGACTTATCCCGACAAAACACCTGACCCCGAACTGATGTGCGAGCACAACGGCCTGGCCGACCGGGCAACACTGCAGCGGATCCACTCCGCCAGCGAGTACTGGGTTGCAGCACTCGGGTTCTGGCCGGGACTCTGTTCACTGATGCCGCTCGATCCCCGCTCGCGGCTCAATGCGCCGAAATACAATCCGCCGCGAGGCTGGACGCCCAAGGGCACGATCGGGCTTGGCGGCGGCCTGACGTGCATTTATCCGGACCGCACGCCCGGCGGCTATCAGATATTCGCCCGCACGCCCATGCCGACGTGGGACCGGCATCAGCGGCTGAGCGCATTCCGCGAAAGCCCTGCCTTGTTTCGGCCGGGTGACCGCGTACGTTTCGTACCGATCCAGCGCGACGAGTACGACTTCATCGAAGAAGAAGTGAACGAGGGGCGCTACGAGCATCCGGTGATCGAATACCAGACGTTCTCGGTGCCGAAGTATCAGGCCTGGCTGCTAACTCTCGGGAAGGAGTGACGGATGCTCGATATCGTCAAACCGGGTCTCGAGACCACGGTGCAGGAATTGCCTGGCCGCATTGGTCATTGGGAGCAGGGCTTTCCGCCATCCGGGCCGGCAGACGCGTGGTCGTTTCGTCTTGCTAATCTGTTGGTCGGCAACGACCGCGATACCGCCGCGCTCGAATGGCAGTTCGTCGGGCCGACGGTGCGCTTTCATCGCGACGGCGCGATTGCGCTGACCGGCGCCGACATGGCCGCGAAGCTCGATGACACCCCTGCGCCGATGTGGGAAACGCTCAATGTGAGGGCAGGGCAGGTGCTGACGTGCGGCGCGGCGCGCACGGGAGCGCGAGGGTATATCGCGGTATCGGGCGGCATAACGACCGAGCCGGTACTGGGTTCACGCGCGACGTTCCATATGGCCGCCATCGGCGGGACGGGGAATGGCGCGTTGAAGAAAGACGATCGCGTACCGCTCGGCGAGCCGACGACGCCATTCAAGCGGCTTCGTGTGGCAGAGAGCGCCCGCCCGCCGATAGACCCGGCCCTTCGCACAAGCGCAACTTCGAAGTGTGTTGCTGCCATGCTCGGCCCCAACGATGCATGGCTCGATCCGCACGCGATCAACATGTTCTTCGAAAGCGAATGGACGGTTCAGGCGCGAAGCAACCGCACGGGGCTGAGGCTGACCGGACCCGAGTTCACCTTCTCGGAGCGCGCATATTCAAAGCGGCCGGAACACGGACAGGAACCCTCGAACATTCTTGATCACGGTTATCCGGTCGGCGGCATCAGCGTGGCGGGGCAGACGGCCATCGTGCTGATTCATGATGCGCCGAGCGCCGGCGGTTTCATCATTCCGTTCACGGTTCCGCGCTGCGATCTATGGCGCTTGGGACAAGCACGCCCCAACGAAATCCTGCACTTTCGCCGCGTAACGATGAGCGAGGCTAACGCCGAGCGCCGGCGTATGGATGCGTTGTGCACGCCGACAGCGCTGATCGAAACGACTACTCAAGCATGACGTGTAACGCAAACCAAGGGCGACAACCAGATGGCCGACTTCGAAGTCAAAAGCGAAATCCCGGGGACGTTTTATCGCAGCTCCGCACCCGGCAAGCCGCCGCTCGTTGAGGAAGGGCAAAGCGTCTCGGCCGAAACGATTATCGGGATTGTGGAGTTGATGAAGCAGTTCAACGAGGTACTTGCGGGCGTAGCGGGTGTGGTGCGCAGTTTCGCGGTCGCCGATGGCGATGCCGTCGACGCTGACGCTGTGCTCGTCGTGATCGATACGGGAAGTGTCTGAAATGACGCGTACGATCAGGAAGGTGTTTATTGCGAACCGGGGTGAGATTGCGGTGCGCATCATTCGCGCGGCGCGGGAGCTTGGTTTGCAAACCGTGCTGGGTTGCAGCGAGGCCGATACCGACAGTCTTGCTGCACGCATGGCGGACAGCATCGAGGTGCTGGGTCCGGCGCCCGCTGCGAAGAGCTATCTCGACACGCGTGCGGTCGTTGAGGCGGCCCGTCGCAGCGGCGCTGACGCTGTGCATCCGGGATACGGGTTTTTATCGGAGAATGCGGCTTTTGCGCAGGTGCTCAAGGACGCAGGGCTGATCTTCGTGGGACCTTCGCCCGAGACCATTTCATTGATGGGTGACAAGGCTGCCGCGCGCGCCTGTGCGCGGCGGGCCGGCGTCCCGACCGTACCCGGCAGCGATGGCGTAGTCGAACATGTTGAAGAGGCGCAGCGTGAGGCGCTTCGGGTCGGCTATCCGGTCATGCTGAAAGCTGCCGCGGGCGGCGGTGGACGTGGCATTCGTGTCGCGCAAGACGCAAACGAACTCGCCGCCGAATTCGACAAGGCCACCCGCGAAGCCGAAAGCGCCTTTGGCTACGGCGGCCTTTATCTGGAGCGCTTTGTCGGGCGCGCACATCATGTGGAAGTGCAGATCATGGGTGATGGCGTACGCGCGATCCATCTCTACGACCGCGAATGCTCACTGCAAAGGCGCAGGCAGAAACTCATGGAAGAAGCCCCGTCGCCGTCGCTTGACGACGAAGTCAGGAAGCGCTTGTGTGCATCGGCGGTGGCGCTGGCTGAATCAGTGGGCTATGCGGGGGTGGGCACCATCGAATATCTGTTCGACGCCAGGACCTCCGAGTTCTTCTTCATTGAAATGAACACGCGTGTGCAGGTCGAGCATCCTGTTACCGAAATGGTGACGGGCATCGATATTGTGCGGGAGTCGCTGCGCCTGGCGACCGGGGACGCGCTCGGGTATGCGCAGGAAGATATCGTGTTGCGTGGCGCAGCAATGGAATGCCGGATCAACGCAGAGGACCCGGTCAAAAACTTCATGCCTTCGCCGGGGGTTATCGGCAATGTGCGGCTGCCCGGCGGTCCGGGGGTGCGCATAGACACGCATATCTTCGACGGTTATCGCGTGCCGCCATTCTACGATTCGCTGCTTGGCAAGGTGATCGTCTGGGACGTGAATCGCGATGCAGTGATCAGCCGGATGAAACGCGCGCTAACGGAACTGCACGTGGACGGTGTAAAGACCACGCGGGCGTTACATCTGGCATTGCTCGATGACCCCGGCGTGGCGGCGGGCGTTTATGAAACGAGCTACCTCGAAGCGAACATCGAGCGGATTATTCACGCTATTGCTTGATTGGTTCAAGTCGCGGCTTCGGCCGCGCTCTTCGTGAGAATGCGCATGGAGCTTCGATCGACACTGGAGAGGCTGCAAGCCCATGGATTTGATCCCGCTTATTCCGTATTCCTAGCCGATTTTGCGAACGCAATGCTGGAACTGGGGCATCCGCGAGAAGCAGCCAGTTTCATTAATGCCCGGCTGGCAGGTGACGCCAAGGTCTTGGCTCATCCAAAGCGATCGATCACTTAGCTCGAGGGCGCTGACTGACGCAGAGATGGCGGTGAATCGGAATTCGCTCAGGTTGCCGTTGAATTTTACATAATATAAATTATCACCGTTTACATGTGTAGCAGCAATATCCTAATGTCGTGTTTGAGCAAGATAGAAATGTCGTGTTTTGGTGCTGGTGCGATGCTGGGAGCTTCCGGTCCAACGATGGGAGCTCGCCATGCAGCCAACCGAACTGGTGATGGTCCTGTCAGGTCCGGTCCAGGCTAATACAACTGATACCTACGGTGTCATTCGGCCAGTTTGCCGTCATTCGACGACGCTGTTCTAATCGTTCGCAATCGCAATCGCTGGTCGGCAATAAACAGTC
>DASYLW010000210.1:0-16314 GCA_036009385.1 Caballeronia sp.
ACGGATGTGTGAAACCCTCCTTCTCCGAACACGGATACCCACACGCTTCGCCACCAGTGACTGAACCTGCCCAAGGAACACCCCGCGCTATCCGCGGATAACCAACCTCCAAATTCGTACGCACGACGAACCGCTCAACCAACCTAACAAGAAGCAAAGCCTCAAAAGCGCGTGAGGCTTTGCTGGTCCGTGGAACACTGGTGCTTGCCCGAGAGCGTACGGGGCGAAGCGTGTTCGTGTCAGGATTCGCGAGAAGGAGGGGTTCACACATCGGTGGCTCTGGCGAGCACCGTGCTTTTGGGGCACCCATGAATGGGAACTGCACGCTGTGGACACTTAGGGTAGAGCGGTGAAAGCGTTTTCTTTGCTTCGTTTCTTTGTCGCTTTGGACAAAGAAATGACGTGCCGCCACGCACAGTGGCTAACAGTGCTAAAGAAAACATCAACTCACGCATACCACTGACACCGAAAGCACCAACCCGGCAATGACTCCGACCGCTAACCCAGGAACCTGGCACCCTGCCATAACCCTGACCACTAACACCAAAACCGCCCGCCCGACCAAGCGCCAGCGAACCCTCAAAGCCGGCCACCGCTGACTTCATCGAACAGCGAAATACGCTCGCTATTGATCGAAAAGCCCGTAATCTCGTCCACCGCCGCCGTCGCCGTATCCTGCGCAATTGACGCGATCTGGGCGCCATGATAATCGAGCCAAATTACCCGATGATTTCCCATCGGCTCAACAAGCGAAACCGTGCCCCGATGCTCGAACGCCGGATCGATCGAAACATCCTCGGGACGCACGCCGAGCACGCACAACTGGCTCTCCGCCGGTGACCGAAGAAACGCATACCCGGACACATCAATATCAACGTGCTCATTGCGAAACAGCACTCCGCCGCCCTCGCGATGCAACGCTCCCTTCAGCAAGTTCATGCCCGGCGAACCAAGAAACGTGGCAACAAACAAATTGTTCGGATGAGCATAAACCTCCGCCGGCGTGCCAATCTGCTGAATCACCCCACCACGCATGACCGCCATGCGGGTCGCCAGCGTCATTGCTTCCACCTGGTCGTGGGTCACGTAGATCATCGTGGCGCCCAGGCGCTTATGCAGTTGCTTCAACTCACGCCTGAGTTCCGTGCGCAACTTTGCGTCAAGGTTCGACAGCGGTTCGTCGAAGAGAAACACGTCCGCTTCCCGCACAATCGCCCGACCTATTGCCACGCGCTGGCGCTGCCCACCCGACAACTGCGCAGGCCTGCGTTTGAGCAATGGCCCAAGCTGCAACATCTCGGCCGCACGCGTGACGCGCCGTTCGATCTCGGCTTTGGGCGTGCCAGCAATCCGCAAACCGAACGAGAGATTGCGCTCCACATTCATGGTCGGATACAGCGCGTAAGACTGAAACACGAGCGCTATGCCGCGATCCTTCGGATCAGCCCATGTCATATCCTGGCCGCCAATTTCAATGCTGCCGCCGCTCACATCGATCAATCCTGCAATGCTATGCAGCAAGGTGGATTTACCGCACCCCGAGGGGCCCAGCAAGACGAGGAACTCCCCCGGCTCAACCTCAAGGTCGAGCGACTCGATGATCGTATGGGAGCCAAGCTGGATCTCCAGGTCGCGGATTGAAACGTTCGACATGACTGTAGACATGAATGAGCCCTGGACTAACCTTTGACCGCACCGGAAGCAATGCCGCGGACGAACCAGCGACCCGAAACGAAATAGATGGCAAGCGGGACCATGGACGCGAGGATGGTCGCCGCCATGTTGACGTTATAGAGACGTTCGCCCGTCGTCGTATTGATAATATTGTTCAGTTGTACTGTCATCGGCAGGTTCTTCGTACCCGCGAAAACGAGACCCAGGATGAAGTCGTTCCAGATACCGGTGACCTGCATGATGATCGCGACCACAATGATTGGCGTGGACATGGGCACCATCAGTTGCAGGAAGATGCGCCAGAAGCCGCCACCGTCCACGCGCGCCGCCTGGAAAAGTTCATGCGGCAGCGCTGCGTAGTAATTGCGGAACAGCAAGGTCATGACGGGCATGCCGAAGATGGTGTGAATCACCACAATGCCCGGCAACGAGCTGAACAAATGCACCGTTGCAAGCACCCGCACGAGCGGATAAACCATCACCTGCACGGGGATGAACGCGCCCACCAGCAAGATTGCAAACAGCGTGGTGGCGCCGCGCGGCTTCCAGAACGACAGCGCGTAGCCGTTCACCGCACCGACCAGAATGGACAGGACCGTACTTGGCACGACAATGCGCACCGAGTTCCAGAAACCGACCTGAATGCCCTGGCAATCGAGTCCCGTACACGCCGATTGCCACGCAACCCGCCATGCATCGAGCGTGAAATGCATCGGCAGCGACAGGATATTGCCGAGACGAATTTCCGTCATCGGCTTGAGCGACGTGACGATCATCACATACAGCGGCAACAGGAAAAACAACGCCGAAGTCAGCAAGAACGCGTACACGCCCAAACGCGCGGGCGTTATGCGCGACCTGCGTTTTAACGGGTGGCGTGGCGCGTTCATCGGGAATCCCTGAGCCGCAGCGCGCGGTTGCGAACATAAAAGACCGGCGCAAGAATCGCGAGCACCGTAATGAGAAGAACAATGGATGCCGCCGACGCCAGCCCAAGATTCGCGCGTCCGAACAGATAGTCCATGATGAATTTCGCGGGCACTTCGCTCGCCGTGCCGGGACCGCCTTGCGTCATGGCGACCACCGCGTCGTAGAGTTTGATGACCATCACGAACAGCAGGATGAAAGCCGTTGAAATAGACGCGCCGAGCATGGGAATGACAATGCTGACATAGACACGCCAGCGCGGAATGCCGTCTATGCGCGCCGCCTTCCAGATCTCCTCATCAATGCCGCGCAGCCCCGCAAGCAACAGCGCCATCACGAGCCCCGACGCTTGCCAAACCGTCGCTATCACCAGCGTGTAAATCACGCGATCCTGATCGACGATCCAGTCGAAGCGCGCATGCGTGAAACCGATCCGGTGCAGCACTTCCTGAATGCCCAGCTCTGGATTCAGGATCCACTGCCACACGAGACCCGTCGCGACGAACGACATCGCGTACGGGTACAGAAAGACCGTTCTTAGCGCGCCCTCCGCCATCACCTTCTGGTCGATGAACACCGCCAGCAGCAATCCGATCGCGAGGCATATGACGATGAACAAAACCCCATAAATCACGATATTTTGCAGCGACAGCATCCACCGGTCGTTATTGAAGAGCCGCACGTATTGAGACACGCCCGCAAAACTATTCGACGCGAACGTGCGCGAGTTCGTGAACGACGTGCGCAAGCTCCATAACATCGTGCCGAGATAAGCGAACACCACCGTGATCGCCATCGGCAACAACGCAATGTAAGCCGCCAGCGCAAACCGCTTTCTCAGCGGCTTGCGCTTCACGTGGCTGGCCGGAGCGCGCAGGGTCTTGCGGGCAGGCGCATACGCCCTCTCCGCCATCAGCTTTTCAGCCCGCTGGCGAAGGCCTTTTGTGCATCCTCCACCGACTGGTTCTTGTTCCAGAAGTTGGTGATGACATCTTGCAACGCGCCGTTGATATCAGGCGGCGTCAGCATTTCCGGATTCGGCAACTGCCGCGACTTGTCCTTCATGATCGCGATGCCCTCCTTCGCGCACATGTCGAGACTCGAATCGTCGATGTCCGAGCGGATCGGAATCGAGCCCTTCTTCGCGCTGAACGCAACCTGCGCAGCCGGCGACGTCATGACTGTCGCCAACAGTTTTTGCGCCTTGACCACATTGGGATCATCGGTCTTCGGGAAGACGAACGCGTCGCCTGCCACCAGATACGGCGAATGCGGACCGAAGCCCGGGAAGCAACCGAAGTCCTTGCCGGCCGATTGATTGGCTGCGACGAACTCGCCCTTCGCCCAGTCGCCCATGATCTGTACACCGGCCTTGCCGGAGATCACCAGCGCGGTGGCGTCGTTCCAGTTGCGGCCCGGTGAGCCCGGATCAATGTAGTTATGCAGGCGCTTGAATTGCGTCAGCACCTTCTTGAACGCGTCGGACTTGACCGCGTTCGCATCGCGATCGCGGTATACCTTCAAATAAAGGTCCGGGCCGCCAACATCGGCGAACACGGCGTCGAAGGTGATCTTCTCCTGCCATGCCTGACCACCGAGCGCGAGCGGAATCACGCCCGCCGCTTTCAGCTTGTCGAGATCCGCGATGAATTCATCGTAGTTGGCGGGCTCCTTCGTGATGCCGGCCTTCTGGAACGCCGGCTTCGAATAGAAGAACCAGGCCGGCATGTGGATGTCTACGGGCGCCGCGTAGTAATGCCCACCCGACTTGATGCTTTCAATGATCGACGCCGGGAATATCTTGTCCCAGTTCTGCTTGGCCGCGACGTCATCCACATTGTTCAGGAGTCCCTGATCAATGATGTCGTGGAATTGCTTGGACGTATTGAACTGCGCGGCGGTCGGCGGATCTCCGCCCATGATCCGGTTGATCGCCGTGGAGCGCGCCTGGTCGGCGCCGGCCACGGCCTGGTCGATCCACAAGCCGCCGGCCTTGTTATAGGCATCGGCGAACTGCTTGATGGCCGCTGATTCGCCACCCGATGTCCACCAATGGATCACGGTCGCTTTCAACGGATCCGCGTGCGCTGCGCTGCTCGCCGCAATGGCGGCAATGACACTGACCACCAGTTTCTTCATGCTGTTCATTGAGTCTCCTCCGGGCTGTGTCTTCTATTTGGTCCTGTGGTTCACAGGGCCCAACGGCTTCGGCATTGAAATAGAACTGCGGGTCAGACGCGGGCGGTTGCCTTGGCGTTACGCTCCTCAAGGAACCTCGCAACCAGTTCCGCACTATGTTTCATGGTGCGTTTCTGCGTCTTGTAGTCGACATGAAACACGCCGAAGCGACGTTCATAACCGAAAGCCCATTCGAAGTTATCCATCAGCGACCAGATGAAATAACCGCGTATGTCGACGCCGGCTTTGATCGCGCTGTCGACGGCGGCAAGATGGCGCTTGAGGAAGGAGATGCGCTGCGCATCGTCGACACGTCCGTCGACTACCTTGTCATCCGACGCCATGCCGTTTTCAGTGATATAGATCGGCGGCAGCGCCGGATACGTCTTGTTGAATCCGATCAGCAGGTCGCGCAGGCCATCGGGATGAATCTCCCAGCCCATCTGCGTACGCTCCACGCCTGGCAACGGCACTTCCGTGAAGCCATGCGCGCCGTCGCTCTTCACGTTGGTACGGAAGTAATAGTTGATGCCGAGGAAGTCGAGCGGCGTACCAATGGTTTCCATATCGCGGTCGAGCACCAACGGTTCGGTGCCCGGCCATAGTTCGAAAAGGTCCTCGGGATAGGCCTTTTTCAACAACGGGTCCAGTATCCACGCGTTGTGCTGGACTTCGAAAAGATGCGCTGCGCGTATGTCCGCTTCGCTGTTGGTGTCGGCAGTACCGCGGCCCACATTCGCAACAATGCCCTTGAGCGATGCCGGATCGTTGGCGCGCAGGACCGGCACGGCGGTACCGTGCGCGAGCAGCAGGTGATGCATGGCTTGCGTCGCATAGCGGTCGTTCGCCAGACCCGGCGCGTGATGGCCGTTGCCGTAACCAAGGTACGCGGAGCACCAGGGTTCGTTGAGCGTGGCCCAGGCATCGACCTGTCCGCCAAGCTCGCGGCTCATCAGGTCGGCATAGTCGGCGAATCGATAGACTACGTCGCGATTCAGCCAGCCGCCGCGATCTTCAAGATATTGCGGCAGGTCCCAGTGATACAGCGTGACGAAGGTTTTGAGCCCCTTCTCTTTCAGCTGGCCGACCAGACGTTTATAAAAGTCGATTCCCTTCCGGTTCGGACGCCCCGCTTCGTCCATCACGCGCGGCCATGCAATGGATAGACGATACCCATCTACGTTCAGCGAGCAAAGCAAGTCGAGGTCCGATTCCCACCGGTGATAGTGGTCGCAAGCGACCTCGCCGGTGTCGCCGGCCAGCACTTTACCGGGTGTGGCCGAGAACGTGTCCCAGATCGACGGGAGCCGGCCGTCTTCGTTGACGGCGCCTTCAATCTGATAGGACGCGGTGGCTGCGCCGAGCAGAAAATCTCTGCGCCAAAGGGCTGAATCGGATGGTGGGGAAAACGGATCGCCGGAGACAACGGATGCGTTGAGTGCCACGAGAACTCCTGATTTAGCGTTGGAGTGGAAGCGCTTCCACAAGTGCCCGCAAACGATAGCAGCGCCGAATTGGCGGGGACAATCCGGGTTTGTATGGAGAGGGTGCGGGGGTGAGCGAGCAGCGCGATTGTCGCAAGAGGAGATGTCGACAAATCGGCAGCGATGCAGTGTTACGGCCAGGTGGCCCGGCAAGCAGATTGCAACTGGTGGGATTGACGTTTAAGGGGCAGACCTACGCCGCCGCATCGGGATACATACGGAACGGAATGCGCTTCACCATTCGGACAGGAGCAGATCTTGATACTCACGGCCCTTGATGCGTCTATGTTTCCATAGCCCGAACACATCGGAAGCAAATGGCAGTTTGTGCTGCGGTTTATGCCGCACGAGGTATTCATCGAGCGCGCCCAGGATGATCGCGGCTTCGGCACGGTTCTCAGCCCCGGAGATTTCTTTCAGTGCTTGTCTCGGCGCTTGTCTCTGCGTTCGCGCCAAACGTCTCCGGCACGACGCCGCGTCGCCCGCACGGTATGCGTGCCACAAAACACGTCCCCATCTCCACCGATGAACTCACGCTCAGCGTGCCGCCATGCGCCCCGACGATCTGCGAGCAAATATAGAGTCCCAATCCGAGTCCGCCGCCCGGCTGGCTGGTTGCCGGCCGCCAATACGGCTCGAAGACTTTTTCCAGGTCCTTGGGCGCGATCGGTGCACCAAGATTCGAGACGGAGATCGCAAGCTCACCCGCATCCACCGACACCACCACCCGCACCGGTTGATCCGGCGAGCCATGCGTCAGCGCATTAGCCAGCAGGTTGGACAGCAATTGCTCGATGCGCCCCCGATCGCAGTAGACGCAACTGTCTACCGCGATCTGTTCCAGAACCACACGATCGGGATTCGCGTCGCGCAGTTCCGTGACCACATGGCGCAACGCGTCGGGGAGATCCTCGATTGGAGAAAGCGACACGCCGATACCCGCGCCGAGCCGGCCGCGGGCGAAGTCGAGCACATCGTCTATCAGCCGCGACATGCGCCGCGTGGTCGCGCGCAAACGCGTGCCGATAGTCACCAGTTCCGGCTCGCTGCTACGTCGCGCCAGCCATTCCGCGGTTGCGCCCACGGCGGCAAGCGGATTGCGCAGATCGTGGCCAAGCACCGCGATGAACTGCTCGCGTAACTCGGCGGTCGTCCGCTCGTCGAGGAGCGCGGCTTCGGTCGCCGAGCGCTCGTTCTCGCTTTCCAGTTGCAGTGCGATCAGTTCCGCGAAGAGCGTGAACATGGTGAGCGTGCGTGCATCCGAGATCATTGCAGGACGCGGATCGATCGCGCACAGGTTGCCGAAATAGTCGCCGTTCGGCAGGATAATCGGCACCGAGATATAACTCTCGATGTTGTAGATACGCGGAGTATGGTGTTCGCGGTAGACCGGATCGGTGCTCGCATGGTCGATAACAACCGGCCGGCGCATGGCGCGAGCCTCGCTGCACAGTGTGGTGTGGACGTCGAGTCGACCGCCGGGCAACAGTCCGAACTGGATGTCATCCTGTACGGCACAGGCGGTCCATGTCCCCTCGGTGACGCGCGCCACCGCCGCGAAGCCGAGACCGGTGTTTTTGCAGATTACGCGCAGCATGGACGCAACGGCGCCGATCCGGCCGATGGTGGCCACGTCGCGAGCAATCGCTTCGTCGCTGTCGTCCATGGCGGCGTGCAAAGCTCCAAAAACAGGGTTCAAAATATTACCTCTCAGTGCTCGATATTTTGTTCGATGCCACGCTCGATTGTACGGGTCAGATTGCTCGCGCCAAGGGATCAAAAATGGACGCGTGCTCTGGGGCACCGGCGACCGTGATCTTCTGGATTGCATCGAGCGTACCGTGATGCCAAGATGCGCTGTCGCCATTGACCCACTGGCGAAGGTATCGAGCCGGGCCGGCTGGTGTCTTCCTGGCTGGTGCCTTCTGTTTAACCTTACAAAGAAAAACGATGACTGGAGCAGCGCTTTCAAAATCGCCGACGGGCATATCAGGCTTCGACGACGTCACCCTCGGCGGTTTGCCAACGGGCCGACCTACCCTGATGTGCGGGGCGGCGGGCTGCGGTAAGACCCTGTTCGCCATGACCTTCCTCGTGGAAGGCGTATTGCAGTACGGCGAACCCGGGGTGCTCGTGAGCTTCGAGGAATCGGCGGAGGACCTGGCTGCGAACGTGGCGTCGCTTGGCTACGACGTGATGTCGCTGATTGACCAGAAAAAACTCGCCATCGATCACGTCAAGATCGACCCGGCGGGAATCGAAGACACCGGCGAATATGACCTCGAAGGCCTGTTCGTGCGGCTCGACTACGCTATCAAGAGTGTGAACGCAAAGCGCGTCGTACTCGACACGCTCGAAGCCCTGTTCGCCAGTTTCCCCGATGCCGTCCTGCTGCGTGCCGAGCTGCGGCGCCTGTTCGACTGGCTGAAGGAACGCGGCGTGACTGCCATTGTGACCGCGGAACGTGGAACCGGCGACCCGACCCAGCTGACGCGGCATGGCATTGAGGAATACGTGTCCGACTGCGTGATCCTGCTCGACAACCGGGTCGAAAACCAGGTCACCACGCGCCGCATGAGGATCGTTAAATATCGCGGTTCGGCGCATGGGACCAACGAATACCCGTTTCTCATCGATACCACCGGCATCAGCGTGCTCCCCGTTACATCGGCGGGTCTGGCGCACCTGACGTCGAGCGAGGTCATCTCCACGGGGATCGCCGATCTCGACTCCATGTTGGGCGTGGGCGGTTATTTCGTCGGCTCCAGCGTGCTCGTTTCGGGACTCGCGGGAACGGGCAAAACCACCTTCGCCGCGAAATTTGTCGAGGCCCGTTGCGTACTCGGCGAACGCACGCTGTGGTTCGCCTTCGAAGAATCGCCCGAGCAGATTGTGCGCAACATGCGCTCAGTGGGCGTGGATCTTGCGCACTACCTGGGCGGCACGCTCAGGATCGAATCGGCGCGGCCCAGTTTTTTCGGGCTGGAAATGCATTTGGCGCGGATGGTTCGCGACATCGACCTGTTCAAGCCGACCGCCGTGGTGATCGATCCAATCTCGTCGCTGCGCGGTGTGGAGTCCGAAGTGCACGCAACGCTCTTGCGGCTCGTCGACCTCCTCAAATCTCGTGGCATTACGGCAGTTTTTACAAGTCTTAGCAGCGTCGACCAGGCGTCCAGCATAAACGACCGCAGCATCTCGTCGCTGATGGATACCTGGATTTCGCTCTCGCATATTGAAACGAACGGCGAGCGCAACCGGCTTGTCTACGTGCTGAAATCGCGTGGCATGGATCACTCGAACCAGGTCCGCGAATATCAGATCAGCAATGGGGGAATCGCCATGGTGCCGGCGTACATTGGCACAGGCGGCGTGCTCACAGGCTCCGCCCGGCTGGCGCAGGAAGCCCGCGAACGCGACGAATCCGCCGCGCGCGACGAGCTCGTGGTGCAAAAGAAACGCGAGCTCGCGCGGCGCCGCAAGGCGGTCGAGCAGCAAATCGCAGAATTGCAGTCGGCGCTCGATGCTGAAGCGTCGGACCTTGATGTGCTGATCGGGCAAAGCGAAGAACAAAAGCGCCTGGAGGAAGCCGACCGTACCCGGATGGCGCAACTACGGCGATCGAAAGAATGACCGAACACGACTCGTCCATGCCAGCGCAACACGAACCGGACACGGCGGAATCCCAACTCGCGGCAGACATGCCCGTCGCAGCCGCGTATTCACTGCGCTTGTATGTAGCGGGGGAAACGCCGAAATCGATGGCCGCCATCCGCAACCTGCGTGCGCTCTGCGCCACGCATGTGGCCGGCCAGTATTCGATCGAAGTTATCGATCTGCGCGTGAATCCGCAACTTGCAGCCGCAGACCAGATTCTCGCGATACCGACCGTCGTGCGGCATCTGCCCGCGCCGCTCAGGAAAGTGATCGGCGATTTGTCGGATGCCGAGCGCGTGCTGGTCGGCCTCGACATCCGGCAGAGGGCCCCTTCGTGAGTGCCCTGCCCGTCGAAGGCGACGGTGGAGGCGGTGGAGGCACTGGATTTGGCGCAGCGCCCCCGCCGCCATCGGACATGCTTGTGCTGCGCCTGTACGTGACCGGCAACACGCTGCGCTCCACGCGGGCCGTGGACAACGCGCGGCGCCTGCTGGAAACGCATGCGGCGGGCCGCTTCGAGCTTGAAGTGATCGACATCTACCTGCATCCGGAAGCCGCGATCGCAGCCCAGATCATAGCCGCGCCGACGCTGGTGAAACTCCGTCCGGGGCCGTTACGCAGGGTGATCGGTGACCTGTCGGATTCGAACAAGGTGCTGGCCGCGCTCGGCGTGATGGTGTCGAACGTAGCCGGTGGCATGTCCTCAAGCACGCCCATCAGACCCTGAAGCGTATGTCCGATCAATCCCACTCCGCTTCCCTGGAAACCGCGTCCATCGAGGAGCTGCGTGAGCGGCTGCGGGAGGCGGAAGATACCCTCGACGCCATCCGCAGCGGCGCGGTGGACGCCGTAGTTGTCGGCAGCGACGACGACCGCCGCATCTATACGCTCGAGAGCGCGGACCGGCCGTACCGCGTGCTCGTGGAGCAGATGCAGGAAGGTGCGGTGATGCTTTCCGCCGACGGGACTATTCTCTATGCCAACGAACGTGCCGGGCAGTTGCTCGGCGCCCAGGTCGAGCACGTGGTGGGGTCCGCGTTCAGCGCTTTCGTGCTCGATAGCCAGCACGCGCGGCTGCAGGCGTTGATCCGCGAAAGCACTACCGGCACTGCCCGCGACGAACTGACGGTGCTGTCGGCCGATGGGGAAACGCCCATCTATTGCAGCTTCAAGGCGCTCGAAGCCGAGCGCGACCAGGACCGCCTGATCTGCGGCGTAATCTCCGATCTCTCGCAGCAACGGCAGATGGAAGCCCGTCTGCACCAGGCGCAAAAAATGGAGGCGGTGGGTCAGTTGACCGGCGGCCTGGCCCACGATTTCAACAACCTGCTGCAAGCCATTCACGGCAACCTGGAGCTCGTGAAACGCTCGCCGTCAGACCCCGAGCGCGTGCTGCGCTGGACCGGCAACGCCATTCGGGCCGTCAGCCGCGGCGCCAAGCTTACCGCGCAGTTGCTGGCATTTTCGCGCTCGCAGAAACTCGAATTGAAACCGGTCGGGCTGGCGCAACTCGTGCACGGCATGGCCGATCTGTTCGACCGCACGCTGGGCGCCGGGATCGACCTGCGACTGGAACTCGGCGACGACAATGCCCTGGTCGTGGCAGACGCGACCCAGCTCGAACTCGCGTTGCTCAACCTTGCAATCAACGCACGGGACGCCATGCCAACGGGCGGCGTACTGCGCATCAGCACGGTAGCGTGGACGATCACGGACGACGCCGATCTCGCCAATGGGGATTACGTGGAATTGAGCGTCGCCGATACAGGCACCGGCATGCCCGCCGATGTCGCGGCCCGGGCGTTCGAGCCATTTTTCACCACCAAGGAACTGGGTGCGGGAACCGGTCTTGGCCTCGCCCAGGTGTACGGAATCTGCCAGCAGGCGGGCGGCCATGCGCGGATCGAGAGCAGTCCGCATGGCACCCGGGTGTCTTTGTTCCTGCGGCGTTCGCCCTCTCCAGCCGCCGCGCCGGACTCGTCGGCAGCGGCTATTGTCAAGGCGAGTGACCGGCGAGCGCCGCGGATCCTGGTCGTCGATGACGATCCGGATGTTCGTACGTTCATGGTCGAAACGCTGCTCACGCTGGGGTACCGTGTGGACTCGGCGGCGGGCGGCCGCGCGGCGCTACATATGATGGCGAGCGATCCACCTGATTTGCTCGTGTTGGACTTCGCGATGCCGCATCTTGATGGCGCTACGGTCGCAAAACTGGCGAGATCCCAGGGTATGCATATGCCCATTGTCTTCGCGAGCGGTTACGCGGACAGCTCCGCCCTCGACGCCGCGATGGGCAA
The DNA here is from genome assembly GCA_036009385.1 of Caballeronia sp. GTDB lineage: Bacteria > Pseudomonadota > Gammaproteobacteria > Burkholderiales > Burkholderiaceae > Caballeronia. The sequence continues at coordinate 12,218 of DASYLW010000210.1, forward strand.
CAATATCTCGCTGCTTCGAAAACCTTTCTCGATCGGGAATTTGTCGGCGGTCGTTGCGGCGGCGCTGGCGTGAGGCGTGGACGTAACTCGCGGCAGTCCTACCGGACTACCGCCCGGCTGGACAGAAGCGTTTCGGCAACAGCGTTGAAACTCGAGAAGCAGGTATCGAAAGTCGGTTTATCTTCTGCAAATAACAGCGGGACGAGTCGCTGATCAAAATTCTTCCGCAGTCCGTCATCCGTAGCAGCACGCGTCAGAGCACGGCGGAGGATCACGTAAGGGTCGGCGTCGAACTCGGGGTTCTGTCCTTCGAATTCCTCCGCGTCTTTCAACACCAGAGCCTCGAACACTTCCGCCGCTTTGTCTACCGCCTCGGGCAACGATGTATTGATACGCCACACGTCATAGATGTGGCGAACCAACGCCGTATCGAAATCACCGCGTTGATAGCCGTCCCAATACCATGCGCAGCGTCGTAGTAAAGAAAGAACCTTTTCAGCAAGCGTTTCCGCGATCGAAATGCAGAGCACTTCCACGCGCTCAGCTGATTCGCGGCCAATAAACCGGTCGGCCAGATAGCCAAAATCCAGCATTTGCAGTTCAAGTTTTGGATGACGGTGTATGAGCTCAACCTTCAACTGAGGCCTCAACACACCGGAGATATCCGAAAACTCTGGGTTGTAGTCGACCGCAAGGCAGTAATGGCGCCGATTGTCGCGCAAGACTGGATTGCTCCCGTCTTCAACAACCGTGAGCGTAAAACCGACAGACTCAAGTTGATCCCACACCCTGGTCTGGATATCACCAAGCCGTGCCCTGTCCGACTGGCGGTTGGCTAACGCGTAGCCATCCGGTACTTCCTCAAGTACGACCTTGATATCAATGTCTTCGGACATACGCTCGATCAGCCCATGTGCCTTAGATAGACAGGTGCCACCAGCGAAGACAAGCTGGCTCGTTATATCGACAGTACCTGGACGCAGGTCACCTTTCTTTTGGCTGATTCTGTGGGCCGTATGCACAACCCTGATTCGCGACAGTTCCCTCAGCGCGTCAGTGATGTGAACATCTTTTTCTGCCGCTGCGGCTGGCAAATTTCCTAATAAGTCGGCAGTTGCAGCTTGTTCAATGTCAGACTTCCACTCGCTTGTGATCGTTCTCATACTTTACGGTTCGACGTCCGACCTGGATTTTGCGGCGGATGCGACGCTTTCCCGTGTTGACGATGCTGTCCATCGGGATTTGGGTCGACCGCCCATTGTTATATTCACGGGCCAGCCATCCGGGGGTGATTTCAACGCCGAGCTTGCGGAAAGTTTCTGCAGCAATGACTTCGAATGTTGCCGCCGGAGTTGGTGTACCCGTAAATTTGTTGATTTGAGTTTTCGCAAACACCCCTTTGCTGACACGGACAAGCTTGCCGTCGCTAACAAGCTTCGACAACACCCGTCCAACATGTGCAGGACTTCCCAGGGGGGCGACCTCGGAACGAAGTATGACGGGTCCCTTCCTTTGTGAAATCGAACGAACGATTCGATCTTCAAGTTTCATTGCTCCCCCTATTGTGTCGGCAGCGCTCAAAAGTCACTCTAGCACACAAATCTTGTAGAACCTCCTATTCACCTGCCTTTTAAGCTGCACAAACTGCTCATTTTAGAGCGTATGGTGCACGCTGTTCAGTTGATCGCGTTTTCAATTAAGGAGCTGTGATCAAGTGGCTAGCCGGATGAAGAGCGATGAATACGCGAAGCGTCATTACTGACAGAAACGGCAGCAGTGACGCTTACGATGGATTCGACTTCAGCATCGCCGGTAACCTCCGGCTCGCTACTGGATTCCCGGCTTCACACGCTGGCTAGTTCCCCTCGGCCCCTTCGCGAGCAATCGCCATGACCGATCCCGACTTCATGATCCTGTACGTGGACAATCCGTCCGTCAGTGCCGGTTTTTACGCTGAGCTGCTCGGCACAACGCCCGTCGAATCTTCCCCGACGTTCGCCATGTCCATCCTGGAGTCGGGTCTCAAGCCGGGATTGTGGTCAAACCATACGGTCGAGCCCGCGTCGCTTGCTGCGGCAGATGGCGGCGGCGAACTCGCGCGTTCCCGGTGGACAACAACGACACCGTGCACAGTCTCTTCGCCGATTGGGTCCGGCGCGGCGTCAAATTCATCCAGGGGCCGACAGAAACGGATTTCGGTTTTAGCTTCGTCGCGCTGGACCCCTACGGTCATCATCTGCGCGTTTTTACGCCGTCGGGGGCAATAAGACTCCGCAAGCGGCCAGCGCATTTCAAGCGGACGGATGGACGACGGCTACCACCTTCTCGACGGCGTGATCACTTTGGCCGCTTTGGCCGTGATGCGCATGTGCGGATCGGTTTCATCGAAGGGGCTGTCCCCTTTGCGCCGCGCGTGATCGAGTTCTTCCGCCAGCCGTTTGGCTTCCCAGTCGCGCTGCCACGCCTCAGCATTGTTCCGGCGTTCGATCGCGCGCCGCGCTTCGTCTTCACGATCGATCCACGCAGCAAAGACCGAAAATGCGCGTTCTATCGCGTCGTATTGTCCTGCCGGGCCAGTCACCGAAAACAGCAGGCGATCACCCTGGCCCGGATGTTTCCAGTACACGCCCATTTCACGTTCGCCAGCCGGCGGCGTGGTTGCGCCGCTGTGAGTATCGGTATCCATACCAACGCCGGATGCCGCCGCCTCGCCAATCCATCGCTCGGAAATCCCGGACAACGCGCCAAAGCGCCCGGTACTCGGCTCAGACCGAGGCTCAACCGCCAGCACCTGGAACGGCCATTCGAAACGGCCGGAGCGCAAGCGTTGAAACTCGCCAGGGGCATCGGTCGAGACAAAGCGCTTCGCCACTTTCTTGACCGTGAGCGTTCGCGACACGAGATGCAACGTGAGATCGACACCGCCGCCCGCTACCCGGATGCGGCCCTCGTCTTCGCGAATGTCGGCATCGCATTGCGCCGATGCATACGACGCCCGCCTGCTTTCACGATAACCATGCAGCCAGAGCGCGACGATCACCGCAAGCGATAGTGCGGCCTGGGCGCTCGACTGCGGCGTGGAGGTAAAACCGGCATAAAACGCGACGGCCGCCGCGCCGGACACAAGCGTCTTGGCAATACGTCCAAAGGAAGTTTCAGCCTGGAACAATGCAAACAGCCACATGAGTTTTCCCGAGGTCACATTATTTTTGGTTTAGGGTCGAACACGCGGCGGGTTGCATGTCGCTGACATCTCCCGCACCGCGTGTTTCGCCTTGAAGCGTCCTGGTGACGCCTTCTCTCTCAGCCGGCGATTCCTGTGCTGCTCAGCATTCAGGCACGGTCGGGCCCGAATTCGCCCGAGGCGGGCGTTACATTGCGTGCCGTCCGCTGCCGTGTCGGCGATTGATCACCCCGCTTGGTCACAGCCTGCGCGGCGTGGCTGTCGTGGCCGTGATGGTCTATCGGAGTCGCTGCGGTGGCGCTTTGTGTTGACCGACCTGGCGTGACTAGCCCTGGTGTCCGTTCAATGCGGACGGCGCCCGCAACACGCACCTGGAGCGCGTGGTCTTCCGCCGAAAGCGGCCAGCGGTTCCAACACAGTGCGCGACCGCGAAAACACGGGCCACCTTTTTCACCGCCCCCACATGGAGTCGATACCGTCCACGACGCCAGCGTGAAAGTTCAGCAATGATGCCCTCGTCGCACCCCGCCTCCCTCTCATTCCGTCCACTCTTTTCGCCCATTTCGTTCGGCTGGTCGACGAATTGTTTACCCACTGTTACGGTCCGATTACGTCTCCTTTACGCATCCCTTTAGCATCCCTTTATGCGTTCCGCTTACGCGCTTAGCCGCCCAGACTGCGGATCGTCGCAGCGGTCCTAACGCCGACGCCGCGCGCTTCGCCTCGCTGGCTGCCGTCGCCGGCCCCAGCGTTGGCGCCGCCGCCCGCCGACACCCCGGATGCGCGTCGCCTGCGGGCTTCTGTCGGCGTGCAGCCGAATCGCTCCTTGAACGCGCGGTTGAACGTCGATTCGCTCATGAAGCCGACCGCACAGGCAATTGCACCTATGAGTTCGCGCGCATGCAGTGGCGAT
>DASYLW010000211.1:0-3568 GCA_036009385.1 Caballeronia sp.
CCCTATCCATCGGCACAAACCACCCATTGGCATAACCCTTGCAGTGTCCTGCTCACTGACCCTGCGTCAGCGATATAAAAATCCGCCAGACACCCGCCTCAAAAACATATCGGCAAGGGGAAACACAATGAAACGACGCAGTCTCCTGAAGTTCGGCTCCATGTCGGGCGCGCTCGCGATTGCGGGCCAATTGCCCATTTCAAAAGCGCAAGCCGCCGATACCGGACCGATTAAAGTCGGCGTTCTCCATTCACTCTCCGGAACAATGGCGATCTCGGAAACGTCGCTGAAAGACACTGCGCTGATGACCATCGCCCAGATCAACGCAAGCGGCGGCGTGCTCGGACGTCAACTGGAACCGGTCGTGGTCGATCCGGCGTCGAACTGGCCGCTCTTCGCCGAAAAAGCCCGCCAACTGATCTCGCAAGACAAAGTGGCGGTGACGTTCGGCTGCTGGACGTCCGTTTCGCGGAAATCCGTGCTGCCGGTGTTCGAGGAACTCAACGGCCTGCTCTTTTACCCGGTGCAATACGAAGGCGAAGAAATGTCGCGCAACGTTTTCTACACGGGCGCGGCGCCTAACCAGCAAGCCATCCCGGCAACCGAATACCTGATGAGCAAGGAAGGCGGTGGCGCCAAGCGCTTCTTCCTCCTGGGCACCGACTACGTCTATCCGCGCACGACGAACAAGATCCTGCGTTCGTTCCTGCATTCGAAGGGCGTGAAGGACGACGACATTCAAGAGGTCTACACGCCGTTTGGCCACGCGGACTATCAGACAATCGTGGCGAACATCAAGACGTTCTCGCAAGGCGGCAAGACCTGCGTGATCTCGACCGTGAACGGCGACTCCAACGTGCCGTTCTATAAAGAGCTGGGCAATCAAGGCCTTAAGGCCACCGATGTGCCGGTCGTCGCGTTCTCGGTGGGCGAAGAGGAACTGCGCGGTATCGATACAAAACCGCTGGTCGGGAACCTGGCCGCGTGGAACTACTTCATGTCGCTGAAGAACGCTGAGAACACGAAGTTCAAGGCGATGTTCGCCGACTGGGTCAAGAAAAACAACCTGCCGGGCGGCGACAAGCGCGTGACGAACGATCCGATGGAAGCGACCTTCGTCGGCATCCATATGTGGAAGCAGGCGGCTGAAAAAGCGAAGAGCGTGGACGTCGACAAGATCCGCGTGGCCATGGTCGGCCAGAAGTTCGCGGCACCGTCGGGCTTCACGCTTGAGATGGACGGCAACCACCATCTGCACAAGCCGGTAATGATCGCTGAGGTGCGTGCGGACGGCCAGTTCAACGTCGTGTGGCGCACGAAGACCGCCATTCGCGCGCAACCGTGGAGCCCATACATTCAGGGCAACGAAGGCAAGCCGGATGTAGTCAGCTCGATCCCGGATTTCCTGCGCCGCCGACGCGTGGCTTAAGTGGCTTAAGTGGCTTGAGCCCCGGTATCAAGCCTCGGTAAGTACCAATGTTGAAGATCGAACCGCCGCGCTCGAAGCACAAGAACAAGAGCGGCGGTTCGTACGAGTCGGGGCAGCACGCAGCAGGCAACGCCCCACTCCGCTCTACCTGACAGGCCATTCATGACTGATTCGATTCTTCGCTTCGCTCGCCGTGGCCTCTGCGCAATCCTGATTGCCTGCATGCCGCTTGCCGCATTTGCGGCCCTGACAGCAGACGATCTCGCGCCACTTGCCGCTGACGATTTCGACGCGAAGTCAGCCGCCGTCGACAAGCTGATCGCCAACGCCGATGCGCCTTCTATCGCCGTGCTGAACGCGCTTTCCGATGGCTCGCTTGTCGCCACCGACGCCGGCCGCGTGCTGATCCAGACCGATGACGGCAACAAGGATCCGCTTACCAGCAAAGTCGTGGAAGGGCCCGATGCGCAACCGGTCACATTAAACAATCTGCTCCGCTCGAAGGTGTCGGGTGCGTTGTCGGGGTTGCAACTGGCATCGCCGGATATTGCTGTGCGCCGAGCGGCTATCGACGAATTGCTGAAGAACGCCGATCCCTCGATCAAACCTCTCGTCGATAAAGCCCGTGCCAAAGAGACCGACCCGGCGCTCAAGAAGCGCCTCGATACACTCTGGGCCACCACCGCTTTACACGACACAGATCCCAGCAAGCGCCTCGAAGCCGTCCAACTGGTTGCCGCGCGTCACGACCTGGATATGAACGAACTGCTGCGCCCGATCGTCGTGAAGAACGCGGACGGTACCTTCGTCGAACCCGACGCCCGCGTGCGCGCCGCAGCGCAAGCCGGTATCGAAGAACTGAATTCCATCCAGCGGCGCGGCGAGATTGTCGGCACGATTTTCGCGGGTTTGTCGCTCGGCAGCGTGCTGTTGCTCGCGGCACTGGGCCTTGCAATCACGTACGGATTGATCGGCGTGATCAACATGGCGCATGGCGAGTTTTTGATGATCGGCGCGTATGCCACGTACGTGGTCCAGAACCTCGTCCAGCACTACGCACCGGGCGCGTTCAACTGGTATCCGTTGTTCGCAGTGCCCGTGTCGTTCGCGGCGGCTGCGGTGGTCGGCATTGTGCTTGAACGTCTGGTACTCAAACATCTTTACGGCCGCCCGCTGGAAACCTTGCTGACCACCTTCGGCATCAGCCTGATCCTGATTCAGGCGACCCGCACGATTTTCGGCGCACAGAACGTGCAGGTGACAAACCCCTCGTGGATGAGCGGCGGCGTCTCCGTCATGCAGAACCTGATCCTGCCGTACAACCGCCTCACCATTCTGGGCTTCTCGCTCGTCGTCGTGCTGCTTGCTTGGGTCGTGCTGACCAAGACACGTCTCGGCCTGTTCGTGCGGGCCGTCACGCAAAACCGCCGCATGGCGGCGTGCGTCGGCGTGAAGACGGCTCGCGTGGATTCGTATGCGTTCGCGTTCGGCGCGGGCATCGCCGGACTGGGCGGATGTGCGCTCTCGCAGATCGGCAATATCGGGCCGGATCTGGGGCAGAGCTACATCATCGATTCATTCATGACGGTCGTGCTCGGCGGCGTAGGACAACTGGCGGGAACCGTGATCGGCGGGTTTGGACTGGGACTTGTCAGCAAGACGATCGAGCCTTTCTGGGGCGCGGTGCTCGCAAAGATCGCGGTGCTAGTGCTGATCGTGTTGTTCATCCAGAAACGTCCTCAGGGCATGTTCGCCCTGAAGGGACGCAGCGCAGAGGTTTGAGATGAATACACCCAACGTCTCCGCGAATCTCGACGTCTCGCCGCAACCCGATGAGCAGGCAAAGCGCGAAGGCTTCGCGTTGGGCCTGCCGCCACGCGCCGCCCTGCTTCCTCGCAACGGCTGGATTGCGCTGATCGCATTCATCATCGCAATGGGCATCTACGTGCCGGTCGCGGCGCTCGTGCTGCCGGAGTCGAGCACGTTCCACCTGAGCGCCTATTCGATGACGCTTGTCGGCAAGCTCATGTGCTACGCGATAGGTGCATTGGCGCTCGATCTCGTCTGGGGGTATTGCGGAATTTTGAGCCTCGGGCATGCGCTGTTCTTCGCGCTCGGCGGTTATGCGATGGGCATGTA
>DASYLW010000212.1:0-3960 GCA_036009385.1 Caballeronia sp.
GAAGCTGGACGCGGGCGTGTCGATTGGCCAGGGCGTGAAGCTGGCTGATGACGTCCATCTTTATCCTCACGTGACCGTCTATCATGGCTGTAAGCTCGGCGCGCGCGTGATCGTGCATGCGGGCGCGGTGATCGGTGCGGACGGTTTTGGTTTTGCTGCGGATTTCGTCGGCGACGGCGATGCGCGCACTGGCAGTTGGGTCAAGATCCCGCAAGTCGGCGCCGTCGTCGTGGCGCAGGACGTGGAGATTGGCGCGAACACCACGATCGACCGGGGCGCAATGGCCGACACGGTGATCGAGGAAGGCGTGAAGATCGATAATCAGGTCCAGGTCGGGCATAACTGCCGGATCGGCGCGTACACGGTGATTGCAGGCTGCGCGGGCATTGCGGGCAGCACGAACATCGGGCGGCACTGCATGATCGGCGGCGCGGTCGGCATTGCGGGCCACGTGACGCTGGCGGACTACGTGATTGTCACGGCACAGTCAGGCGTGTCGAAATCGCTGCTGAAGCCGGGCATGTACACCAGCGCATTCCCCGCCGTGAATCACGCCGACTGGAACAAAAGCGCTGCCATTGTGCGTAATCTGGACAAGTTGCGCGAACGCATCAAGACCCTCGAAGCGGCCGTAGCCGCGGGCACTAGCCCGGATAACACAGCGGATAACGCAGCGGACAGTACTTCAGGCAAGCATTAAGACGGTAAAAATCGCGGTAAAAACCAGCATCCCACGCGAGACCGTTTGTTAGCTTCTGACAAGCGGTCTCGCAGTCAACACCCGCGCTGTGAAGCGCGCGAGCAGAACGACTATGAGCACCGAAAAAATCAATCTAGACATCCACAAGATTCTCACGTTGCTGCCGCATCGGTATCCGATCCTGCTCGTCGACCGTGTACTCGAACTCACGCCGCATCAGAGCATCAAAGCGCTGAAGAACGTGTCGATCAATGAGCCGTATTTCCAGGGTCACTTCCCGACACGGCCCGTGATGCCCGGCGTGCTGATTCTCGAAGCGCTTGCGCAGGCAGCCGCGCTGCTGACGTTCGCCGAGGAAAAGGAACCGCACGATCCTGAAACGACTCTGTATTACTTCGTGGGCATCGACCGGGCGCGCTTCAAGCGCGTGGTCGAACCCGGCGACCAGCTGATCCTGAACGTGAACTTCGAGCGCTACATGCGCGGTATCTGGAAGTTCAGCGCGCGTGCCGAAGTGGACGGCGCTGTGGCGGCGGAAGCGGAACTGATGTGCACCGTGAAAAATACGGCCGCCGACACGAAGACGCCAGGCTCGCCATAACAGGCGCGGCAAAGCAGGGCAAACTCAGCAACAGAACACCAAGCGAGGGCGCATGAGCAAGATTCACCCTACCGCGATTATCGAGCCGGGCGCGCAGCTCGACGAATCCGTCGAAGTCGGCCCGTACGCGATCATCGGCCCGCACGTGCAGATTGGCGCGCGCACGACAATCGGCTCGCATAGCGTAATTGAAGGCCATACGGTCCTCGGCAGCGACAACCGCATCGGCCATTACGCATCGGTTGGCGGCCGGCCGCAGGACATGAAGTACAAGGACGAGCCGACCCGGCTCGTGGTTGGCGACCGCAATACCATCCGCGAATTCACTACCATTCATACCGGCACGGTGCAGGATACGGGTGTCACGACCATCGGCGACGACAACTGGATCATGGCGTACGTGCACGTAGGCCATGACTGTCAGTTGGGTAATAACGTCATCATGTCGAGCAACGCGCAACTGGCGGGGCACGTGATCATTGGCGACCACGCTATTGTGGGCGGCATGTCGGGCGTGCATCAGTTCGTGCGCATCGGCGCGCATTCCATGCTGGGCGGCGCGTCTGCGCTCGTGCAGGACATTCCGCCGTTCGTGATCGCAGCCGGTAACAAGGCTGAGCCGCACGGTATCAATGTGGAAGGGCTGCGCCGGCGCGGCTTTTCGGCTGAGGCTATTTCGGCGCTGCGTTCGGCATATCGCGTGTTGTACAAGAGCGGTGCGACGCTCGAAGAAGCGAAGGTGCAATTGCGCGAACTCGCTTGCGCAGGTGGCGATGGTGATGCGCCCGTGACGGCGCTGGCCGATTTCATCGACGCGTCGCAGCGCGGCATCATCCGTTGACCGAGCGCCCAATGACGCTGGCGCCCGCCCCCCTGCGCGTTGCGATGGTGGCGGGCGAGCCGTCGGGAGATCTGCTCGCGGCTTCCCTGCTTGAGGGCCTGAACCAGCGCTTGCCAGCCGGGACGCAGTTCAACGGGATCGGCGGTCCGCGCATGACGGCGGCCGGTTTCGATGCCCATTGGCCAATGGACAAGCTCACCGTGCGCGGGTACGTCGAAGCGCTGAAGCATATTCCCGAGATCCTGGGCATTCGCAACGAACTCAAGCGGCAACTGCTCGCGGAGCCGCCGTCGGTGTTTATTGGCGTGGATGCGCCCGATTTCAATTTTGGCCTCGAGCATGCGTTGCGCGACGCCGGAATACCGACGGTGCATTTCGTGTGTCCGTCGATCTGGGCGTGGCGCGGCGGGCGGATCAAGAAGATCGTCAAAGCTGTCGATCACATGTTGTGCGTGTTCCCGTTCGAACCGGCGCTGATGGCGAAGGCGGGTATTGCGTCCACGTACGTGGGCCATCCGCTCGCCGATGAAATCCCGCTCGTGCCTGACGTCGAAGGCGCGCGTCGCGCATTGGGCTTGCCGGAAGGCGGGCCGATCATCGCGGTGTTGCCGGGCAGCCGGCGTTCGGAGATCGCGCTGATCGGACCGACGTTTTTCGACGCGATGGAATTGATGCAGCTTCGCGAACCCGGCGTGCGTTTCGTGATGCCGGCAGCGAATGCCGCGTTGCGCGAATTGTTGCAGCCGTTGGTGGCCGCGCACCCGAATCTCTCGCTGACTATTACCGAAGGCAAGGCCCAGGTTGCGATGACTGCGGCCGACGCCATCCTGGTCAAGAGCGGCACGGTGACGCTGGAAGCGGCGTTGCTTAAAAAGCCGATGGTGATCTCGTACAAGGTGCCTTGGTTGACGGGCCAGATCATGCAGCGGCAGGGTTATTTGCCGTATGTCGGCTTGCCGAACATTCTGGCCGGGCGGTTTGTCGTACCGGAAATTCTCCAGCATTTCGCTACGCCCGAAGCGCTCGCCGACGCCACGCTGAAACAGTTGAACGACGATGCGAACCGCGCCACACTGACGGAAATCTTCACGGAAATGCACCACGCGCTGCGTCAGAACACGGCTCACCGCGCGGCTGAAGCCGTGGCGAAGGTGCTGGAAACGAGGAGGCCGCGGTAATGGCGAAGATCGTCGTGAAAGGCGTGGTCCGGCGGGCGGCGCAGCCCGCGTTCGACTTTGATGTCGATACGCCGTCCGACGTCATTTGCGGCGTGGACGAAGCCGGCCGTGGCCCGCTGGCCGGTCCTGTGGTTGCGGCGGCGGTGATCTTCGATCCATCGAAACCCAGGATTCGCGGACTCGACGACTCGAAGGTTTTGAGCGCCAAGAAGCGCGAGGAGTTGTACGAGAAGATCATCGACCGTGCGCTGGCCTATTGCGTGGCCTCGGCAACGGTCGAGGAGATCGACACGATCAACATTCTCCATGCCGCCATGCTCGCGATGAAACGCGCGGTGGAAGGGCTGTCGGTCACGCCGACTGTGGCGAAGATCGATGGCAACCGGTGTCCCCGGTTGTCGATGCGTTCGGTGGCAATTATTGGTGGCGACGCGTTGATCGCGCAGATTTCGGCGGCGTCAATTCTGGCCAAGGTCACGCGCGACCGGATGCTGCTGCAGTTGCACGAAGTCCATCCCGTTTATGGTTTCAATGCCCACGCCGGTTACGGCACGCCGCAGCACCTGAAGGCGTTGCTTGAACATGGGCCTTGCGAGCATCATCGGCGCTCGTTTGCGCCTGTTCGTGAAGCGCACGCGCG
>DASYLW010000213.1:0-5152 GCA_036009385.1 Caballeronia sp.
GAAGGTCTGGAAGACACACTGGGCGAGAACGGCGTGACGTCGAATTATCGATTCGATCTTGCGCCGTACACCTGGAGGCTCGTCAGCGAACTCAAGCGCGGCAAGGCGATCTTTACGCAGCCAGCCATGCCGATCAAATGCGCCGGCGCCCCGCAAAAAGCGCTGTACCTGTCTTGCGATCACTGGCTCAGGCAAGGCGTGCTCGATCAACTCGACGTCGAATTCAACCTTGCCGGCGATGTGCTTTTCGGAGTGGCCGCGTTCGTGCCGTCATTGATGGAATATGTCGAGCGTTACCACGCGTCGCTCGCGTTCGGATCGAACCTGGTCAGCGTGGACGGCGCTCGCCGGATCGCTTCGTTCAGCGCGAAAGACAACGCCGGCAACGTAGTGCGTGTAGACAAACCGTTCGACATGCTGCATGTCGTCCCGCCCCAACTGCCGCCGGACGTCGTCAGCAAGAGCGCGCTCGCCGACAAGGCCGGCTGGTGCGAAGTCGATCACGCCACGCTCGTACACTCGCGTTATCCGGACATCTTTGCGCTCGGCGATGCGTGCTCAGCACCCAACGCAAAAACGGCCGCAGCCGTTCGCAAGCAGATTGTCGTGGTGGCGGAAAACCTGCTGGCTGCGCGGGAGCAAAAACCTCTATCCGCACGCTACGACGGCTACGGCGCCTGTCCGCTGACGGTTGAGAAAGGCAAGGTCGTACTGGCAGAGTTCGGTTATGGCGGCAAACTGTTGCCAACCTTCCCGCTGGACCCCACCGTGCCGGGCGCCCTCGCGTGGCATCTCAAGACAACAGTCCTTCCGTGGCTGTACTGGAACGGCATGCTGAAGGGCCGCGAATGGCTCGCCGGGCCAATGAAACCTCAAGCATGAGCTTCCTGCCAGACGGCAAGTTGACGAGCGCCGCACTCGGCACCTGCGTTGGCGCGACGCTCGCGTTGACCGGCTCGGGCGGTGCAATCATCGCGGTGCCGCTGCTTATGTTCGGCGTATAGCTTTCCGTGATTCAGGCGGCGCCCATCGGTCTGCTCACTGTGGCTTCGTCCGCTGCCCTGGGAGCCCCACGTTAAAAAAATCAACCGATTTGCCGATGCAGTCGGTTGTCGCGTCTTCGCTAGCGGTCATTGCGCTGGTCTCGGCGACCGGCGTGGCGTCGTCGGCAGTACAAGGCCCATGGATTGGTCGTCGCGATTCCGTTCGCCGTGGGCGCTGTTTGCGCGATGCTGATCGGGCGCGCGTTCGCGAAACGCTTGAGCGGCCGGAACCGCAACAGGGATTTTCCGTCATCGCAGGGCCTATTGCGTTTGGCCTGGTGATAACGGTGGTGGTGAAACCCGTTTGATCGTTGTTTGATCGTTCACAGAGAAACGTTTTCCAGAGGACTATCGCGCAGTAAATCGGAATTTTCCCAAGATATAAATGAATAGTTATCCGAACTATATCGACGCGATCGTAACTGATCTGTGACAGATAACACTTCGATTACTGAATAGACGAAATTTGACACCTCAATCGCTCGCTTTTTGACCTTTGTTGTACTAAGTGTATGTCCTCGAAATCAATCCATCCTCTAACCCTCTGAAGCCGAGCGTATATATGTTAAAAAAACTTGCAGCGATTATCCCGATCATCGCCATCACTTCCCTCGCGCACGCACAAAGTTCGGTCACGTTATATGGGATCGTCGAAGACGGGATCGACATGGTTAGCAATGTGCAGGGAAACCACTTGGTCCAGCTAGCATCCGGCGTGACCGCAGGCAGCCGCTGGGGCGTGCGTGGCACCGAGGATCTGGGCGGCGGTCTCTCAACACTCTTCCGCCTCGAAAGCGGCTTCAATATCAACTCGGGAAACCTCGGTAGCGGGCTCGCGTTTTCACGCAACGCCTATGTGGGTCTTCAGAGCGCTCAGGCGGGTACGGTGACGCTTGGACGCCAATGGGACTCCGTTGTCGATTTCGTCGAGCCTTATACGCTTAACGGCAATATCGGCGGTTATTATTTCGCCCATCCGAACGACATGGACAACACCGACAACGGTTTCCCTATCGCGAATGCCATCAAATATCGCAGTCCGACCTTTGCCGGGTTCACCTTCGGCGGACTGTATTCGCTGGGCGGCAGCGCCGGTCAGTTCTCGAACAACTCCACGTTCAGCGCGGGCGCGACTTACGCGGCGGGGCCGGTCAGCGCAGGCGTGGCGTATCTGCGCATCAACGATCCAGGTGTCTCGACACAGGGCTACCAGAACTATCCGGGCTTCACGAACGCGGTCTATGGCGACTTCCTGACTGCCGCTCGTGCACAAAAAGTGTTGGGCGTAGGGGCTTCGTATCAAGTACTGGCGTCGCTGCGTGTGCTCGCGGACTTCACGAATACGATCTTCCAGCAAGGTAGCTCGGGGCATGACGCGACGTTCCAGAACTACGAATTGTCGACCCTGTTTAATCCGGCGCCGGCAGTGACAATCGGCGCGGGTTATACCTACACCACCGGCCGCGACCACGCGACCAGCGCACAGCCCAAATACAGCCAGTTCAACCTGACGGCCGAATATGCGTTGTCGAAGCGGACATCGGTGTATGTGCTGGGCGTATTCCAGAAAGCGGCCGGCGATGCACAAGTCGCCCAGATAGCAGGCTTTAATCCTTCAAGCAATCAGAAGCAGGCGGTTGGACGAGTGGGTGTCCGCAGCACCTTTTGATTCGATGACCTGACCACTGACCGTAAATCGATGCGTCCGGTTGCGTTATGAAGCTGCGTAACCGGACGCTCTGTGATGCGCACAGTCTTATCATCAGATTAATACAGCGACGCGCACATTGCTCCTGATACGGGTTATCCCGCCCCTACATTCCGCCAGCGCTTTGCCGTAAAGAAGCTAGGCAAGCGTTCGGCAATACCCGACGCCGCACATTCACTCAGACGGTTCAACATTAGGCGACGGCGCAAACATGAAGAAGATGACGTTGAATCAGAAGCTCGGATCGATGATCGCCGTGCTATGGCTCGGACTGGTCGCGATCGGATTTATAGGGGCATGGCAAAGCCGTTCATCGACGATGGATGATCGCCGTGAGCAACTGAAAGCGCTGGTTGCCGAAGGCACGACCGCCACGGCTCATTTCCAGAGTCTCGCTGCGAACAAGACAATCTCGGAAGACGAAGCGAAAAAGCGCGCGCTTGAAGTGCTTGCTTCGATGCGATACGGCACCGACGGCTACATCTCGGTCAACGACTCCCAGCCGAAGATGATCATGCATCCGATCAAGCCTGCCATGAACGGGCAGAGCCTCGCCAACTTCACGGACCCGGCGGGTAACAAGCTCTTCGTCAATATTGTCAACGCCGGAAGCTCGTCGCCCGAGGGCGGTTTCGTCAACTATTTGTGGTCGAAGCCCGGCAGCGACGTCCCCGTGCCGAAGATGAGTTTCGCGAAGCACTTCGTGCCGTGGGACTGGTTCATCGTGACCGGTATGTACACGGACGACATCAACGCCGCGTTCTACGCGAGCGCATGGCGCTGGTTCGCGATCACGGCCGTCCTCGGCGTGCTCGCAACGCTTGTCATGCTGCTGGTGTTACGCAGCATCAAGCGTGAACTCGGCGGCGAGCCGTCGATTGCCGTGAGTGCGGCGCAGCGCATTGCGCGCGGAGACCTGACCACGCACGTGCCGCTTGCGGACGGTGATTTGCATAGCCTGATGTTCGCGTTAAGCGAGATGCAAAGCGGCCTGGTGGAAACCGTCACGCGTGTTCGCACCGGGACCGAGAACATTAACGTGGGGGCATCGGAGATTGCAGCGGGGAATACCGACCTGTCACAGCGCACCGAACAGCAAGCCGCCGCATTGGTACAGACTGCGTCGAGCATGGACGAGATGACGGCTAACGTGAAGCAGAACGCCAACAGCGCGACGCAAGCCGCCAAGCTGGCCGGCGAGGCCGCCGATGTGGCCCAGCGCGGCAGCGGCGTCGTTGAACAGGTTATTCACACCATGACGCGCATCACGGAAAGCTCGAAGCAGATTGGCGACATTATCGGCGTGATCGATGGCATTGCTTTCCAGACCAACATCCTGGCGCTGAACGCGGCCGTGGAAGCAGCGCGGGCCGGCGAGCAAGGCCGCGGGTTTGCCGTGGTGGCGGCGGAAGTGCGTAGCCTTGCACAACGCTCGGCGACAGCGGCGAAGGAGATCAAGGCACTGATCGGGACATCGACAGAGACGGTGAAGGAAGGCGCGTCGCTCGTGTCGAACGCTGGCGCGACGATGGGTGAAATCGTGAGTTCAGTGCGCCGCGTGAACGAGATCCTCGATGAAATCAGCCACGCGTCGAATGAGCAAAGCGCGGGTATTGAGCAGGTAAACCGCGCAGTGGGTGAAATGGATCAGGTGACGCAGCAGAATGCGGCGCTGGTGGAAGAAGCGGCAGCGGCGGCGCACTCGCTGAAGGACCAGGTCGATGTGCTGCGTGAGGCAATTGGGAGCTTTTCGCTGCCGGCTTGAGAAAGTGTTATAGACGCGCGATGATCGAAAGGGCCATTCGCATGGCCCTTTCGTTTTGAATCGCTGACGTTATCTTTTCGAAGGTGTTACCGGTCAGCCCTGCAACGGATGGTCAAGGAAAAAGCGCATCATGACCGCGCTCGCATCTGGGCCCTTTGCATCGGTGTACGAACCATTTTCACTGCCGCCCGCCCAGGCGTGCGGAGCACCGTGGACGAGCCACAATTGCGCGTCAATGCCATCCGCTGATCTCAGCCGTTCCACCGTGCTTTTACGCTTGCCCGTTTCTCCATGAGAAGTCTCGTCGAAGACAACGGCCTGAGCGCCGAAACCGCGCAACAACTCAGCCGCGTTCGATGGATGTACGGTTGCGTCGGCGTCGCCGTGAAACACGATCAGCGGTCGCTTCGGTACTGCCGCTCGACGAACGCCCGGCGACTTCCCACCGCGCATGGCCGCCAGCGCCGATTGCAAGTCGTGTGCCGCCCCTGCTGGCAGCCCTGAATGCACGCATGCTGCGGCATAAAGATCCGGATACGCCTGGATCATGATGGCGGCCATCGCCCCGCCCGCCGATAAACCAGCAACGAATACGCGCGCCGGGTCAACTGCGTGCTTCGACATCACTTCTCGCGT
>DASYLW010000214.1:0-11096 GCA_036009385.1 Caballeronia sp.
CGGTCGGCGTTCCTGATGACCGAGCCAGACGTGGCTTCATCGGATGCGACGAATATCCAGTGCAGCATTGTGCGCGACGGGGACAGCTACGTGATCAACGGCCGCAAATGGTGGTCGTCGGGTGCGGGCGATCCGCGCTGCGCGGTGTATATCGTGATGGGCAAGACCGATCCCGATGCGCCGAAACATCGGCAACAATCGATGATCCTTGTTCCTGCCGACGCGACCGGCATCACCGTGCATCGGCCGCTCCCGGTGTTCGGCTACGACGACGCGCCGCACGGCCACATGGATATCACGCTCGCGAACGTACGTGTACCGGCATCGAACATGTTGCTCGGCGATGGACGCGGCTTTGAAATTGCGCAGGGACGCCTGGGGCCAGGGCGAATTCATCATTGCATGCGCCTGATCGGGCTGGCTGAACGCGCGCTCGAACTGATGTCGAAACGCACGCTGCAACGAGTGGCTTTTGGCAAGCCGATCGCTGCTCACGGCGTGACGCAGGAGCGTATTGCCGAGGCTCGAATCATGATCGAACAGGCACGTCTGCTCACCCTGAAAGCGGCTTACATGATGGACACAGTCGGCAATAAAGGCGCCCGCGGCGAGATCGCGATGATCAAGGTAGTGGCGCCGAATATCGCCTGCCAGATCATCGATTGGGCAATTCAGGCGCACGGTGCGGCCGGTGTATCCAATGATTTTCCGCTGGCTTACGCCTATGCGCACGCACGCACATTGCGGCTTGCCGATGGCCCCGATGAAGTGCATCGGAACGCGATCGCCAAGCTGGAGCTTTCACGATACGCGTGAACCGGTGTTCAGCGTCGTTCTGCGAACTATGGTCTAATTTTCGGCAGCGTTTATGAGTGGCGATTTTGAGTTGCGACCCGGATTGCGCAGGTCGCCGCTTTCCCGTATCCAGGACTTGGAGCCAGGAATGATCGAAGCCTATAGCTGGGCCACGCCGAACGGCCACAAGATTCATATCATGCTGGAAGAACTCGGACTCGAGTACAAAGCGATTCCCATCGATATTGGTGCGGGCGATCAGTTCACGCCTGAGTTCCTGGCGATCAGCCCGAATAACAAGATCCCCGCGATTATCGATAGCGATGGTCCCGACGGCAAGCCGTTAACACTCTTTGAATCCGGCGCGATCCTGTTTTATCTCGCTGAAAAAACGGGGAAGTTCTTGCCTCTTGATCCTGTGGGCCGATACACGACGATGCAGTGGTTGATGTTCCAGATGGGCGGTGTTGGACCCATGCTTGGCCAGGCGCATCATTTCCGCATTTACGCGCCTGAAAAGATCGAGTACGCGGTCAATCGATATTCGAACGAAGCCAAGCGCTTGTATGGCGTGATGGACAAGCAACTGGGCGTCACGCGTTATCTCGCTGGAAATGACTATTCGATCGCTGATATCGCGACGTTTCCTTGGACGCGTTCGTGGAAAAACCAGGGTATTGAGCTGGACGAATTTCCCAATGTGAAGCGATGGTTCGACGAGATTTCTGCGCGGCCTGCAGTTATTCGCGGCGTTGAAGTGCTGGCTTCCGCTCGTAAGGATTTGACCGGCGATAAACAACGCGAAGTTCTGTTTGGCGCGCAGCAGTATGCGAGGCGTTAGGCGTAAGGCGGTGCAGGTTCCTCGCCAGGGGAACCTGCACGATGACGAGCACCGACTTTCAGAAGTAATGCCGGGTGATGAACTCAGCGACGCATACCGGTTTCTCACCGCCTTCTTTCTGCACGGTCACGCGCCAGATGACCTGCACGCCGCCCTCTTCCACATCGGTCACCGTTTCAGCTACGAAGCTCGCCCTGAGCTTCGTCCCGACGCGTACCGGTGACATGAACCGCACCTTGTTCATACCGTAGTTCACGCCCATTTTCTGCTGCAACGGCACGCATTGCTCAAGCCACATTGGGACCAGCGCCAAGGTTAAAAATCCATGCGCGATGGGCCCGCCGAATGGCGATTCTTTCGCTCGCTCCACGTCGACGTGAATCCACTGGTGATCGTCGGTGGCATCGGCGAATCGGTTCACGCGTGATTGGTCTATTTCCAGCCACTCGCTCACATATTCATCTCTACCCTGTGCGGCTTTAACGTCGGCTGCGCTCGTCAATTTCATTGCGAGTTTCCCGGGTGGCGAAGCCCGAAGATAGCCGCAGAATCCACGGTCAATACCAGTTCGTCATGCTGGTTATAAGCCTCCCAGCGCGTGCCGACAATTCCACGATCCGGCTTGCTCTCCGACACACGCTTGCTCAACACGCGCACCGTCAATCTTACGGTGTCGTTCACGCGAACCGGCTTGAGCCACCGGATGTTGTCGAGCCCGGGGGAACCCATTGAAGTAGAGTCAGCCAGCATGTCGCGCACCAGGATGCCCATCATTGCCGAACATGTATTCCAGCCGCTCGCGACCAGCCCGCGAAACGGCGATGCCTCGCCACCCGCCTCGCTCAAATGAAAGGGCTGCGGATCATAACGCCCGGCAAATTCGATAATCTCTTCTTTCAGAAACGTATGACCGCCCAATTGCGCCACGGCTCCAACTTCGAAATCTTCATAGCAGAACGTCATTTCCGCTCTCCTGTTTCAATGCATCGATTATTTAAACATCAGTGTTGGCGAATCCAAGCAACGACGCAAACCTTGCAAGATGATGATCGACATCGCCTAACGTTGTCTCGATGATCGACAAACGCTTGAACCAATGCGCCGCCGCGACTTCGTTCGTCACGCCCATTCCGCCGTGCAGTTGCACCGCCTGCTGGCCAACAAAACGCGCTGCCTGACCTACTCGCGCCTTCGCCGCGGAAATTGCCCGGCGGCGTTCATCGGCGTCGTCGCTCGGATATCGCGCAGCGGCGAGGTAGGTGATCGAACGCGCCTGCTCGGCATGGATCAGCATGTCGACCATGCGATGCTGCAACGCCTGGAAACGTGCGATGGGCGTGCCGAATTGCTTACGCTCCTTCGTGTATTCGACAGTCGCGTGATTCAGCGCATCGAGTACGCCGACGGCTTCTGCGCACAGCAAAAACGTAGCGTAGTCGGCTATATGCTCAAGCGTGGCGGCACCCACGTTGGCCTTGCCGAGACGAGCGGCCTCTGTACTCGTGAACGTGAGCGTCGCGGCACGCTGACCATCAATCGTCCGATACTCGTTGACTTCCACGTTCGCCGCGTCACGCGCAACGGCGAACAACGCGATCTCGCCAGCCAGCCGCGCCGGCACGATCCAGTAGTCGGCCTGAGCGCCGTGCAGGACCAGTGACTTCTGG
Source organism: Caballeronia sp. (assembly GCA_036009385.1). Lineage (GTDB taxonomy): Bacteria > Pseudomonadota > Gammaproteobacteria > Burkholderiales > Burkholderiaceae > Caballeronia. Next base: position 3,304 of record DASYLW010000214.1, read on the forward strand.
CCGCTCAGCACGAAACCATCGCCATTCTCCTGCGCGGTGGTGTCGATCGAGAACAAGTCGTAGCGGGCGTGCGGTTCGTGAAACGCCACGGCCAGCTTGATCTCTCCGCCGGCAGCGCGTTCGAGCAACGCGTTCGCGTAGTGATCGCCCACCAGTCGCAGCGCTTCGATACCCACCGCCGTCGCCCAATACGGTTCCACGACCAGCGCTCGTCCGAGTTCCTGCATCACGACCAGCATATCGGCCGGGCCACCATCGAAACCACCCTGCGCTTCGGGCGCCGGCAATGCCGTCAGGCCTAGTTCGGCGAACGCCGTCCAGTGTTTTGCATCGACACCCTCTTTCGAGGCCACGATCTTCTGACGTGCATCGAACGTGTACTCGTTGTCGAGATACCGGCGCAATGCGTCCCTGAACTGCTGCTGCTCATCGGTGAAATTGAAGTCCATGTGCAGCTCCTCACAAGCCCAGAATCATCTGCGCGATGATGTTTTTTTGAATTTCGTTCGAGCCGCCGTAGATCGACGTCTTGCGGAAGTTGAAGTAGTACGCGGCAAGCGGCGCGGCATCGTCGTCGCCGGCCAAGCTGTGTTCACGCTCGCCTTCCAGATACGCAGGATCGAACGCAGCAGCTTGCGGGCCGATCGCTTCGACCATGAGTTCGGTCAGCGCCTGCTGGACTTCGGTGCCCTTGATCTTGAGCATCGATGCCTCCGGCCCCGGACCGCGGCCGGTCGCTTCGCTCGCGACCACGCGTTGCACGGTAACTTCGAGTGCCATCATCTCGATCTCCAGCGCGGCGATTTTCGACGAAAACACGGGATCGCTCAGCAACGAAATACCGCCCTTCTTCTGATTCGCGGCAAGCCGTTTCAGGAACACCAGTTCACGCTTCGATTGCCCCACGCGCGCAATGCCCGTACGTTCATGCCCGAGCAAATACTTCGCATACGTCCAGCCACGATTTTCTTCGCCGACGAGGTTCTCAACGGGCACCTTCACGTCTTCGAGGAACACTTCATTGACTTCGTGGTCTTCATCGAGCGTGATGATCGGGCGCACCGTGATGCCGGGCGTTTTCATGTCGATGAGAAGAAACGAGATGCCTTCCTGCTTCTTCGCGCCGGTGTCGGTACGCACAAGGCAGAACATCATGTCGGCAAATTGGCCGAGCGTAGTCCAGGTTTTCTGGCCGTTGACCACGTAGTGATCGCCCTGGCGTTCAGCGCGCGTTCTTAGCGATGCCAGATCAGAACCCGAGCCGGGTTCCGAGTAGCCTTGGCACCACCAGTCGGTGCCATCGAGAATACGTGGGAGATAGTGCGCTTTTTGAGCGTCGCTGCCGTATTTCATCAGCACGGGCGCGACCATCGATACTCCGAACGGCAACACGCCCGGCGCACCGATACGTGCACATTCCTCGTCCCAGATATGGCGCTGCGTCGCGTTCCAGCCGGGACCGCCGTACTCTTTCGGCCACGCAACAACGGACCAGCCACGCGTGCCGAGCAACTTGTGCCAGCTCGCGTAGTCGTCGCGATTCAGACGTTTGTGTTCGAGCACCTTGGTCCGCAAAGCCTGCGGGAGGTTAGCGTCGAGCCAGGCGCGGATGTCGGCGCGAAATGCGTCGTCGGCGGGGGAATAATTCAGGTCCATGCGCTGTGTCTCCTGTCATGACCCGGGTCGGCCATGAGGAGACGCGCGCTAGGCTGAACATGTTCAGCTTATTGCAGCGGCTCTTTCAGTGCGGCCGGCACGGGCAACGGCATCACGTCGATGCCTTCTTCCATCAATGCGTGCGCATCTTCCGGCGTTGCGACGCCGCGAATATTGCGCGCCGGCGCTTCGTCGTAATGCATGCGCCGCGCCTCTTCAGCAAAACGGTCGCCCACGTTTTCCGTCTTCGCGAGAATTTCCCGCATAAAATGCAGCGCGCGCGCCTGAAGCGCTTGATCGGCGTCTTGCGGCGGCCGGGGCGGTTGCGCAACGTTCGACCCGTTGGATCCGTTCGATCCGGCGACCTCTTTGTCGCCATGATCGGAACTGCCCGACGAGCGACCCGCTATCAAATTCAGGCGCGGCGCCGACGGCATGCGGCTCACCTCCGTTGTCGAGCACACCGGGCAAGCCACGAGCTTGCGCGACAACTGGGATTCGAACTCATCGGTCGAAGCAAACCAGCCTTCGAAACGATGGTCGTGTGAGCACTTCAAGTCGAGAACCTTCATGCTGATCGGGGGCTTGCCAGAAAGTTTAATCGCAAAAACGCGTTTTGTGAACGACCGTTCGCAAAAAATGACATTACGACGGTTTGATGAATGGTGGAACACGCGTTCGATTTTAGCCCGGCGTTGGAGCGCGTGCCGAACGGTGTGTCGTCTTCATTGAGCAGATCAATGAAAAGCGGCCTTTTCGGCCGCTTTTTTGTCGAATATCGGTATTCTCAGTCGCTGACCGGATCGCCTAATGCCCATTCACCCGACATCACCTTTTCCAGCCAGAAGCTGCCGATGATGGTCTTGACGTCGCTGATATGGCCACTTTTGATCCACTCGAAAATCTGCGACCGGTCCGCGATGAACGTCTCGAGGAACTCACCCTCGTCGAGCTTGCTTTCGCCTGCCGTCAACCCGCGCGCCAGGTATAGGTCGATGAATTCTGTCGAATAGGAAATGACCGGATGAATTCGCGTCAGGAAAAACCATTCGCGGGCCGTATAGCCCGTTTCTTCAAGAAGCTCGCGTTTTGCGCACGCCAGTTCGCTCTCGTCCGGGTCGATCTTGCCGGCCGGATATTCGAGCAAGACCTTGGCGACCGGATATCGATACTGCCGTTCAAGCAGCACCCGGCCATCATCGAACAACGGCAAGATCATCACCGCACCCGGATGTTCGACGAACTCGCGCGTGGCGTGCTTGCCGTCCGGCAGTTCAACCGTATCGATCTTGAGGGTGAGGAATTTGCCCTGATGGAGCAATTTGCTCTCGACCGTCTTCTCGAGCAAGCCGTCGTCGGAATCGGGAAAATCGAGAGATTGGTCAGCCATCGTGCACCTTGAAAGAAACGCGCTTGACGCTAAGGCCGAACGCGAGGATCAAGCCACGACGGCCGTCGCCGTCAGCGGCGCTTGACGAGATACTGGAACGTGAAACCGGGAAACGCGAGCACCAGGAACAAGCTGAAGGTCACGGCGTAAAACTGCCAGCCCTGCTCGAAGCGGTTGCCCGCACGCGCCTCAAGCATAAAGCCGAGCACGCCCACGACAAAATAAAGCACGATCAATTCCGCGATGCGAATCCAGCCGTTTTTCTTCGTCGTCTTGAGCGGCACAACGGAGAAGAGACGCTGATTCACGAACGGGAGGTTGGCGCCGACCAGCGCCAACAACACAATAAACCAGCCCGCTGCCGACATTAGAGCTGGAACGGCAAGGTGTGCGTGATCGCAGCCAGACAGGCGTTCATCAGCGGTCCGGGGACAATGCCGAGCACCAGCACAGCCAGGCCGTTGAAGGCGAGCAGCGCGCGCTTGAGGTTGTCCGCGATGATCGGCGATGCATCGGTCGGTGCGTCGAAGTACATCAGCTTGACGATGCGCAGGTAGTAGAACGCGCCCACCAGCGACGACAGCACGGCCAGCACCGCGAGCCACGTCAGGCCGGCGTTCATGGTGGCCTCGAGCACGGCAAGCTTCGCGTAGAAGCCGACCATCGGCGGAATACCGGCGAGCGAGAACATCATGATCATCATCACGAACGCGAACACCGGACTACGCTGGTTCAGGCCCTTGAAGTCGTCGAGCGTTTCGGCTTCGAAATCCTTGCGTGCCAGCAGCATGACTACACCGAAGGTGCCAAGCGTGGTCAGCAAATAGATGATGCTGTAGAACATGGCCGAGCTGTACGCGTTTGCCGCGCCATCAGCCTTGCCTTCGACCACCCCTGCCAGCATGCCGAGCAGCACGAAGCCCATGTTCGAGATAGCCGAGTACGCCAGCATCCGCTTGATGTTCTTCTGCACGATACCGGTCACGTTACCCACGATCAGCGACAACGCGGCCAGGATGACCAGCATCTCTTGCCAGTCCACGGCCAGCGGCAGCAGCGCCATCACCAGGAAACGCAGGCCCCATGCAAACGCTGCAGCCTTCGGACCACCGCCGGTGAGCAGCGTCATCGCGGTCGGTGCGCCCTGGTACACGTCAGGCACCCACATGTGGAACGGCACCGCGCCCATCTTGAACGCCACGCCCGCCACCACGAAGATCACGCCGAACAACAGGACTGCGTCGTTGATACGGCCGGTTGCAATCGCCTTCGCGACTTCGTTCAGTTCCAGCGAGCCGGTCGCGCCGTACAGCATCGAGATACCGTAGAGCAGGAAACCCGAAGCGAGTGCGCCGAGTACGTAGTACTTCATCGCGGATTCGTTGGCTTGCGGCGAGTCCTTGCGCAACGCGATCACTGCGTACAACGACAGCGACATCAGTTCCAGGCCAAGATACAGCGTCAGGAAGTTGTTGCCGGAAATCATCACGCACTGGCCGAGCAGCGAGAACAAACCAAGCAGGAAGAAGTCACCGCGGAACAGGTCGCGATCTTCAAGATACTTGCGCGAATAGATGATCGACACCGCGAAGCCGAGCGTCACGACCGCTTTCATCGCGCTCGCAAACGGGTCAACCACGTACATGCGCGTGAAGTAGTAGTGCGGCGTGGGATCGAGCGCCTGGAAGGCGAACCACACACCGACCACAATGGCCGTCATAACCGAAATCAGATAGGTCGAGTGACGGCTCTTCGCGCCGAAGATGGTGTCGTTCAACCAGGCGACGACGACCATCAACATCAACAGTCCATCGGGTAAGAGGGCACTCAGGGGGGCGTTTTGCATGATCTTTTATTTCCTCCGCACGCGTTACTGGGCCAGCGGCAGTTTGGACTGCGCGACGTGGGAGAGGAGGTTTTCTACGGATGCGTGCATCACGTCGGTGAACGGCTTCGGATACAGGCCCATGTACAGCGTGAATACGGCCAGCACGGCGAGCATGAAGAATTCGCGCTTGTTGATGTCTTTCAGCTTCGCCACGTGATCGTTCGCCACCGCGCCGAAGTGCACGCGCTTGTACATCCACAGCGTGTACCCCGCGCCGAGAACGAGCGTGAAGGTCGCCAGGAAACCGATCCAGAAGTTGAACTTCACGGCAGCCAGGATGACCATGAATTCACCGACGAAACCCGAGGTACCCGGCAGGCCGCAATTGGCCATCGCGAACAGCATGGCGAATGCGGCGAACTTCGGCATCACGTTCACCACACCGCCGTAGTCGGCGATCCGGCGCGAATGCATGCGGTCATACAGCACGCCGATACACAGGAACATGGCGCCCGACACAAAACCGTGCGAGATCATCTGGATGATCGCGCCTTCCATGCCGAGCGTGCTGAAGATGAAGAAACCGAGCGTGACGAAGCCCATGTGCGCAATCGACGAATACGCGACCAGCTTCTTCATGTCCTCCTGCACCAGCGCCACGAAGCCGATGTAGATCACCGCGATCAACGACAACGTAATCACCACCGGCGCCAGGAAATGGCTGGCATCCGGCGCGATAGGCAGCGAGAAGCGGATGAAACCGTACGCACCCAGCTTCAGCATGATCGCGGCCAGCACGACCGAGCCGCCCGTCGGCGCTTCCACGTGGGCGTCAGGCAACCACGTGTGGACCGGCCACATTGGCACCTTCACGGCGAAGGCCAGGAAGAAGGCGATGAACAGCAATATCTGCGGCGTAAAGCCAATCTTCAATGCATGCCACGTAGCGATGTCGAACGTATGCGTCTGCGTGTACAGGTACAGCAACGCGATCAGCATCAGCAGCGAGCCCATCAGCGTGTACAGGAAGAACTTGAACGCGGCATACACCCGGTTCGCCCCGCCCCACACGCCGATGATGATGTACATCGGAATCAGCGTGGCTTCAAAGAAGACGTAGAACAACATGCCGTCGGCGGTCGAGAACACGCCGATCATGAGGCCCGACAAGATCAGGAACGCGGCCAGGTATTGCGCCACGCGCACCGTGATGACTTCCCACGCGCTGATGATCGTGATCACCGTGATCAGCGCGGTCAACACGACGAACCACATGGAGAGGCCGTCGACACCCAGGTGATACGAGATGTTGAAGCGATCGATCCAGACTGCCTTCTCTTCGAACTGCAACGCGGCCGACGAGTTGTCGAAGCCGGTAATCAGGGGAATGGTGACGACCAGTCCAAGAATGGAGCCGATCAAAGCAAGCCAGCGCGACGGGCCGGGATTGCTGTCATTGCCTATTGCCAGTACAAGGATGCCGACGATGATCGGCAACCAGATCGCGAGACTAAGAATGGGTAAAGAGTGCATAGATAGGTGTCCCCGCCTTATTTGCCGCCGAGCGTTACAAACAGGGTCAAGAGCCCCAACATGCCAATAATCATGGCGAACGCGTAGTGATAGATGTAACCCGATTGAAGGAAGCGAATCACACCGGCGAACCAGCCGACGAACTTCGCGAGACCATTGACGATACCGTCGATCACGGCGATATCACCCTCTTTCCAGAGTCCACGGCCAATGGCGACCGCGCCCTTTGCAAATACCACGTCGTTGATCTTGTCGAGGTAGTACTTGTTGTCGAGCAGGTTATAGACCGGCAGGAAGCGTTGCTTGATCACGCCCGGCAGATCCGTGCGCTTCCAGTACAGGAACCACGATACGACCACGCCCGCAAGCGCCAGCCAGACCGGCAAGCCCTCGACCGAATGAAGGCCCATTGCGAACCAGCCGTGGAATTCCTCGCCCATCTCCTGCAGCGCCGGATGGTTCGCGCCGATCTCGATCACCTTGTCGAACACCACGCCGTGCGCGAAGAAGTCGCCGAACAGCATCGGACCGATCGCGATTGCGCCGATGATCACCGACGGAATGGCAAGCAGGATCAGCGGCAGCGTAATGACCCACGGCGTTTCGTGCGGAACGTGCACGTGGTCATGACCGTGACCATGATCGTCATGGCCGTGTGCGTGATGTGCATGCGCGGCGGCTTCGATCGCCATCGGACTTTCAGGATGCTTCGGACCACGGAAGCGCTCCTTGCCGTGGAACACCATGAAGTACATACGGAATGAGTACAGCGCGGTCACGAACACGCTTGCGACCACGGCGAAGTACGCGAAGCCCGAACCCGGAAGGTGCGACAGCTTCACAGCGTCGATGATCGAATCCTTCGAATAGAAACCGGCGAAGAATGGCGTACCAATCAACGCGAGCGAACCGATAAGCGAAGTGATCCATGTGATCGGCATGTATTTACGCAGGCCGCCCATGTTGCGCATGTCCTGGTCGTGATGCATGCCGATGATCACCGAACCCGCGCCGAGGAACAGCAACGCCTTGAAGAATGCGTGCGTCGCCAGGTGAAACACGGCCACCGGATAAGCGGAAACGCCGAGCGCCACCGTCATGTAACCGAGTTGCGAGAGCGTGGAATAAGCCACCACGCGCTTGATGTCGTTCTGCACCACACCAAGAAAGCCCATGAACAGCGCCGTGATCGCACCGATCACCGTCACGAACGACAACGCCGAATCCGACAATTCGAACAGCGGCGACATGCGTGTGACCATGAAAATACCGGCCGTCACCATGGTTGCCGCGTGAATCAGTGCCGAGATAGGCGTCGGGCCTTCCATGGAGTCCGGCAGCCACACGTGCAGCGGGAATTGCGCCGACTTACCCATCGCGCCGATG
>DASYLW010000215.1:0-5239 GCA_036009385.1 Caballeronia sp.
GCAGAACCGCTGCCGCTGGTTGCGTTCGATCGCGCCTGCCTGTTTTTCAGCGCCGCCACCGACGCGCTCGATCGCGCGAATATCCGTTGGCGCGTGGCGTTCACGAGTCCGAGTCTCTCCGGCCTGTGGGCCGCCGCGGCAGCAGGCCTTGGACTCACCGTGCGCACGCGCTATGGCTTGCCCGCTTCGGTCAGTGCATTCGAGGGCCGGGATCTGGGATTGCCCGCGCTGCCGTCGCTGCCGCTGTCGCTTGTGCGCGCGTCGCTTACGCCCACGCCGCCGGTGCAACAACTCGCAGCGCTCATTCTTCAATCAGTACGAGGCGACGCAGCGTCGCTGGACCGGATCGCGGCGTGAGCGTCGCTGCGTTCACACGGAACCAGAAACAGGAAGCCATTCACCGCATCGCCCCTCGTCCAGCTTCGACGGCCCACTTTTTGCTGAAAGCTGAAGGACGACTGACGGGAGTGCGATATGGCCGGTTCCATGCAGCAAGCAGCAAGATTCGACGATCTTCGGGAGGACCGGGGTACGCGCGTAAGCATTGCCGATACCCCCATCCTGCTGGTCCGCGAAGGCGAACAGGTTCATGCGTTTTCGGCCGATTGCCCCCATGCCGGCGCGCCCCTCGAGCAGGGCGCGATATGCAATGGACGCATTGTTTGTCCGTGGCATAAAGGCACGTTCGCGGTTGCCGACGGCAGCCTGATCGAGCCACCGCCTCTGGCCGGTTTGAAACGCTATCCGGTTGAAATTGAAAACGGCAACGTATTGGTGTCACCGCACGCGCAAAGCGAGCCCGTGCAGACGCCGGCTGCGGACACGCGCACGATGGTCGTGATCGGTGCGGGCGCCGCGGGCGCGGCCGCCTGCGCCACGCTGCGGGAAGCCGGCTTCGATGGCCGTCTTGTGCTGATCGGACCCGAGCGCGGCATGCCGTACGATCGCACGGCGCTCAGCAAGTTCGTGCTTTCCGGCGACATGCCGCTCGAGGAGATCCCTCTGCTTTTGCCCGACGATTTCCCGTCGACACAGCGTATTGAACGTGTTGAAGCAAACGTCGAGAGACTCGATGCCGGCACGAAGCAAATCGACCTGCCGAACCATCTCATCCTGCATTACGACGCCGCGTTGATCTGCACCGGGGGTATCCCCAAGCCGATGGATGTGCCCGGTTCGAACTTGCGCGGCGTTTTCCTGCTGCGCTCACGAGACGACGCTGCCATGATTCTTGCGTCGCCCGGAGGCGCGAGGAAGGCGCTGATCGTGGGAGCAAGTTTCATTGGGCTGGAGGTGGCTTCATCGCTGAGAAAACACGGGATGGACGTCACCGTTGCCGCGCCGGGAAAGGTGCCGCTCGGCTCGCAATTCGGCGATGAATTAGGCCGCATGTTTCAACGCCTGCACGAGAGAAACGGAGTGGTCTTCTGCATGGAGTCCACCGTCACGGCGTTCCTGGGTGATGACGTCGTGAAAGAGGCAGAACTCGATAGCGGCGAAAGATTGCCGGTGGACGTGGTCATTATCGGCACGGGCGTGCGCCCGGCTACCGACTTCCTGCATGGCGTCGAACTAGCGGATGACGGTGGCATTCCCGTGGATCCATCGATGCATGTCGTCGGTCTCGCATCCGGTCTTTACGCCGCTGGCGACATCGCGCAATTTCCCCTGCCACGCTCGGACAAGACACTACGCATAGAACACTGGCGCGTCGCCCAACAACACGCGCGTGTGGCTGCATTGAACATGACCGGGGGCGACGAGCATTACACCGGCGTGCCGTATTTCTGGACCTATCACTTCGGCAAGCGCGTCGAATATCTCGGCCATGCGAGCGAGCACGACGAAGTGGTGATCGACGGCAATCTTGATGCTCAGGCGTTCATCGCTTATCTGCTGAAGGATGGCCACGTCGCAGCGGCCGTTGCATGCGACCGCGAAGCGCCTGCCGCGCGGCTGGCGGAAGCCATGCGTGTCCCGTTGACGCTGGTTCAAGCGCGCAGCGCCGCTGCCGGTTGAGATTGTCATGGCGACCCGGCCCATCGGCATTCGTCCGGACCAGCAACCGGAAAGCCTCGATCAATGCCGCCGCTGCCCGTTGTGGGAGGCGGCCACGCAAGCGGTCCCAGGTGCGGGTCCACGGCATGCGCCGCTGATGCTCGTTGGCGAACAGCCTGGCGATCAGGAAGACCTGCAGGGCAAGCCGTTTGTCGGCCCTGCCGGCGCATTGCTGGACAGAGCGCTCGATGAAGCCGGCGTGGACCGCAGCCGCGTGTATGTGACCAACGCGGTCAAACATTTCAAGTGGGAACCGCGGGGTAAGCGACGTATGCACAAGACTCCGGCGCAACGCGAAGTGGACGCGTGTCACTACTGGATCGAACGGGAGTTGGCGGAACACGACCCCAAGGTTGTGGTTGCGTTGGGTGCGACCGCGCTGAAGTCCGTGCTGCAAAAACCGGCCGTGAAACTGCAAGCTTCAATGGGGGATGCGATCGAACACGATGGGCGCTTGGTCATTGCGACCTTTCATCCATCGTATGCGCTGCGAGCCCCGGATGCCGGGACGCGCGAGAGTGCGTATCGCGCGATTGTCGAGGCTTTCAAACACGCCCATCGATTGATTAAAGATTGATTGCAAAGCAGGCTAAACAAAATGGGAGCGACGATATGGCGACCGCATCGAAGAGCAGCACGAGCATCACGAGCAGCAACGGCAAGCGCAAGACCACACGTCAGAAACATGCGCGCGCAAAGGCAAGACCGAAGCAGCGTTCGAACCGCTCGAACCCCAGGCGCTGGTCACATCACGTGATGGAAACGAGCGATGCAATGGATATCGAGCATGAGATTTTCAAGGAAGGCAGCGCACAGGAGATCGCCGATTCGCTGAAGAAATCGTCCACGCGCAGCAGCCGGCGCAAAGGCACGCCGTTCCAGTCCGCCATGTCGATGCTGAACTTCTACATCAATCGCGCCGGACGAAACTTGCCAAAGTCGCGTCGGACCATTTTGGATAACGCCAAGAAGCGCCTGCGCGAAGCGTTTGGCCGCAAGCCGTGATTGCGGGTGAAAGCATGGGTGAAAGCATGGGTGAAAGCATGGGTGAAGGCAGTAGTGGAATGCGCCTTGCTACTGAACCTTGCTATTGACGCCAGGTGGCGCAAGCATCAGGCGCGCCCAGGCGATGAGTCATTGCCGTATTGCCGGTCACCCAAGGAGGCGCCATGCCTGACAACACCGATCTGAATCCCGGCGACGAAGCTGCGCCCGGCACGCCCGGAACCGGCGAGAACCTCTGTCCCGCATGCAACGGCTCGGGAAAGAAGGACAACCAGAAGTGCGTGCAATGCAACGGCACCGGTAAGGTTACCGAGGGTATTGGCGGTGCGTGATTACCTTCGTAGCAGCGCGTTTGCCTTCCCGCGCCGGGGAGTGCTGAAGACGATTGTGACAGCCAGCGTGTGCGCCGTGAGCTTGAGCTGTACGGTTTTGCTGGACGGATGCGCGAACGCAGCAGACAACACCGCAATGGGTTATGGACCTGATCCCACGCTGCCTCCTCCGCATACAACGCTGATTCCCACGCTTAACGTAGCGCCCGCGAAATCCTGGCCCGAAGGCACCATGCCGACAGCCGCAGCGGGTTTCAGCGTAGCGGCGTTTGCCAGGGGACTCGATCATCCCCGCTGGCTCACGACCCTGCCCAACGGCGACGTACTTGTGGCAGAAAGCAATGCGCCCGCCGTTCATGACTCGAGGGGCGGCATCAAAGGCTGGATCGCGAAACAGGTTCAAAAGCGCGCGGGCGCTGCCACAGCAAGCCCGGATCGCATTATCCTGCTTCGGGACAGCCACCATGACGGCGTAGCAGACCAGCGATACGTGTTCATCGACAAGTTGCATTCCCCGTTCGGCATGGTTCTGGCCGGCGACGACCTCTACGTGGCGAACACGGACGCCATACTGCATTTCAGATATCACACGGGCGACACGTCAATTACGGGGCCGGGTGAAAAGCTCACCGACCTGCCGGCAGGACCTATCGATCATCACTGGACCAAGAACCTGATCGCAAGCCGCGACGGCAAACTTCTTTACGCGACGGTCGGGTCGAACAGCAACGCGGGCGAGAACGGCATCGAGGCGGAAGAAGGACGCGCGTCGATCATGGAAATTGATCGGGCGACGGGCAAATCGCGCATCTTCGCATCGGGCTTGCGCAATCCTAATGGCATGTCCTGGAACCCCGAGAGCGGTGCGCTTTGGACCGTAGTCAACGAGCGTGACGAGTTAGGTAATGACCTTGTTCCCGACTACATGACAGCAGTGAAAGACGGCGCCTTTTACGGCTTTCCCTATAGTTACTACGGCCAGCACATCGATACCCGCGTGAAGCCCCAGAATCCAGAAATGGTCGCCAAGGCGATACCGCCGGACTACGCATTGGGGTCGCATACTGCTGCGCTGGGCTTTACGTTCTACAACGCCTCGCTGTTCGCCGCGAAGTATCGCAATGGCGCGTTCATCGGTCTGCATGGCTCGTGGAATCGCAAGCCGCGCAGCGGCTACAAGGTGATTTTTGTGCCATTTTCCGGGGGAAAGCCGTCGGGACCCCCTGAAGACATCCTCACGGGGTTTCTCTCGCCGGAAGGCGATGCACGAGGACGTCCGGTGGGCGTAACGCTCGACCGTGACGGCGCGCTGCTGGTTGCCGACGACGTGGGCAACGCAGTCTGGCGCGTCGAGCCCTCTTCATCGCCCTCGCAAAACTGATCGCAAAACGCTGATGGCAAAACGTCCCGCCCCGGCAAAGGAATTGTTCGCCGCCGCCGAAGCCACGCTGATTGGCCTTTACGACGCCGGCGTGCTTTCCCCGGCAGTGCTGCAACGTGTCATAGCCGGTTTTTCTGGCATCGCCATCGACTGGAACACGCCGCTCCGGCTTCGTACTGTCGACAACAAATCGCTGCACGAAGTGGTCGCCATGACCATGATGCCGGGACGAACCTTACGCAATGCATCCAAGGAATTTTTTGCGGTGATCGGGCATATTGGCGGTGTCGGTACTGAAGAGCATGACGAACCTGACGAACCCGACAGCAATCTGATCAATCAGTTATCAGGTGGCAGTGGCAGCAAAAGAGCCGCTAAAACCGCGCGCAAGACAGCACCGTCCGCGGGTTTCAACCCGCTCCTGCATGCAAGCTCCCCGCGTAAAAACCGCGAGTCATAGCAT
>DASYLW010000216.1:0-2838 GCA_036009385.1 Caballeronia sp.
TCGCCGTTTCAGTTGCGCCTGGCGTCGATGGACGATTTTTCGTTCGCCGAGGCGCTCACGCGCAACAACATGAACGGCTACTATCGCCGCCACAATCTCGTGTGGCGAAGCGATCTGTTCCTCGGTAGCTGGCGCGAATCGGAAAACTTCGTGCTCGAGTGCGACGGCCAGGCTATTGGCGTGATGCGCGTGACGGAAGAAGACCAGTCGCTGCACATCCGCGACGTACAAGTGGTGGAAGGGTGGCGCCGGACGGGCGCGGGAACATTTCTCCTCGATACCGCGCATCGCTGGGCACGTGCACGCGGACTCACGGAGACGCAGTTGCGCGTATTCGTCGATAACCCCGCGGCCCGGCTCTATATCCGCATGGGTTATAAAACCGCGGGTTCGCGGCTCGCGCAATTCGGCGCGATCCGGCATATGGTGCGCGGCGTTTAGCGTTTCAACGCTCGTTTGATCCACCGTTCTGACTATCGTCTCGCGGCTCGCCGTCACGGAAAAAAAATGCTCGCGGACTTTCGCCGAACGCACGTCTGAACATCGCGGAAAAGGCGCTCTGGCTTTGATAGCCGAGCAGCAGTGCAACTTGCGCAAGCGGCCGGCCCTGGCTCAGTAACGGGATCGCGCGCGCGAGCACGGCCTGCTGGCGCCATTGCGAAAAGCTGACACCTAGTTCACGCCGGAACAAACGCGCGATCGTGCGCGTGCTCGCGCCTGCGAGCGTCGCCCAGTGCTCGAGTGAATCGGCAGAAGCAGGATCGGCGAGGACGGCTTCGCATAATGCCAGCAGGCGCTTGTCGGTTGGCATGGGGATGGAGAGGGGCAGCGGCCGTGAGCGCGTGATTTCGTCGAGTGCAAGCGTGCCGAGCAGCCGTTCACGCTCGCTTGAAATCGTACGATCATCCATCGCAACAGCCACCTCGCGCAGCAGTGGCGACACCTCCACCACGCGGCACGCATCCAGTCCCGGCGGTACGACGCTCGCGTCTATGTAGAAAGTCCGCAGAAACGCGTCTTCCACGATCACTACTTCATGTGTCACGTTCGGCGGGACCCAGATTGCCCGCGACGGTGGCACCATCCACGTTGACCCTTCCGCTGCGATTCGCAGCACGCCGCGTGTCGTGCAGGCGACCTGCGCCCACGCATGCGTGTGCCGTGCAATCCGGACGCCCGCTGGCACGGGCCGCGAGCGCACGCGAATGGGATGCGCGAGCGTTGGCGACGATTCGGCCGGAATGTCGAGATGCTCGACTTCTTCAGATTGCGGCGGCTGCAGCGGCTGATCGATGGACGTGAACATGGTTTTAAGCGCTCCTCCACCGTGATATTAAACGCACCGGGTGGGCCTCGCTTTGCAGTTGCGTGCCGGACGTGTTTCGTTGGGTCAAGCCATCATGACGTAAAAACTGTCTTATACGCTTGGCATAATGCGCGCTGAATCTTACGGAAGGAATGAACGCATGCAACACGTATTCGTCTACGGCACGCTGCGAGCGGGCGAGAGCAATGACATCCGCCTTGCCGCGCAGCGTAACGGGATCGCCGCCCCGCTGCTGATTGGCTCGGGTCATATCAATGGCCGCTTGTATGACTTCGATGCTTATCCTGGACTCGTGCTCGATTCCACCGCAGAGCCGGTGCATGGCGATATCTATCGGATCGATGAAACGCTTGTGCCCGTGCTCGATGAAATCGAAGAGATCGTGCCGGGAGTTATTGGCTTGTACCGTAGCGAGCGGTTGCTGGTGACCGTTCACGTAGACGGACGTGCGCTGGATATCGATTGCCTGGTTTATCCGGTCACCGAGCAGGCGGTGGAAGGTTTGCCGCGTATCGATAACGGCGATTGGGTTGTTTATCGACGATCACGGCCGTGATTCGTTCAACGCCCGAAAAAAAAGCCGCGCTGTATTCCAGAGCGGCTTGGTTCACTCAAGAAGACCCGCGTTAAGTCTTAAATCTCTTCGTAAAGCGGCAACGTCAAAAACTCCGCGAACGTATCCGATGTCGACATCGCTTCGAAAATCGCCGCTGCCCGGTCGTACGGCGCGGTGTCGCCGGAGACAACCGCCTTCACCTTTACCAACTCTTCCTGCGTGAAGGCGCGAACCATGTCGGCGGTCACTTTGCGGCCATCGTCGAGCTTGCCTTTCGGCGAGCGAATCCACTGCCACACTTGCGAGCGCGAAATTTCCGCGGTCGCAGCATCTTCCATCAGGTTGTGGATCGGCACGCAACCATTGCCCGCGAGCCACGAACCAAGATAGTGGATGCCCACGTTGATATTGCCGCGCACGCCGCCTTCAGTGATGGGATCTTCAGGCCGGAAGTCGAGCAGATCGGTTGCTGTGACTTGCACGTCCTGGCGTTGCTTGGCGATCTGGTTTGGCTTGTCGCCGAGCACTTTCACGAACTCTTCCATCGCGATCGGCACGAGTCCAGGATGAGCGACCCAACCGCCGTCGTAACCGTCACTCGCATCGCGCGCCTTGTCCGAGCGCACGCCGCCCATGGCTTTGTCGTTGGCTTCAGTGTCGCCCTTGATGGGTATCAACGCACTCATGCCGCCAATAGCGGGTGCATTGCGCCGGTGACACGTCTTCAACAATTGCAATGCATAGGCGCGCATGAACGGCACGGTCATCGTGATCTTTGCGCGATCGGCGAGGCAGAAATCGGCGTCGTTCTTGAACTTCTTGATCGCGGAAAAGATGTAGTCCCAACGGCCGGCGTTAAGCCCGGACGAATGCTCGCGCAACTCGTACAGGATCTCGTCCATTTCGAACGCGGCCAGAATGGTTTCGATCAGCACTGTCGCGCGAATCGAGCCAC
>DASYLW010000217.1:0-11139 GCA_036009385.1 Caballeronia sp.
GTTTCTTTGTCGCTTTGGACAAAGAAATGACGTGCCGCCACGCACAGTGGCTAACAGTGATAAAGAAATTAGCCAACTCACGCAGACCACAAACACCGAAAGCACCAACCCGGCATTGACCCAGAACCGCTAACCCCGAACCCTGGCATTGACCCTGACCGCTAACCCCAAAACCTAGCACCCCAAACCGTTCCCAAACCGACCAATAGAAAACGCCTCAATCGGCGTCCCCGATTCCCCCTCAACGACCAGGTCAGAAAGCACCGCTCCAACCCCTGGCGCAAGCAAAAACCCACCCCCCGAAAATCCATACGCGTGCAGCAACCTTGGCGTAGTCCGGCTAAAACCGATCACCGGGTTATCGTCAGGTGTACTGCCTTCCACACCGGTCCAGGTCCGCAACAACAACGCATCTTTCAACGCTGGCAAAAGCGCACACGCCGCACGCATCACCGTCCGCGTAGTCTCCGTGAGCGGCTGGGCATACTCACCATCGCCAATCCCACGACCGCCACCAATCACCACATTGCCACGCGCCACCTGACGGGCATAAATGCCGCCGCCATAAACCCCAAGATTGTGATCGATGAAATAGGGCAGCGGCTCAGTCACCCACATGTTCGGATAGATCGGCTCCATTGGAATGGTCTCGCCAAAGTACCCCGCCACCGTGTTGCCCCACGCGCCGGCAGCATTGACCAGCCACTCGCTCCGGACCTCGATCGCAGCACCCGAGTCATGCCGCGCCTCGACAACAAACCGATCCCCCGCGCGCACGATGTTCGTGACCATAGTCTGCTCACGGACATCAGCACCGGCTGCACGCGCCGCCCGCGCGAACGCGGGCGATACCACGCGCGGATTTGCATGACCGTCACCGGGACACAACGAACCACCCACCGCAGCCGCCCCAAGCCACGGGTAACGACGCCTGAACGCAGGTCCGCTCATCAGTTGCAAGTCAAGTCCGAATGGGTTGGCAAGCTGCGCGTACGCTTCGAGCGCCGCAAGATCCGCCTCGCTGCGAGCCAGCCGCAAATGCCCCGATACAACGAACTCTCCATCGGTGCCCACGAGTTCCGGCAACTGGTCCCAGATCGATCGTGCACGCACCGCCAGCGGTAATTGTTCGGCCGGCCGCCCCTGACGGCGCACACCGCCATAGTTCACGCCGCTCGCCTGCGCGCCGCAATATCGGCGTTCAAAAAGTCCGACCTTAAGCCCGCGCTTTGCCAGCATCAAGGCTGTCGATGATCCCACCAACCCGCCGCCCACGACCAGCACATCAAACCGCAAAGTTTCAGTCATCACGCGCATGCTCCGGGATGGCGGCGAGATGATCCGCTTCGGATACCTCGTCCATCATCGCTATCGATAAAGGCACAGGTTTGATCGGCGCCTGTCCGCGCAAACGTCCGACATCCGAAATCTGTTTGCCCGTCTCCGCGCTCAGCAATTCCGCCGCTGCCGCGCCGCACATGCGTCCCTGGCAACGGCCCATGCCCACACGCGTCAGCGCCTTCAGCCGGTTGATCTCGCTTGCCTGACCTCCTCGAATGCAACGGCGCAGCGTGCCGGCATCGATCTCCTCGCAACGGCACACCGTCATGTCGTCCGGCCAGTGCGACGCGCAATCGGCGGGCGGCGCAAACGCCTGCTCCAACCCAATACGAAACTCAGCGATATTCGCCAGTTGCCGGTCCAGCTTCGCAGCCTGAGCCTGAACGTCAGCGTTCTCAACCCGATGCCCCAAGTCTTCCAGCATCGCGAGCGCCGCGCGACGGCCCGCCAGTTCGGCAGCATCCGCACCGGCGATACCCGCGCCATCGCCGGCGAGATAAACGCCCGGCACCGAACTGCGACCGGCGCAATCGCGCTCCGGCAGCCACGCGCGATTGAGCGGATCGAAGCGAAAACGGCAGCCCGCCAGATCGGCAAGCTGCGTCTCGGAACGCAGGCCATAGCCAAACCCGACCGCATCGCAGGGAATGGTCAGCTCTTGTTCGCCATCGCGATAGGTCATCGCCTGCACGGCTTTGTCGCCCGTGGCGCGCACGAGCGTGACGCCACGTTCGATACGAACCCCGCGCGCCGCCAGCCAGCCGACGTAATAGAGGCCCTTTGCGAAGATGGATGGCTGCCGCAACAATCGCGGCGTCGCGGCGAACTGACGAGAGAATGGATTGGTGTCGAGCACCGCCTCCACCTGCGCGCCCGCCTTCGCGTATTGATACGCCACGAGATAAAGCAACGGCCCGGTTCCCGCCAACACCACGCGACGTCCAATCGAACAGCCCTGCGATTTCAGCGCAATCTGCGCCGCGCCAAGCGTGTAGACGCCCGGCAGCGTCCAGCCCGGAAACGGCAGCACGCGATCCGTCGCGCCGGTCGCAATCAGCAAGTGCGAATACGGCACCGCGCGCTGGCGTCCGGCATGCAAGGTATCGAGCTGCGCGGCGCCGCATCCCCACACCAGCGTGTCCGGCCGATAGTCGAGTTTGGCAAGCAACCCGGCCATGGTCGAATGCACTGCGTCCGCCTTGCCTGCTTCCAGGCCATACAGCGACCGTTTGCTGCGGGCAAAACCTGCATCGGCCGGCGGCTGGCGATAGATCTGGCCACCCGCACGCGGCGCTTCATCGATCACAACCGGCGCAATCCCCGCCGCCACCAGCGTCTGGGCCGCACGCACGCCGGCCGGTCCCGCGCCTACGATGACGACCCGATGCATGGTTTTTTTATCGATCGCCGTACTCACGTTCCGGTCGCTCCGGCAGGCCGGGTCATGACACGCAGACCTTCTTTGACGAACGTCGAGCACGCCCTGATTCGCGTGCCCTCTTCCAGTTGCACCCAGCAATCCTGGCACGCGCCCATCAGACAGAATCCCGCACGAGGTTCGCCACTGAACTCAGTGTCGCGCACCCGCCGCGTGTGCAGCAGGATGGCACTCAGCAACGTATCACCGGTTAAGGCTGTGATCGCAACACCATCAAGCGTCAACGTCACCTGCTTGCGATGCGCTTCCGTAAGACGCACGAATTGCGGTGCGGCATCGGTTGCGGCATGCGGCTGTCCGGTGGATGTTGCGCTGGGAAGGTTGGTCATCGCGTAGAGTGAATTCGTGGGGGCTGAGCGAATCAATGTGAACCGATCAGGATCCGGTTCAGTCCATACACGCGGTCGAGCACGATCATCGCGCCCGCCGTGACAAAGATAACGAGCGCGGATACGGACGCCATCATCGGGTCAATCGATTCCGTCGCATACATGTACATGCGCACGGGCAACGTAATGGTCTGCGGCGAGGTGACGAAGATCGACATGGTCAGTTCATCGAAACTGTTGATGAACGCGAGCAGCCAGCCGCCCGTGATGCCGGGCAAGATCATCGGCAGCGTGATACGGCGAAACGCCGTCCATCGATCCGCTCCCAAAGACTGCGCCGCGTGTTCGATGCTGCGATCCATGCCGCTCACCGAGGCCAACACCAGCCGCATCACGAACGGCGTGATGATGATCATGTGCGCCGCGACGAGCCAGGTGAACGAGCCGGTGGCGCCGATCATTGCGAAGAAACGCAGGAACGCAATACCGAGCACGAGGCTTGGAATCACCAGCGGCGAGAGGAACAGGCCATTGAGGAATTCACGCCCCGGAAAACGTTCCCGTCCGATAGCAAGCGCCGCCGGCAAGGCCAGCGCAAGCGACAGCGTAGCCGACGCAAACGCCAGCCGGATGCTGTTGAAAAACGCCGAGATGAAATCCGGGTAGTCGAGGATCGCGCGGAACCAGCGCAGCGAGAAGCCATGCGTGGGCAGCGTCAGCGTCTGGTCCGGCGTAAACGCAACCAGCACGATGATCACAAGCGGCGCCAGCACGAACAGGATCACAAGCGTATGAAAACTCAGGGCAACGAGGCCGTTCTTTCGCATGGCAGCGGTCTCCTTTCCTTAACCGAGGCTTCTGGAGTAACGACGTTCCAGAACCCGGTAGTACGTGATCATGATCACGAGGTTCGCGATCAGCAACAGGATCGCGATGGTCGCGCCGAGCGGCCAGTTGAGCGAACCGAGGAATTCATCGTAGACCGCGGTGGCCGCTACTTTCAGACGACGGCCGCCGAGCAGGCCGGGAATCGCAAACGCACTTGCCGACAAGCCGAACACCATCAAGCTGCCCGACAGAATGCCCGGCGCGATCTGCGGCAGCACGATGCGCCGCAACGTGGTTGAAGGCGACGCCATCAGCGACAGCGCCGCATTTTCCACTTGCGGATCGAGCTTCTGCAGCGAGGTCCAGACAGGGATCACCATGAACGGCAGCATCACGTGAACGAGCGCGATCACAATCGCAAAGGTGGTGTACTCCAGCTTGTACGGACCCATGCCGAACAGTCCGAAGAATTGATTCACGATACCGCCCGTGTTGAGCAACATGCTCCAGCCGAACGCGCGCACCACGACTGACACAAGCAGCGGTGCGAGGATCACGAGCAGGAACATCGAGCGCCACGGGTCACGCATGCGGTACAGCACGTACGCTTCGGGTGCACCAATCGCGACGCACAGCAAGGTCGTCAGGATCGCGATGCCGAACGTGCGCGCAAAGATTGTCTGGTAGTAGCTGTCCGTCAGCACTTCAACATAGTTGCCGACCTGGAACGCCGCGATCGGACCGCTGGCCGGATCGAAGCGATAGAACGTCAGAACAACGGTCATCGCGAGCGGCGTCAGTACGAGAACCGCGAAGAGAATGAACGCCGGCAGGCTCATCAGCCAGGGCGGCAAGAATGCGTGCCACGGCGCGCGATCGTTCTTCAGCGCACTGCTATTGCCGGGACCCGTCGAGTCGATGGTACTAGCCATGGCTCACTTCCTGAAGCACGCGCATGGCGTCACGATGCCAGTCGATGCCGACCATCGCGCCTTCGGCCACCGGCTCTGTACCTTCGTTCTGGCTGCAGACCAGCACTTCGCCAATGGCGGTATCGACGCGATATAGCCATTGGCTGCCAAGGAAAAAGCGGCTGGTGACGGTCGCCTGCAAGCGCCCCGTTCCCATCGCGCACAAGTGCAGTTTTTCCGGGCGAATGCATAACGTCACCGTATCGCCTTCGCGCCACACCGTGCCCGCTTCAATGCAGGCAATGCCGGTCAGGTCATGCCCGAGATCCACATGCACTTCGTTGTGACGCGCCTCGGTCACCTTGCCCGCCAGCATGTTCGCCTTGCCGATGAACTGCGACACAAAACGATTCTCCGGCCGCTCATACGCGCGATACGGCGAGTCAACCTGCGTCACGCGCCCCGCTTCCATCACGACCACCCGGTCACTGATGGATAGCGCCTCCGATTGATCGTGCGTGACCATTACCGTCGTCGTGCCGATTTTGCGCTGAATCCCGCGTAGCTCAAACTGCATCTCTTCGCGCAACTTCGCGTCGAGGTTGGACATCGGTTCATCGAGCAGCAGCACCGGCGGCTTGATCACCAGCGCACGCGCAATGGCCACCCGTTGCCGCTGACCGCCCGACAGTTCCCGCGGATACCGCGCCGCCAGCGCATCGAGCCGCACGAGCGCCAACGTCTCACGAATCCGCTCCGCGCATTCGGCCTTGCCGATACCTCGCATTTCCAGCCCGAAGCCCACGTTCTGCTCAACCGTCATGTGCGGAAACAGCGCGTAGCTCTGGAACACCACGCCCAGGCCGCGCTTGTTCGGCCGCACGTTCGTGATGTCCTTGCCATCGAGCGAAATCCGCCCGCGCGTGACATCGATAAAACCAGCAATCATTTGCAGCGTCGTGGTCTTGCCGCAGCCCGAAGGCCCCAGCAGGGAAACGAATTCGCCTTTTTCAACCGAGAGGCTCACGTCGCTCACGGCGTTCAGGTCGCCGTAGGCTTTTGTCAGTTTGTCCAGCACGAGAAACGACACGATGGCCTCCAGGGTCTGGCAGAAAAACAGTTGAACGGACGCAGGGTATTCACGCAAAAGCAACGCAAAAACGGCACGCGGACAGACGGAACACCCCTCTGATGCAGAGGCGTTAAACAGGACAAGGGCTAGAGTCGAGTGCAACAACCGGGGATGACCGCGGAGGCCTTTCGTCCGCTTGGCAAGCGCCGCGGTTGGCGCGTGCAAGCGGACGAAAGAAGTGGCGTGGGGGTGAGACGCCAGGTTTATATCTTTCTTTGCTTCTATTTCAACCAGATCAAACGTCGAACTTCACGCCTTGCGCAAGCGGCAACTCACGGCTGTAGTTGATCGTGTTGGTCGCGCGGCGCATATAACCCTTCCATGCATCGGAACCCGATTCGCGGCCGCCGCCGGTTTCCTTTTCACCGCCGAACGCGCCGCCTATCTCAGCGCCGCTCGTGCCAATGTTCACGTTCACAATGCCGCAATCGCTGCCCGCCGCCGACATGAACTGCTCGGCTTCGCGAATGTCGTTCGTGAAGATCGCCGAAGACAAACCCTGTGGCACGCCGTTTTGCAATTGCAATGCTTCAGCGAAGTCGTCGTAGGTCATCACGTACAGGATGGGCGCGAAGGTCTCGCGTTCGACCACAGCCGTTTGTGCAGGCATCCGAACGAATGCCGGACGCACGTAGTACGCATCGGCGTGGCCGCCTACCTCAACACGCTCGCCGCCCTTCACGTTGCCGCCTTGCTCGCGGGCATCGCCTAGTGCTTTCTGCATGCCATCGAACGCAGCACGGTCGATCAACGGACCGACAAGCGTATCTGACTCGAGCGGACTGCCCACTTTCACCGATCCAAACGCTTTTTCCAGACGCGGCAGCAACTGGTCGACCACGCTGGTATGCACGATCAGGCGACGCAGCGTCGTGCAACGCTGACCCGCCGTGCCCACTGCCGAGAAGGTCACGCCGCGCACGGCCAGATCGAGGTCGGCGCTGGGCGCAACGATCATTGCGTTGTTGCCGCCCAGTTCGAGGATGCTGCGACCCAGCCGCTTCGCCAGCACTTGCGCCACTTCAATCCCCATGCGCACGCTGCCAGTCGCGCTGACCAGCGGCACCTTCGGCGACTCGGTCAGCACCTGGCCCACGTCACGTGCGCCGAGCAGCAACTGGCTCAGGCCTTCGGGCGCCACGCCCGGATGGGTTTTATCGAATTCACGCAGCGCCTTTTCGAACAGCGCGTGACAGGCGATCGCCGTCAACGGCGTTTTCTCCGATGGCTTCCAGACGACTGCGTCACCGCAGACAAGCGCCAGCGCCGTGTTCCACGACCACACCGCAACCGGAAAGTTGAACGCGGAGATCACACCCACCACGCCCAGCGGATGCCACGTTTCCATCATCCGGTGACCCGGACGCTCGGACGCGATCGTCAGGCCGTAAAGTTGACGCGACAAGCCGACAGCGAAATCGCAGATGTCGATCATTTCCTGCACTTCGCCCAAGCCTTCGGACGTGACCTTGCCCGCTTCCAGCGTGACGAGGCTGCCGAGCGCAGCTTTGTGTTCGCGCAGCACATTACCGAAAACTCGCACGAGTTCGCCGCGTTGCGGCGCGGGCACGGTACGCCATTTGAGGAAAGCGGCGTGAGCAGCGTCAATCTTGCGAGCGGCATCGGCCGGAGTGTCAACGGCCAAGCCAGCCAGCGCCACGCCGTCGAGCGGCGAACGCGCCGTGAGGGTATCGCCCTTCCACTTGCCGAGATCTACACCCAGTGCGCCAAGAATATCGTTCAGTTTCATCACTTCCTCTCCATGTCGGGTGGCTGCCGGGCGCTGTGACGCAGCCCGCAGGCCACGATCCGTCAACACCGCTCTGAAACCCGCTCCAGCGCTTGAAGCACACATTCGTCGGAACAGAGTTTCAGGGCTTAAAATAACCGCTGCAATTGATTAATCAGCACGACTTGGTGCGTTGAAGGAACCAACTACACCGAGCCAAGCGTCCCATCTGCGTTCAGGTTATGCGATTAGAACGTGTTTCACCGGATCTGGCGAGCCATAGGACGGCTTGCCTTTGAACAGCACCGGTATCTACCGGCTCGCCAGTGCGAGCTTGAGCCGCCGCACGCCTTCAAACACTTCGGCCTCGCCCGGCGCTGCGGCGAACGAGAGCCGCATGCTCGATTCGTCCGGATCACGCGCGTAAAACGCCGGTCCGGGCACATAGATCACGTTCTGCTCGATCGCGCGCTTGAGCAAATCGGCTGAATGACGGCCGCCCTTCAATCGCGCCCAGACAAACATGCCGCCTTCGGGCATCGCGTAATCGATCTCGTCAGGCACAAACTGGCGCAGCGCGCTGCACAACGCCTCGCAACGCTTGCGATACGCCAGCGCGATGGTCTGCACATGTTCCGCCAGACGCCCACGCTCCAGGTAGTGGCGCGCCGTTTCCTGCGCGAGCGGCGAGGTGCAGAGATCGCTCGTCTGTTTTGCCACGAGCATGCGACGTGTGATGGCAGGCGGCGCAATCGACCAGCCGATGCGCAAACCCGGTGCCACGATCTTCGAGAGGCTGCCGAAATAGACGGCCCAATCGCTCGCGCCCGGGATGGCGTCGGCCAGCGCGGTGATCGGCTTTACCGGCTCACCCGAGAAGCGCAGTTCGCCGTATGGATCATCTTCCACGAGCACGAAGCGGAACCGCATCGCCAGCCGTGCGAGCGCTTCGCGACGCGCCGCCGGCAAGGTCGCGCCGGTCGGGTTTGCGAAGGTCGGCACCGTGTAGAGCAGCTTCGGCCGCGTGGCCGGATCGAGCGCTTCAAGCTGCTCGGAGAGTGCGTCGACGTCAATACCCTGCGCATCGGTGCGCACCGGAAGCAACCTTGCGCCCGCGAGCCGCAACGCCTGGATCGCGGCCGGATAAGCCGGCTCTTCGATCAGCACAGCATCGCCCGGCGCGACCAGGATCTTGATCAGCAGGTCGAGGCCTTGCTGAGAGCCCGTGGTCACGATCACGTCGTCCACATCGCGCGTCACGCCGCGATCACTCATTAACCGCAGGATCGCGCGGCGCAGGGCGGGCGAACCGGCCGTGTCGCCGTATTGCAGGCACGCTATCGGATCGGACGAATAGGCGTCCTCCATGGCCTGGCCGATACCCGCGCGGTCGAAGAGATCCTTCGACGGATATCCGCCCGCGAACGAAATCATTCCGGGCCGGCTGAGGTACTTGAAAAGCTCGCGAATGGCCGAGCCTTGCGGCGCCTTGAATGGACCGGTGAAGTCGTACAGATCGGCGGAGTCAGCGGCGGAATTCACGCGGCCGCCGTCATCTTGAAGATGCCGGTGGCATTGCCGGCATCGAAACCGAGATCGAGCCTGGCTCGGCCAGTGGCCTCGTCCATGACCGTATCGCGGCTGATGAACTCGTAGAAGGAACCCGGCACGTCGCGCTCGATCCGCGCACCGTCGGCGCCGATGAACACCCGGCGCACAGGGTCAGCGCGAAACGCCGTCTGACGCACTCGCCCCGACTTCGAAATTTCGACGCTGTCCTTGATTGGACGACCGAGCTCGCGCTGGGCATCCGCGACGGCGAAGACGTCATCCACACGGTCGGTCGCATGATTAAACGCGTTGCCTTCGGTCGCGATCCACGCCATTTCCGCCGACTCGGCACGCAGCGTTTCGTAGTCCGTCAGGCGCGGCGCCGGGTGCTGGCGCTCAAAACAACGCACGAGCACGGGCAGCAGGTCGAGGGCAATAGCCAGCGGCAGCGAATGGTCGCGCTCGAGCTCGGCCAGCGATGCAACCGCTTGCGGCGTCAGCGGATCGACACTCTCGCCGATCACGTTTGTTACGGCTTGCTGGAACTCGGG
Organism: Caballeronia sp.; assembly: GCA_036009385.1. GTDB lineage: Bacteria > Pseudomonadota > Gammaproteobacteria > Burkholderiales > Burkholderiaceae > Caballeronia. Next base: position 9,811 of record DASYLW010000217.1, read on the forward strand.
ACTGAAACGCTCGGGATGCAGTTCGCTAACGAAATACTGGGCGATTTCATCGGGGGCATCGACGTGCATGTAGGAGCGCCCCGTCATCTTGATGCGATCGAGCGGGTATGTGCCGTTCAGCACAAAACCCAGCGGCTTCAGAATTCGTGTGAATGCGGCTTCGCCCGGCGGCAATGCGCCCGATTCGGCCCAACGCACGGTGCGCAGCGCGCCGTGGTCGAACTGAACGCGGGTTTGAGTGTGAAGCAGGTCATCGGTATAAGCGCGGCCCGTTGGCACGCGTTTGAGCAAGCCGGCGAACAACGCCATGTTCATCGCCTGCGCGAGTTCGGCACGACTGACGGTGCCCGGTGTGGAATCAGCAAGCACGGATGGCAAGTTCATCAATCGCACTAACCCGGTTACGTCAGATTCCGGAACGGCTACAGCTAGCAATGCGGCGAGATTCGGGTTCATTTATCCAGTTCCGGCTGATCAAGCGAGGTGCGAGCCCAAGGCCCGGTTCGGCGATTCACTGGGAGCCGATTCTGGAGGGCGGCAAAAAGCCGCGCAATTGATATAAACTCATCACTTCATTCGAAAATTGCACTAAGTCGAATGCACTGAGTCGAATAATCGCCTCTACTTGCGACTCGCAAACAGTGCCGAAAAGACATGAGAAAAGGTATTCCCAATCTGGTCGCCTTGCAGATCTTCGAGGCCGCCGCACGGCACGAAAGCTTCACCCGAGCCGCCAATGAGCTCTCGCTCACGCAAAGCGCGGTATGCCGTCAGGTTGCGGGGCTGGAAAGCCGCTTGGGCGTTGCCTTGTTCTTGCGCATCAAGAAGCGCATTGTGCTGACCACGCATGGCCGTGATTACGCGGCGCTCGTGCGCAAGAATCTCGACCGGATTGAGCGCGATACGCTCGAACTGATGGCGCAACGCGGCGTGGGACGGATTCTGGAGATAGCGGTCGTTCCTACGCTGGCCAGCCAGTGGCTGATCCCGCGCCTGCCGCAATTTCGCGCGCTGCGGCCGGATATCACCGTGAATCTCTCCATCCGCACCGAGCCTTTCCTGTTCAGCGATTCGCCCTTCGACGCCGCGCTTTATTTCGGCGATTCGGTATGGCCCGGCACACAGGGAAAGTTGCTGTTTCGCGAGGGCAAGGTCGTGCCAGTGTGCAGCCCTTCCCTGCTCGACGGGAGTACGCCCGGCTCGTCGATTTCGCTGGAGCAACTGGCCGATTTACCGCTGCTGCATTTATCGACAAGGCCCGACGCCTGGCGCACCTGGTTTCGTCTGAACGGACTTGAGCACGATGTACGAGCGGTACGCGGCGCGCGC
>DASYLW010000218.1:0-1762 GCA_036009385.1 Caballeronia sp.
ACAAAATCGACATGCTCCCCTTCCGGCGATATATCCGCACGCGTGCGCGGCAGGAACTGGGGATACGACGACTGCATGAAGTTCAGCAGGCCTTCGCGCACCCGGCATCGAAGATCCCAGTTCAAGCCGGAATCGAAGGAGCTGACGAGCACGCGAAGCTGCATCGATTTTTCGGTGGCGTCGGTGACCTGCAGCACCTGCACGCGCTTATCCCACTCCGGCGCGTTCTGCAAAATCCGCTCGAGTTCTTCGCGCATCGGCGCGAGCGGCATGCGGTAATCGACAAAGAAAAACACCGTGCCAATGATCTGCGAACTATTGCGCGTCCAGTTGGTAAACGGATTCTCGATAAACCATTGCAGCGGCACGATCAGGCGCCGCTGGTCCCAGATCCGGATGGACACATAGGTGCCGGTGATCTCCTCTACCCGTCCCCATTCGCCCTGGATCACCACTACGTCGTCCAGCCGGATGGGTTGCGACAACGCGATCTGCAATCCGGCGATCAGGTTGCCCAGCACCGGCCGTGCGGCGATACCTGCCACCAGTCCCGCCACGCCTGCCGACGCCAGCAAACTCGCGCCGACCTGACGCACGGCGGGAAACGTCATCAACGCGCCGCCGAAGCCGATGATCACGATCACCACCATCACCGAACGCGCCAGCACGCGAGCCTGCGTGTGGATGCGGCGCGCTTGCAGGTTGTCCTGGCTGTCGAGCGGATGAGCCTGTACCAGCGCTTCGGCCACCGCGCCCACGGAGCGCACGGCCAGCCACGTCAGCGCGACGATGAGCATCACGGTGAGCAGGTCGCGCAAGGCGGCGGCGAACGGCAAGGTATCGGGGGCTTCAACCAGCACGAAACCCAGGCCGAGAATGATCAGCAGCGCGAGCGCGGGTTTGTCGATAAAGCGCAATACCACGCTCATCAACGGGTACGGCCGCGCGATGCGCATCAGGATGCGAGCGCCCACGCGATGCACGCCGATGGCAAACAGCACGGAAAGCGCCGCCACGACAAGCGTGCCGGGCCAGGTATTGAGCGGAGCGGAAGCGATTCGCTCGAAGGAGTCGAAATCGAAGGAAGCGAAGGAAGCGAAGGAGGTCATCGTCGTCGAGGGATCAGCCTTGGAAGGTGATATCAGAAAGATACGACGGGATTATGCGAAACCCGATTGCGTCTGCGTGCGCATGGAGCGCAGTGGCGTCAGCGCTGAAATCAGCGGCCGGCCGGGTTGGCCCGCCAGCCGCGTGATGAGATGACTATTCTATTGCATCGCAGCATGCGCCGCCTCGACCAGTGACATCGCGGGCGACCTGGATGAGCCGTGTCACGGCGAATGGCTGCTTACTTTTCAGCTTTGCAGGGAAAAGCCTTGCCGAGCCCGAGCGACACCATGGTCGTGGCGTTGAAGTTGCCGCGCGTGGGATTGTCGGCGATGAATTTGCGTACTGCGTCCGTCAGTTCCTGCGGTTTCACATCGACTGGCAGGCAAAAATACTGGCCGACCTGCGGTCCCGAAGTACCGCCAATGGCTTCGATGGTGTTGTAGATGCCGTCAGAGGCGCCTTCTATATAAGCCGCACATGCGCTGCGTGAGGCTGTGTCCGTCTTGGTACAAAGCATGTTCAGATCGTTGCCTGTGAACGCGGCCGCGCTAAGCGGAAACGCGAGCACACTGGCCATGACAAAAACCCGCTGCATGATGGTCCTTTCTTATGTTGGCGGTTGCGGGCCGGCCTGGATGCGCAGGTGGAAACA
>DASYLW010000219.1:0-9585 GCA_036009385.1 Caballeronia sp.
CTTGATTACCTTGTTGCGCGGATCGGAGATCGTGTACACCGGATGACCGAAGCCGATCACCACTTCCTTCGCTTCCACGCGTCGGCGGATATCGGCTTCCGCTTCGTCGGGCGTCTGATAGCGCGACTGGATATCGAACGCGGCTTCATTCGCGCCGCCGTGCTTCGGACCACGCAATGCGCCGATACCGCCGGTGATGGCCGAGTACATGTCCGAGCCCGTGCCGGCGATCACGCGGCAGGTGAACGTCGATGCGTTGAATTCGTGCTCGGCGTAAAGAATCAGCGATGCATGCATGGCATCGACCCACAACTTCGACGGCTCCTTGCCATGTAGCAAATGCAAAAAGTGCCCGCCGATGGAATCGTCATCGGTCTCGGTTTCAATGCGCCGGCCGTTATGAGAATAGTGGTACCAGTACAGCAGAATAGAGCCGAGCGAGGCCATCAGGCGATCGGCAATATCCTTCGCGCCAGAAATGCTGTGATCCTCTTTCTCAGGCAACACAGTGCCGAGCACGGAGACGCCGGTGCGCATCACATCCATCGGATGAGCGGATGCGGGAATCCATTCCAGCGCGGCTTTCAGGTTCGCCGGAAGGCCACGCAAACCCTTGAGCTTGGCCTTGTAGGTCTTGAGTTCAGCGACGGTGGGCAGCTTGCCATGCACGAGCAGATACGCGATTTCCTCGAACTCGCAGGTCCCGGCAATATCGAGAATGTCATAGCCACGATAATGCAAGTCATTGCCCGTCTTGCCGACGGTACACAGCGCGGTATTGCCCGCCGTCACGCCCGACAGCGCGACCGATTTCTTCGGTTTGAAGCCGCCGGCGGCGGGTGCTTCTTTCTCTAACGTATCGCTCATTCGACCCAGTCTCCTGATATGTGGAACGCGTTACTTGTCTTGTGAAAAAAGCGTCTCTGCGCCTTCAGGCAGCGCCTGTGCCGACGCTTTCGCGCGGCGCAGCACCGACCAGTAGTACCGATAGCTTGCGCGATCGTGCAACGTGTCCTGATACCGCGTCGGTCCCCACTGCGCATTTTGCGCGGCGAGCAAAATCTCCGTGGCGGTTGCGATCTCATCTTGCCGCGGCAGGAAGGCATCGACGATCGGCTGGATCTGATCCGGGTGGATGCTCCACATGCGCGTGTAGCCGAATTCGTTGCGGGCCCGCAGGGCATCGCCCGCCACCACGCTCATGTCGCGCACTTCCGTGGAAACGTTATGGGACGCCACCTTGCCGTGCGCGTGGCAAGCCGCCGCAATCTCGAGCTTCGCGCGGCGCACCAGCGGATGATCGAACTGGCCCGGCGAGCGCATCGCGGTATCGGGAATTGCGCCGTTATGCGCCGACACAAAATCCATCAGCCCGAAGCTGAGCGCTTCGACGCCCGGCAGCGCCGCGAGTTCGAAGACTTCGCCCAGCGCGCCATGCGTTTCGATCAGCAGTTGACACGGAATCGGCTGCTTGATCCCAAACTCGCACCGCGACGCTTCGACGAACGCGACCATCTCGGCGGCATCGAAAACGCTGCGAATCTTGGGCAGCGTGATGTAGGCGGGCGCTTTTTTGGCGGCGCGCAGGATGATGCGCACATCGTCGCGCCATGCACGGTTCTGGAAATCGTGAATCCGCACCCCGACGCGGCCAAAGCGGTCTGCCTCGCTGCCGAGAAACGATGCCACCAGTTCCGCGTGCGACGCTTCCTGACCGACTTGCGCGCCGTCCTCGCAATCGAGCGTGACGTCGAATACCGGGCCGAGTTGCGCCTGCAGGGCGAGCGATTTCCTGATCAGCTTTTCGCTTCCTGCATAGTGATCGCAAGGGGGCATCACGGTGGGCGGAGCATCGCCTTCAAACAGGACTTCGGCGGGGGTGAGAGCGCGCATCGTCGGCGTCGGGTTGCTTGTAAAGAGGGTGGAAACAGCGGATTCGGGTGAGTTCGGGTTTCTTCAGACGTCTTCGAATTCCAAACGCACTCGAATCAGCAGCGAGCGCCGGCCTTCTGGCCCGACGCTCGCGTAAAACGCAAAGACTCTAGATCCGCTTACTTGCCCAGCAGATGCGCAACGCCGTCACGCTCTTCGAGCAATTCGTTCAGCGTGCCGGTCATCTTCTCGCGCGAGAACGCATCGATTTCCAGGCCTTCGACACGCTTGTATTCGCCGTTCTCGCACGTCACGGGGACGCCGTAGATGATGTCTTGCGGGATTTCGTACGAACCATCAGACGGAATGCCCATGGTGACCCACTTGCCGTTCGTGCCGAGCAGCCAGTCATGCACGTGGTCGATAGCCGCGTTCGCAGCGGATGCCGCCGACGACAAACCACGCGCTTCGATAATCGCGGCGCCGCGCTTGCCAACCGTCGGGATGAACGTGTTGCGGTTCCATTCGTCGTCGCTGATCAGCTTGGTCAGCGACTCGCCTCCGACCGTGGCGAAACGGAAATCCGGGTACATGGTCGGCGAGTGATTGCCCCACACGGCCAGCTTTTCGATGGCAGCGACCGGCTTGCCCGACTTCGATGCGAGTTGCGACAGCGCGCGGTTGTGGTCCAGCCGCAGCATGGCCGTGAAGTTTTTCTTCGGCAGATCCGGCGCCGACTTCATCGCGATGTACGCGTTCGTGTTGGCCGGGTTGCCGACCACGAGCACCTTCACGTCGCGGCTGGCCACGTCGTTGAGCGCCTTGCCTTGCACCGTGAAAATTTCAGCGTTGGCGGACAGCAGGTCCTTACGCTCCATGCCCTTCGAACGGGGACGGGCGCCGACCAGCAACGCGACGTCGGCGTCCTTGAACGCGACCTTCGGATCGTCCGTGACGACAACGCCGGCCAGCAGCGGGAACGCGCAGTCTTCCAGTTCCATGACTACGCCCTTGACAGCGCCTTGCGCCTGCGGCAGGTCGAGCAACTGAAGGATGACCGGCTGGTCTTTGCCTAGCAGGTCGCCATTGGCGATGCGAAACAGCAACGAGTAACCGATTTGACCTGCGGCGCCGGTGACGGCAACGCGCTTTGCGGACTTAGCCATTGAGAACACTCCTGAACGGTGCGTGAAACGCTAGGGGAAAACGCCATTTTAGGCGCGTTACGCGAAGCGTTGATGAAGCACGTGAATCAAACTGCGCGGGCTGCCCGCAAGACCCAATGCCAATGCGCCTGAAGCGAGATTGTCATTGTCCTTCCGGTAGCATGCCGGCAATCGCAGCCCGACCCTCGTGCCGGGAATCTGGCTCTGTGAGCAGGGGGATTTGCGCTGGATCCCGCAGTTCAGCGCCGCGCAACGCTTCGTGCGTCGCGTTTTCGAGGGCGCGCGGGCGTTGCAAGAGCGGGGCACTGGCAGCGGCGGCGAACACGAAAGCCGTTCGGCTTGAAGCGGTGAGCGACAGGGCGTTCCGAGGCGTTTTGATAGCCGGCGCAACGCCAGCCGACGTACCGGGTGCGCCGCATCACACCCGCAGCATCCCGCAAACCCTTGCTCGCCAAGGAGTGTAGGATTCGATCAGGGCAAAGTCAACCGTATCATATGTCTTATATAAGACATATGAATGTCCGGGAAAACGCTAGACGCGACTTGACGCTTTATGATGAAATGCGCGCATGAATTCAAACCCAGCGAGCACCACGAACCTTTCCGGCGCATCCGGTGCGACGGAAGTCGTGCCTGCCTCGTCGCCCACGTTCAGCCCGCTATACCAGCAGATCAAGGCCCTGATCACCCAGGGGCTTGAATCGGGCGAATGGAAACCCGGCGAAATGATCCCGAGCGAAGTCGAGCTGGCTGCCCGCTACAAGGTCAGCCAGGGGACGGTGCGCAAAGCCATCGACGAACTCGCCGCCGACAACCTGCTCGTGCGCCGCCAGGGCAAGGGCACGTTTGTTGCAACGCACAACGAAGATCGCGTACAGTTCCGCTTTCTCCGGTTACTGCCGGAAGACGGCGACCTTCATCCCCACGTGAGCCGATTGCTGGAGTGCCGCCGTTTGCGCGCACCCGCCGAGATCGCTCGCCAACTGGACCTGAAGCCCGCTGACCCCGTCGTATGCATCAAGCGCTTGCTGCAATTCGACGGCGAAACCACCGTCTTCGATGAAATCTGGTTACCCGGCGCGGTTTTTCGCGGGCTGACGGCTGAACGCCTCGCAGATTACAAAGGCCCGCTGTACGCGATGTTCGAAACGGAATTCGGCACGCGCATGATCCGGGCATCGGAGAAAATCAGGGCGGTGGGGGCGGACGAAGCAGTCGCGGAACTGCTTGGCGTTGCCCTCGGGTCGCCGTTATTGTCGGTCGAGCGAGTGTCGTATACGTATGGCGACCGGCCGGTGGAAGTGCGGCGCGGGTGGTATGTCACGAGTGGCTATTACTATCAAAACGATTTGAGTTGAAGCGGGAGTTGAAACGGAACGTGGATGGCTTGGCGGCAGGCCCCAAGGGGCGCCTAAGAGCCTTTCTCACGCGATTAGCAATAGCCTCTTGCGCGGCATTTCGCTGCAGCGCGATATAAAAAGGCGCTAAAATCGCGGACTAGTGTGATAACAAAGTTGGGGTCTAGCATGGCTGAAGCTGCAAAAAAACCAAGACCTGAGTACCGGAATATCGGAATTGCTCAGCTAGCAACCTACCGCTTGCCACTAGCGGGAAAGGTTTCAATTCTTCACCGCATCAGTGGTCTGCTTCTGTTCGTAGCGCTGCCGTTTCTGCTCTATCTGCTGGACCAAAGCCTTACGTCGGAGATCAGCTTCGACTCGTTCAAGGGCTTTCTCGCCAATCCCCTCGTCAAGATCGTCGTCCTCGTGCTTTCGTGGTCCTTCCTGTTCCACTTCTGCGCGGGTATCCGCTTCCTGCTGCTCGATACCCATCGCGCAGTGAGCAAGGAAGGCGGCAAGCAAACTTCCATTGTCGTGCTCGCGGTGTCATCCCTGCTGACAATCGTCGTTGCGCTTAAACTCTTCGGAGCCTTCTGAGAATGGCAGCGAATAACAACAATCGAATCGGTCCCAAGCGCCTCGTCGTGGGCGCGCACTACGGTTTGCGCGACTGGCTGGCGCAACGCATTACCGCCGTCGTGATGGCCCTGTACACGCTGGTCCTGCTGTTCTGGTTCTTCGGCGCGCGTGATTTTTCGTACGACGGCTGGGCATCCATTTTCGCCATGCAGTGGATGAAGCTGGCCACCTTCGTAGCCTTGCTCTCGCTCTTTTATCACGCGTGGGTTGGCATCCGGGACATCTGGATGGACTACGTGAAGCCGGTCGGCTTGCGCCTGTTTCTGCAAGTAGCGACGATCCTCTGGCTGGTCGGCTGTATCGGCTACGCGGCACAGATTCTCTGGAGAGTGTAAAGAATGGCTGCAATTAAAACGTCCCTGCCACGTCGCCGTTTCGACGTCGTGATCGTAGGTGCAGGTGGTTCGGGCATGCGCGCGTCGCTGCAACTCGCGCGCGCGGGTCTGTCGGTCGCGGTGCTCTCGAAGGTGTTCCCGACGCGTTCGCACACGGTTGCGGCCCAAGGCGGTATTGGCGCATCGCTTGGCAACATGAGCGAAGACAACTGGCATTACCACTTCTACGACACCATCAAGGGCTCCGACTGGCTTGGCGACCAGGATGCGATCGAATTCATGTGCCGTGAAGCGCCCGGCGCCGTCTACGAACTCGAACACATGGGCATGCCGTTCGACCGTAACGCGGACGGCACGATCTATCAGCGTCCGTTCGGCGGCCACACGGCAAACTACGGTGAAAAACCGGTGCAGCGCGCTTGCGCCGCGGCTGACCGTACCGGCCACGCGTTGCTGCACACGCTGTATCAGCAGAACGTCGCGGCCAAGACGCACTTCTTCGTTGAATGGATGGCGCTGGATCTGATCCGCGACGCCGACGGCGACGTGCTCGGCGTGACCGCCATGGAAATGGAAACGGGCGACGTCCACATTCTCGAAGGCAAGACCACGTTGTTCGCCACGGGCGGCGCGGGCCGGATCTTCGCGGCATCGACCAACGCATTCATCAACACCGGCGACGGACTTGGCATGGCGGCCCGTTCGGGCATTGCTTTGCAGGACATGGAGTTCTGGCAATTCCATCCGACCGGTGTTGCAGGTGCAGGCGTGTTGATTACCGAAGGCGTGCGCGGCGAAGGCGGCATCCTGCGCAATTCGGACGGCGAACGTTTCATGGAACGCTATGCGCCGACGCTGAAAGATCTGGCGCCGCGCGACTTCGTTTCGCGTTCGATGGACCAGGAAATCAAGGAAGGCCGCGGTGTGGGTCCGAACAAGGACCACGTCTTGCTGGACCTGTCGCATATCGGCGCCGAGACCATCATGAAACGTCTGCCGTCGATCCGCGAGATCGCGATGAAATTCGCGAACGTGGACTGCATCAAGGAACCGATTCCGGTCGTGCCGACCATCCACTACCAGATGGGCGGCATTCCTACGAACATTCACGGTCAGGTCGTGGGCACGCTGAAGGGCGGCTACGAAGAGCCGGTCAACGGCTTCTACGCGGTCGGCGAATGTTCGTGCGTGTCGGTGCACGGCGCGAACCGCCTGGGTACGAACTCGCTGCTGGACCTGGTGGTGTTCGGCCGCGCGGCTGGCAACCACATCATCAAGCATGCGCTGGAAATGAAGGAACACAAGCCGTTGCCGGCCGATGCTGCCGACGCCGCGCTTGAACGCCTCGCTGTGTTGGAGAACTCCTCGTCGGGCGAGTACACGCAATCGATCGCCAACGACATCCGCGCGACCATGCAGGCGCATGCCGGCGTGTTCCGCACGTCGAAGCTGCTGTCGGAAGGCGTGGACAAGGTCAAGGAATTGTCCGAGCGCGTGAAGCATGTGCATCTGAAGGACAAGTCGAAGGTGTTCAACACGGCGAAGGTCGAAGCACTGGAACTCGCGAACCTGATCGAAGTGGCGCGTGCCACCATGATCTCGGCCGAAGCGCGCAAGGAAAGCCGCGGCGCGCACGCGCACAGCGACTTCGAAGTTCGCGACGACGACAACTGGATGAAGCACACGCTGTGGTTCAGCGAAGGCGACAAGCTCGATTACAAGCCGGTGCACATGACGCCGCTGACGGTTGAATCGGTGCCGCCGAAAGCGCGTACCTTCTAAGGCAAGGAAATCGAAATGGCAAAGCGTACTTTTGAAATTTACCGCTACGATCCGGACAAGGACGCGGCGCCCCGCATGCAGACGTACGAGATCGAGATCGACTCGCACGAGCGCATGTTGCTGGACGCGCTGCTCAAGCTGAAGTCGGTCGACGAAACGCTGTCGTTCCGCCGTTCGTGCCGTGAAGGCGTGTGCGGTTCGGACGCCATGAACATCAATGGCAAGAACGGTCTGGCCTGCTTGCAGAACATGAACGACCTGCCGCAGAAGATCGTGTTGCGTCCGCTGCCGGGCCTGCCTGTTGTGCGCGACCTGATCTGCGATTTCACGCAGTTTTTCAACCAGTATCACTCGATCAAGCCGTACCTGATCAACGACACGCCGCCGCCGGAAAAAGAGCGTTTGCAAACGCCGGAAGAGCGCGACGAGCTCGACGGCCTGTACGAGTGCATCCTGTGTGCAAGCTGCTCGACTTCCTGCCCGAGCTTTTGGTGGAACCCGGACAAGTTCGTGGGTCCGGCGGGCTTGCTGCAAGCCTATCGATTCATTGCGGACAGCCGTGACGAAGCGACGGGTGAACGACTCGACAACCTGGAAGATCCGTACCGTCTGTTCCGTTGCCATACCATCATGAATTGCGTCGATGTGTGTCCCAAGGGACTGAATCCTACGAAGGCAATTGGCAAGATTAAAGAATTGATGGTGCGCCGCGCTGTCTGAGAAGGACTTGTGTCATGAATGACTCCGGGCATCAGTCCGACCCTCTACGCCGGGCGCGCCTTCGCTGGCGCGCTCGGCGCGGTCTGCTGGAAAACGATCTGATCTTCGAGCGTTTTTTCAGCCGATATGAGCATGACCTCAGTGATGCGGACGTCGGTGTTCTGACGCAACTGCTGGAGCTGAGCGACAACGACCTGATGGACTTGCTGCTGGCACGCAAGGAACCGGATGGCGAACTGGCCTCGCCGGATATGACCCGCGTGCTGGAGATGCTGCGCTCTGCCTGATTTAGTTCACTAAGTTCACTGAGCCAGCCCACGCGGCGTGTGCAAGAGTCGTGCGAATTATCGAAAACCTGTTTCCATACTTCGATTGAGGATGTGCTATGACCCCGTCAGATGTTAAAGCCACGCTATCGTTCAGCGACAACTCGCCGAGCGTTGAAATGCCGATCTACAAGGGCACCCTGGGCCCGGACGTAATCGACATCCGCAAGCTGTACGGCCAGACCGGCAAGTTCACCTACGATCCGGGCTTCATGTCGACGGCGGCGTGCAATTCCGCAATTACGTACATCGACGGCGATAAGGGTGAGTTGCTGTATCGCGGGTATCCGATTGAGGAACTCGCGGTGAAGGCCGACTTCATGGAGACCTGCTACGCGCTGCTCCACGGCGATCTGCCGACGGTCAAGGAGAAGGAAGACTTCGTTGAAACCGTCACGAAGCACACGATGGTTCACGAGCAGATGCATTTCTTCTATCGCGGTTTCCGTCGCGATGCCCACCCGATGGCGGTGCTCGTGGCGGCCGTCGGTGCATTGTCAGCGTTCTATCATGACTCGCTGAATATCAACGACCCGCGTCATCGTGAAGTGTCGGCCATTCGCATGATCGCGAAGCTGCCCACCCTGGTGGCGATGGCGTACAAGTTCACGATCGGCCAGCCGTTCGTTTATCCGAAGAATGACCTGTCGTACAGCGCGAACTTCATGCACATGATGTTCTCGAACCCGTGCGAAGAGTACAAGGTCAACGACGTGCTCGTGCGTGCGCTGGATCGTATTTTGATTCTGCATGCTGATCACGAGCAGAATGCTTCGACGTCGACGGTGCGTCTGGCTGGGTCATCGGGTGCGAATCCGTTTGCTTGTATTGCTGCAGGCATTGCTTGTTTGTGGGGCCCGGCGCATGGCGGTGCGAATGAAGCCGCACTGAACATGCTGGAAGAGATCGGCTCTGTCGACAACATTCCTGAGTTCATCAAGCAGGTGAAGGACAAGAATTCGGGCGTGAAGCTGATGGGCTTCGGGCATCGCGTTTATAAGAACTACGATCCGCGCGCGAAGCTGATGCGTGAAACGTGCCACGAAGTGCTGGAAGAACTGGGTCTGCATGATGACCCGCTGTTCAAGCTTGCGATGGCGCTGGAAAAGATCGCGCTGGAAGACGAGTACTTTGTGTCGCGCAAGCTGTACCCGAATGTTGATTTCTATTCGGGTATTGTTCAGCGTGCGCTCGGTATTCCGACGGCCATGTTTACGTGCGTGTTTGCGATGGCACGGACGGTGGGCTGGATTGCACAGTGGAACGAAATGATCGCTGATCCGGAGCAAAAAATTGGCCGCCCGCGTCAATTGTTTATCGGCGATACGCCGCGCGAAGCGAAGGCGATTGATAAGCGGTAAGGTGTAGTGCTGGCCGGCGAAGTAAAGGCAGTTGCCTGAGCGCT
>DASYLW010000220.1:0-14118 GCA_036009385.1 Caballeronia sp.
GCAGCGCCATCGCATCGAGGAAAATCTTATGTCCGTGTCTATCGTCGAAGCCGCGCCTTCGTTTGTTCCCGCGCCACGCCAACGGCACGTGCAGTGCATCAGCCCGTCGGGCCTGCATCGCATGGCTTATACCGAATGGGGAGATCCGGCGAACCCACGCGTGCTCCTCTGCGTGCATGGGCTGACGCGCTCCGGTCGGGATTTCGACGAGGTGGCGAAGGCGTTCGCCAGCGAGTATCGGGTGGTGTGTCCGGACGTGGTCGGGAGGGGTTTGTCGGACTGGCTGGTTGATCCGAGGCATTACGCGGTGCCACAGTACGTTGGTGACATGGTCGCGCTCGTTGCGCGGCTGAATGTTGAAACGGTGGATTGGTTTGGAACGTCCATGGGCGGCCTAATCGGCCTCGGGCTCGCCGGATTGCCGAATTCACCCATCCGGAAAATGTTGCTCAATGACGTCGGTCCGCATATTGAGCCTGTGGCGCTCGAGCGTATCGGTACTTATCTCGGCCGCGGCGAAACCTTCGCCACGCTGCAAGAAGGCATCGACAACGCGGCGCAGCTGGCTGCGTCGTTCGGCCCGCTTACCGCTGAGGAATGGCGAGCGATCAACTCGCCGCTGATGCAGGAACGCGAAGGCCGATGGGGGTATCGGTACGACCCGAAGATCGCGGTCCCATTTGCGACGGCGGACACGAACGCGGCCTCGCTCGGCGAGGCGATCCTGTGGCGTTCGCTGGCGTCGATCCAGCATCCGGTGCTGGTTGTTCGGGGTGAACATTCGGACTTGCTGTCGCGCGAGACCGTCGAAAAAATGGTCGCGAGCGGGCAGGCGGTGACGGCCAAGGAGATCGCGGGCGTGGGCCACGCGCCGGCGTTCCTGGCACCGGATCAGATTGAGATCGCGTACCGGTTCTTCCTCGATACTGAAACGTCCAAGGCATAATATTGAGCTTCGTCCGGATTTTTTGACCATCCACTTTCAGGAACACTCATGGCAGTCATTCGTCACCATGTTGGCGCGCGCCTTTCCGAAATCGCGATCCACAACGGCACCATTTATCTCGCGGGCCAGATTGCCGAAGACACCGACCAGGACATCACGGGCCAGACGCGCGAAGTGCTTGGCCATATCGACCGTTTGCTGGAAGAAGCCGGCAGCGACAAGACGCAGCTTTTGTCGGTGCAGATTTATCTCTCCGACCTGGCCCATTTCGCCGCCATGAACGCGGCGTGGGACATGTGGGTGCCGGAAGGCAATGCGCCGCCGCGCGCTACCGTGGAAGCCAAGCTGGCGAATCCGGCATGCCTCGTGGAAGTGGTGGTCGTTGCTGCCGTCCGTAGCTAAGCCCGGAACATTTGAGCACCAGATTAATCCGTATGCCTGATACCGCCGTTCCCTCTGCGTTGAACCCCGAGCCGTCTTTCGACGACGCGCTTGCGTTCGTGCGCGAACACGCGAGAGACGCGCGGTTGACCAGCGGGGAATTGCTGGTCGAGCACGCTGCCGGGACGGCGCGGATCATGCAAACGCTGAACGTCGATCCCGCAGCCATCGTGGCGGCGGCGCTGTTTGCCATTGCGCCGCACATTGACGACCCGGAGGTGGTCATCAGCGAGCGGTTCGGCGCGGAAGTCCAAGGCCTCGTCGCAGATGTCCGCAAGTTGTGGCGGCTGGGTTCGGTCAGTTCACGGGCCACGCAGGCAACGTTGCCGGAAACGGGGCGTGAAGCACAAGCGGCGCGCCGTGCCCAGGTCGAAGCACTGCGCAAGATGCTGCTCGCGTTCGCGCAGGATATCCGCGTGGTGCTGATCCGGCTGGCATCGCGGCTGCAGTCATTGCGCTACTACGCGGCGAACAAGCTCGCGCCTTCGCCAGACGTACCGCGTGAAACACTCGAGATCTACGCGCCGCTCGCGAACCGGCTGGGCATCTGGCAATTGAAGTGGGAACTGGAGGACCTCGCGTTTCGCTTCGAGGAACCGCCCACCTACAAGCGCATCGCCAAGTTACTTGACGAGAAACGTGTCGAGCGCGAAGCGTATGTGACTGACGCTATCGCACGCTTGCAGAAGGAACTGGCCACCGCGAATATCCGGGCGGAAGTGAGCGGGCGGCCGAAGCACATCTACAGCATCTGGAAAAAGATGCGCGGCAAGGAACTGGATTTTTCCGAGCTGAATGACGTGCGCGCGTTTCGTGTGATCGTTGACGACATCAAGGATTGCTACGCCGTGCTCGGTATTGTCCATAACTTGTGGCAGCCGGTGCCGCGAGAGTTCGACGACTACATTTCACGGCCGAAAGCGAATGGGTACCGGTCGCTGCATACCGTCGTGGTCGGCGATGACGGGCGAGCATTTGAAGTCCAGATCCGCACGCAGGAAATGCACGGCTTCGCCGAATACGGCGTAGCGGCCCACTGGCGTTACAAGGAAGCCGGTGCGCGCGCGTACGGCGGACAAGTCACGGCCGCTGACAAATACGACGAAAAGATCGCGTGGTTGCGACAACTATTGGCGTGGAAAGAAGACGTTTCCGAGGGCGATCAACCGGGCGCGCAGCCGTGGCAACATTTGCGCGAGGCCACGCTCGACGACGACCACATCTACGTGCTCACGCCGCAGGCACGCGTGATCGCCATGCCGCAGGGCTCGACCGCCGTCGACTTCGCGTATCACTTGCACAGCGAGCTTGGACATCGTTGCCGAGGCGCTCGTGTTGACGGGGCCATGGTGCCGCTCAACACGCCGCTGCAGAATGGCCAGACGGTCGAGATTGTCGCGGTAAAGGAGGGCGGCCCATCGCGCGACTGGTTGAATCCGTTGCTCGGCTATTTGCACAGCCCGCGCGCCCGGCAAAAGGTGCGCGCATGGTTCAACGCGGTCGACTCCGAAGAAAACATCGCGAACGGGCGCGCGCTCGTTGAAAAGACGCTGCAGCGCGAGGGCAAGACGTCCGTCAACCTCGACCAATTGGCATCGAAGCTCGGCTTCAAGACGCCTGAAGACCTGTACGCGGTCGTCGCCAAGGAAGAGTTCAGCCTGCGCAACATCGAGCAGGCGCTGCACGACACGCCGCCGCCGGAACCGGAGCCCGAAGCGCCGGCGCAATTCGAGAAGCGCAGCAGCGGGCAGAGCGTGGCCCAAGGTGCGTCTACCGGCGTGCTGGTTGTCGGCGTAGACGCGTTGCTGACACAACTGGCCAGGTGTTGCCGTCCGGCTCCGCCGGACCGCATAGCGGGCTTCGTCACGCGTGGCAAGGGCATGTCGATCCATCGCAGTGACTGCGCGACGTTCCAGCGCATGGCAGAGCGTTCGCCTGAGCGCGTGCTTGAAACAGCGTGGTCCGCCGACGTAATGAGCGGGCGCGGATCGTCGGTGTATCCGGTCGATCTCGCTGTGGAATCGAACGATCGGCAAGGCTTGCTGCGCGATATTTCGGAAGTCTTTGCACGCGAGAAGATGAACGTGACCGGCGTGAAGACGCAGAGCCGACGCAATGTGGCATACATGCAATTTACGGTGGAGGTATCGAGCGCCGCGCAAATTCAGCGCGCGTGCTCGTTGCTGAGCGAAGTACAGGGCGTGGTGCGCGCGTCGCGGCGGGCCTGAAGCGGCGCGCCCGAGAAATGCATGCCAGCGCGCACGCTGAATGAGTCGATAACGCGTTGAATTTGAAGCGCATTGTAGATGCTTCTTAAACGTATCGACGAATATCTGCAGTCTCATCGCAGGAAAGCACTTGCCAAGATTCAAAACGCTCCATATAATTTCGCTTCTTCAGGCTCGTAGCTCAGCTGGTTAGAGCACCACCTTGACATGGTGGGGGTCGTTGGTTCGAGTCCAATCGAGCCTACCAACGAAAGTGAAAATCCGGTTCACGCTGGATTTTCAAAACTGCAGCAAGCGTCCTGGCGCGAAAGGCAAATGAACAAGATGGCACCGCGAACGTTGACCGAAACAACTTCGGAGCGACGCTAGTCGAGGACCACTTTCGCCTTTGCAGTTGTAGGAAAAGTGAATGCGGCCCCTCGAAATGTGGGGCCGCATTTTTTTTGCCTTCGCGCGTTCGCCTTGGCGCTTGCAAGGCATTGTTCAATGAACTTGGGCGTCGGCTACCGGCGTCTTGGAGAACGAAATGGTTTCGATACGTTTGCCCGACGGATCAGTTCGACAGTACGACCATCCTGTGACGGTTGCGGAAGTTGCTGCGTCGATTGGCGCGGGACTCGCGAAGGCTGCGCTGGGCGGCAAGCTCGACGGCGAGCTCGTCGATACCTCCACGCTGATCGATCACGACGCGTCGCTCGCTATCGTCACGGAAAAAGACGCTGACGGTCTCGACATCATTCGTCACTCCACGGCGCATTTGCTGGCTTACGCGGTCAAGGATCTGTATCCCGACGCGCAAGTGACTATCGGCCCGGTGATCGAGAACGGCTTCTACTACGACTTCGCGTACAGCCGCCCCTTCACGCCGGAAGATCTCGAGAAGATCGAAAAGCGCATGGCCGAAATCGCAAAGAAGGACGAGCCTGTGTCGCGCCGGGTGGTGACGCGCGGCGAAGCGATCGACTACTTCAAGAGCATCGGCGAAAAGTACAAGGCGGAGATCATCGAATCGATCCCGTCTACTGACGACATCAAGCTCTACTCGCACGGCAGTTTCACCGATCTTTGCCGCGGCCCGCACGTGCCGTCCACCGGCAAGCTGAAGGTCTTCAAGCTGATGAAGGTTGCGGGCGCCTACTGGCGTGGTGATTCGAAAAACGAACAGTTGCAGCGGATCTACGGCACGGCCTGGACGAAGAAGGAAGACCAGGAAGCGTATCTGCACATGCTCGAGGAAGCCGAGAAGCGCGATCACCGCAAGCTCGCGAAGCAACTTGACCTCTTTCATCTGCAGGAAGAAGCGCCGGGCATGGTGTTCTGGCATCCGAAGGGCTGGGCGATCTGGCAACAAGTTGAGCAATACATTCGTCGCCGCCTGAGTGAAGTCGGTTATCTCGAAATCAAGACGCCGATGATCATGGACCGCTCGCTGTGGGAAGCGTCGGGTCACTGGCAGAACTATCGTGAAAACATGTTCACGACGGAGTCGGAGAAGCGCGACTACGCAATCAAGCCGATGAACTGCCCTGGCCATGTGCAGGTGTTCAATCATGGCTTGCGTTCATATCGCGATCTGCCGCTGCGTTATGCAGAATTTGGCTCGTGCCATCGGAATGAAGCGTCTGGCGCCTTGCATGGCCTGATGCGCGTGCGCGGTTTCGTTCAGGACGACGCGCACATTTTCTGCACGGAAGATCAGTTCATCGAAGAGTCCATTGCGTTCAATACGCTCGCGATGAGCATCTACAAGGATTTTGGCTTCGATCACATCGACATCAAACTGTCGCTGCGTCCCGACGCACGTGCCGGTACCGACGAAACGTGGGATCGCTCGGAACAGGGCCTGCGCGAGGCGCTGACGGCGTGCGGCCTCACGTGGGAAGAACTGCCGGGCGAGGGTGCGTTCTACGGTCCGAAGGTCGAGTACCACATCAAGGATGCGCTCGGCCGGTCGTGGCAATGCGGTACGCTGCAGCTCGACATGGTCCTGCCGGAACGCCTCGGCGCGGAGTATGTGTCAGAAGACAACAGCCGCAAACGGCCGGTGATGTTGCACCGTGCAATCGTCGGATCCATGGAACGTTTCCTCGGCATTCTGATCGAGCACCACGCTGGTGCAATGCCTTCCTGGCTCGCGCCGGTGCAGGCTGTGGTCCTGAATATCGCTGAAAGTCAGGCTGAATACGCACTGCAACTGACCCAATCGTTGCAAAAACAAGGGCTTAGAGTAGAGAGCGATTTGCGCAACGAGAAGATTAGCTATAAAATACGAGAGCACACGCTGCAGAAGCTCCCGTATTTGCTGGTTGTCGGGGACAAGGAGCGTGAGGCACAAACCGTAGCCGTGCGTGCTCGTGGCGGTATCGATGCTGGCGTGATGCCCGTCGATGCATTCCTTGAGCGTCTGCAGCAGGACGTGCAGGCGTACAAGTAAGCCCAGCCCAGCGCGGCTAGTTTTTTTAGATTTTTAGAGGAAACGTAACATCGCTACTGATAAGTCTGCACATCGCATCAACGGGGAAATTACTGCACCGGAAGTGCGCTTGGTCGGAGTGGACAACGAGCCACTCGGAATCGTGAAACTGGCCGATGCTTTCCGCATGTCGGAACAGCAGGACGTGGATCTAGTCGAAATCGCGCCGCAGGCCGTTCCGCCTGTTTGCCGATTGATGGATTACGGTAAGTTCAAGTACTCGGAAGCGAAGAAGCAGCACGAGGCCAAGCTCAAGCAGAAGATCGTTCAGGTCAAGGAAGTCAAGTTCCGGCCGGGCACCGACGACGGTGACTACAACGTGAAGTTGCGCAACCTCACGCGCTTCCTCGAAGATGGCGACAAGACGAAGATCACGTTGCGTTTTCGCGGTCGGGAAATGGCTCACCAGGAAATCGGCATGCGCGTGCTCGAGCGGTTGAAGACCGATCTCGAAGAGCACGGTCAAGTCGAGCAAATGCCGAAGATGGAAGGGCGCCAGATGATCATGGTCATGGCCCCGAAGAAAAAGAAGTAACTGAAGAATTGATCGATGGATCGCGCGGCCGGGAAAGTGCTTATAGGTCTGAGTCTTAGGTCTGCGCGGCATCGTTTGAGCAGGTTTCAGGGCGTCACCGGATAATGGCGGTGCTCATGAAAAAGCGGTGACTGTCAAAAGTTTGCCGCTCATAAGTGGCATGTGGGTTTCGAAGGGCGGATCAGGATCGAATGGATCGACCGCACACCCATATCCATCTAATAAACTGGAGTAGTTTCATGCCGAAGATGAAGACCAAGAAGAGTGCTGCAAAGCGCTTCGTGGTGCGTCCGGGCGGTACCATCAAGCGTGGTCAAGCCTTCAAGCGTCACATTCTTACCAAGAAGACCACCAAGGTCAAACGCCATTTGCGCGGTTCCACGGCTGTTCATGCATCTGATATGAACTCCGTTCGCGCAATGTTGCCGTTCGCTTAACCCTTAACTGACACTCACAGGAGCGCATTATGCCTAGAGTCAAACGTGGGGTTACCGCACGGGCCCGTCACAAGAAGATTATCAAGCTGGCCAAGGGTTACCGCGGCCGTCGCAATAACGTCTATCGCATCGCCAAGCAAGCGGTCATGCGCGCCGGGCAATATGCCTATCGCGATCGCCGCAACAAGAAGCGTGTGTTCCGTGCTTTGTGGATCACGCGTATCAACGCGGCGGTGCGTCAGCACGACATGACGTACAGCGTGTTCATCAACGGCCTGAAGAAGGCTTCGATCGAACTCGACCGCAAGGTGCTGGCCGACATGGCTGTGTTCGACAAGGCTGCTTTTGCTGCGATCGTCAAGCAGGTAAAAGCCGCCGTTGCAGCCTGATCGAGCTGGTTAGCTGGATTGGTACTGCGTGGTTCGTTGTAGCGCTGTTTCTAACCGGACGGCGCAACGACAGAAAACGGGGCTCTTGTCGAGCCCCGTTTTTGTTGGTGAAGCCGGTGAAGCTGGGCTGAAGCGCAACAATTCACCGTTTGCACAAACATCGGCCCGGGAACGATCAGTAGAACTTTGACGCGGAAATGATGGGATCAATGGATCTGGACCAGATTGTCGCCGACGCGCGAAATGCCTTCGAAAACGCCGCCGATGCGGCTACTCTCGAAAACGAAAAGGCCCGCTTTCTTGGTAAGTCCGGTGTGCTCACGGATCTGCTGAAAGGCTTGGGCAAACTCGATCCGGAAGCCCGCAAGACCGAGGGCGCACGCATCAATGCGATCAAGCAGCAGGTGGAAGCAGCGCTGAACGCGCGCCGTCAGGCGCTGGCGGACGTGTTGCTGAACCAGCGGCTTGCGTCGGAATCGATCGATGTCACGTTGCCTGGCCGCGGTCTCGGCGCCGGCAGCCTGCATCCGGTGATGCGCACGTGGGAACGCGTGGAACAAATTTTCAGCACGATTGGTTTTGATGTGGCCGACGGCCCCGAAATCGAAACGGACTGGTACAACTTCACTGCACTGAACAGCCCGGAAAATCATCCGGCGCGCTCCATGCAGGACACGTTTTATATCGATGGCAAAGATGCCGATGGCCGGCAACTGCTGCTGCGCACGCATACCAGCCCAATGCAGGTGCGCTACGCGCGCATGAACAAGCCGCCGATCAAGGTGATCGTGCCGGGCCGGACGTATCGGGTGGATAGCGACGCCACGCATTCGCCGATGTTCAACCAGGTCGAAGGTTTGTGGATCGACGAGAACATCAGCTTTGCCGACCTGAAGGGCGTGTACTCGGACTTCCTGAAGAAATTCTTCGAGCGCGACGATATTCTCGTGCGCTTCCGGCCGTCTTATTTCCCGTTTACCGAACCGTCCGCCGAAATCGACATGATGTTCGAGCATGGCAAGAACGCCGGTAAGTGGCTCGAAATCTCGGGTTCGGGACAAGTTCATCCGAACGTGATCCGCAACATGGGACTCGACCCGGAACGGTATATCGGTTTTGCATTCGGCAGCGGCCTCGAACGCCTGACCATGCTGCGTTATGGCGTGCAGGACCTGCGCCTTTTCTTCGAAAACGATCTGCGTTTCCTCGAGCAATTTGCTTAAACAAATGTGCAAGTTGCTGCGAGCCGTTGTCCGGACGTAGAAACGTAAAAGTCCGGACGCAGACACGACTTATGTCGAACCTCATTTCGAACCT
The DNA here is from genome assembly GCA_036009385.1 of Caballeronia sp. Lineage (GTDB taxonomy): Bacteria > Pseudomonadota > Gammaproteobacteria > Burkholderiales > Burkholderiaceae > Caballeronia. The sequence continues at coordinate 8,767 of DASYLW010000220.1, forward strand.
AGACACACATGCAATTCCCGGAATCCTGGCTTAGAACTTTCGTCGATCCCAAGCTCTCGACCGATGAACTCTCGCACGCGCTGACCATGGCGGGTCTCGAAGTGGAAGGGCTCGCGCCCGTCGCGCCGCCGACCACGAAGATCGTTGTCGGGCAGGTGCTTGAAGTGGCGAAGCATCCGAACGCTGACAAGCTCAACGTGTGTCAGGTCGACGCCGGCACCGGTGAGACGCTGACCATTGTGTGCGGCGCGCCGAACGTGTCGCCGGGAATCAAGGTGCCGGTCGCACTGGTCGGCGCCGAACTGCCGCCGGCCGAAGCGGGTGGTGCGCCGTTCGCGATCAAGCTGTCCAAGCTGCGCGGCGTGGAAAGCCAGGGCATGTTGTGCTCGGCGCGCGAACTGAAGCTGTCGGAAGATCACAGCGGCTTGCTGATCCTGCCCGCCGATACCCCGATTGGCCAGGACATTCGCCAGACGCTCAACCTGGACGACACCGTTTTCGAGATCAAGCTCACGCCGAACAAGGCCGATTGTTTGTCGGTATTCGGTGTGGCGCGAGAAACTGCCGCGATCACGGGCGCGCCGTTGCATGCGCTCGACATGCCGCCGGTCGCCGTCTCGATCAACGAAATCCTGCCGGTCAAAGTGTTGGCGCCGGACCTTTGCGGACGCTTTTCGGGCCGCGTGATTCGCGGCGTGAACGCGCACGCGAAAACGCCGCACTGGATGGTCGAGCGGCTCGAACGCTCGGGACAGCGCAGCATCTCTGCGCTCGTCGACATCTCGAACTACGTGATGCTCGAACTTGGCCGTCCGACGCATGTGTTCGATCTCGACAAGATCCACGGCGGGATTGAGGTGCGGTGGGGAAAGAAGGGTGAGACGCTCAAGCTGCTGAACGGCAATACCGTTGAACTCGATGAAACCGTGGGCGTGATCGCCGATGACCATCAGGTCGAAAGCCTCGCCGGGATCATGGGCGGTGACAGCACCGCCGTATCGCTCGAGACGACCAACATTTACCTGGAAGCCGCGTTCTGGTGGCCGGACAGTATTCGTGGCCGCGCGCGCCGGTACAACTTTTCCACCGACGCGGCGCATCGCTTCGAGCGCGGCGTGGATTTTTCGACGACCGTCGAGCATATTGAGCGCATTTCCAAACTGATCCTCGATATTTGCGGCGGTAACGCTGGTCCTGTCGACGATCAGACGCTCAACGTGCCAGCACGCGAGCTGGTGAGCATGCGTGTATCGCGGGCGAACCGGATCATTGGCGTGACCATTGGCGCTGGGGAAATCGCGCAGATTTTCACGCGACTTGGCCTGACGTTCACGCACGATGGCGACACATTTTCTGTCACGCCGCCGCCGTATCGGTTCGATATCGAGATCGAAGAAGATTTGATCGAAGAAGTTGCGCGCATTTACGGCTTCGAGAAGATTCCAGCGCGTCCGCCGGTCGCGACCAGCGAAATGCGTCCGACCAACGAAACGAAGCGTTCGGTTCACGTGTTGCGCCACGCCGTGGCCGCACGGGATTACGCGGAAACGGTGAACTTCAGTTTCGTCGATGCCGAGTGGGAAGCGGATTTCGCCGGCAACACGAATCCCGTGAAACTGCTGAATCCGATCGCCAGCCACCTTTCGGTCATGCGCACCACGTTGTTCGGCAGTCTGATCAGCGTGCTGCGCTACAACCTGAACCGCCGAGCGGACCGGATACGCGTGTTCGAAGCGGGCCGTGTGTTCCTGCACGATCCGGCGATCAAAGCAGGCGAACTGGCTGTTGAAGGTTTCGATCAGCCGAAAATGATTGGCGGCCTGGCTTACGGCCCCGCGCTCGAAGAGCAATGGGGTGCGAAACCTTTGCGCACCGTCGATTTCTTCGATGTGAAAGGCGACGTGGAAGCGCTGTTCGCGCCAGTCGTGCCGCGTTTTGTGAAAGCGGAACATCCGGCGCTCCATCCGGGACGCAGCGCACGGATCGAAATTGATGGCCGGGCAGTGGGCTGGATCGGCGACCTGCACCCGCGCTGGATGCAGAAATACGACTTGCCGCACGCGCCGGTCTTGTTTGAAATCGAAGCTGAAGCGCTGATGCAACGCGCGTTGCCGGTACCGTCGGAGGTGCCGAAATTTCCGCCGGTTCGCCGCGATATTGCAATTGTCGTGGACCAGAAAGTGGAAGTACAGGCGCTCATCGACGAGCTGGAAAGTGCCCGTTCCGAGCCTGCGTGCAAGCATGTCACCACGGTTGCTTTATTCGACGAATTTCGTCCAAAATCAAGCACTTCCGGTGGGTTGGACGCGCATGAGAAAAGCCTTGCCTTCCGTGTAACGTTGCAAGATACTGGCGGGACGCTTCAGGACGAAACGGTCGAAACGGCCATCAAAACAATGGTGGAACGCTTGGCTCGAGTACATGGCGCGCGATTGCGCGGATAGCCTGCAGTTGGCCCCCTCCGTCTTCATCGTTACGCCATTTTTTCGATATGAACCAAATGAACTCGAGTGATTTCGAAGCCCTTCTTTCGGCGCAACGCAGCGCCATGATCCGAGATGTTCCCACTTCGAACGGTGCGGCAACGGCTGAAACGCCTACGCTGACAAAAGCCGAATTGGCCGAAATGCTATTTGACCATGTCGGGTTGAATAAGCGTGAAGCCAAAGATATGGTGGAAGCATTTTTCGAGGTCATTCGCGACGCGCTTGAAAGTGGCGACAGTGTCAAGCTATCCGGCTTCGGCAACTTTCAGCTACGCGACAAACCGCAGCGTCCCGGACGTAATCCGAAAACGGGGGAAGCTATTCCCATCGCGGCGCGTCGTGTCGTCACGTTTCATGCGAGCCAGAAGTTGAAAGCGCTGGTGGAAGCCGGTGCTGAAAACAGTTTCGGCCGCTGAAGTGACGGGCATTTGCCATGTGCTGCCCCACCGCTTATTAGCGGCGTTAGCCCCATTCGCGACATTCACCACATTGGTTGATTGACGATGGAAAAAGTCGTCCTGCCTCCGATTCCAGCCAAGCGCTACTTCACTATCGGTGAGGTCAGCGAGCTGTGCGGCGTCAAACCGCACGTGCTGCGCTACTGGGAACAGGAATTCACGCAACTGAGGCCTGTCAAGCGTCGGGGTAATCGCCGCTATTATCAGCATCACGAAGTGCTGCTGATCCGCCGCATTCGTGAATTGCTCTATGAGCAGGGTTTTACGATCAATGGCGCGCGCAATCGTCTCGATTCACATGGCCGCCCGAACGGGTCGGCTGGCGATATCGAGGACACGCAGGAAAGCGGTGCGTTTCCTCAAGTGAATGTCTCGGTCGATGTCGATCAATTGCGGAAGGACATTCTGCAAGTGATCGATTTACTCGGCGGCTGACGATTCGCCCGAATCGGGCAGAAACTCAAGCACAAAGGCGTCGCGATTTAATCAGCGACGCCTTTTTTCATTTTTGATCGAAGTGGGAACGCAGGCTCGGTTTTACGAATTCCAAGCTTCGCCCGCAGCCGTTATTTTTGAGCGTTGTCGCGCTTGAATTCCAGGATCGGCAAATCCGGTTCTGAAAGCATTGCCTTCAGTACGTCATTCGCAAATTCCTCAACCACCGTATGCCATTCAAGGGTGCCAACCGGGAAATCGCCGGGGCATTTTTTCCCCTGCGCCTTCCGGATTGCGCCGACGCTCAGACTCAACGCCCGCGCTTTCTGGAAGGTCGGATCGTTTGAGTCGGCTGGCTGATTGATTTCGTGGTCCATAGACGGGCTTTCGGCAGCGGATGAAAAAACTTTAGGGTGAATCTGGCGAAAATGTTTGTGCGTCGGAACTCGCCGCAACTCGCCCGGAATTTCACCGGAACATGAGTGTACACAAGCAAAACAGGGGCGGAAGAGCGCAAAACGGGGACATAACCATAACGACATGAATCCCCCGATTGCTTCAAGCCACGCTCAACAGGTATCGTGTTTCGAGAAAACGAGAAAGGAGCGCAGCATGGCGGAGACATTGGGCGTCGCGATCATCGGCGCGGGCATGATGGGCGAGGTTCACACGCGAGCAATACGGCTTGCCGGCGCAACGGTGCGCGGAATCGCGTCATCGAGTAAAAGCCGCGCTGAGCAGGCGGCCGCCCGATTGGGGATCGCACGGGCTTATGTGTCGGCGGAAGAGGCGATTGCTGATCCTTCGGTATCGGTTGTTCACGTTTGCACACCGAACGCCAGCCATTTTTCGCAGGCGATGGCCGCGCTCGACGCCGGCAAGCATGTCGTTTGCGAGAAGCCGCTGGCAACCCGCGCGAGCGACGCTGAAGCGCTGGCGCTCGCTGCGCGCAAGTCCGGTCGTATCGCGACGGTACCGTTCGTCTATCGCTATCACCCGATGGTCCGCGAAGCGCGTGCGCTCGTACAGGACGGCAGCGTGGGAGCGCTGCAACTGATCCACGGCAGTTATCTGCAGGACTGGCTGCTGGGCGTGGACGATACCAACTGGCGCGTGGATGCGGCATTGGGCGGACCATCGCGAGCGTTCGCCGACATTGGCTCGCATTGGTGCGACCTGGTGGAATGGATCAGCGGCGAGCGCTTCGATTCAGTCGTGGCGAGCTTGCAGACAACGGTCGCTGAACGGCCGGCTGGCTCGGTGCAATCGTTTACTGCGGCAGCGAAGGGCGCTCCGACCCGGACGGTGGGCACGGAAGATATCGCCGGCGCATTGCTGCGGACCAGGACCGGCGTGCTGACGACGCTCACGGTCAGCCAGGTGTCGGCGGGGCGCAAGAACCGGCTGTGGTTCGAAATCGACGGCGCGAAGGCGAGCCTTGTATTCGATCAGGAGAATCCGGAGCGGCTGTGGGTCGGCGAACGCGATTCCACACGGCTACTGGTGCGTGATCCGTCGCGAGGAAGCGCTGAACAGCGCCGCCTGGCCACGCTGCCGGCAGGTCACGCGCAGGGTTATGCGCAATGTTTCGAGGCGTTCGTGGCGGACACTTACGCGGTGATTCGCGGCGAAACGCGCGAAGGTTTGCCGACATTCGACGACGGCTGGCGCTCGGCGTGCATCGTGGATGCGGTGCTGGCGTCGTCGAAGGTGAATGGCTGGGCGCGGATCGAGTAATTAAGCGACGGAGTATCCGCGCGTTTGCCCAAGTGCGTGCAGATTCAAGCGCGTCGAGCGCACGCGCAAAAAAACCGTGGAAACAGGTTTTAAAGAAGATTTCTGCTGTGCGCTGTCAAGGAAATGGCCGGGTCGTTGCGGGATAATCCACAGGCGAACCGGCGCGTTCAATACGCGTTGGCCACCAACGCTGATGAGCGCACAAAAAAGTCTTCCCGACGTGTCGATTTGCGGGC
>DASYLW010000221.1:0-6627 GCA_036009385.1 Caballeronia sp.
TACGCGGGCGACTTGCTGCTGCGCCTTGGCCTGTTCAATGTTGGCGTGCTGCTGGAGGATGTCAGCTTGCGCGCGCTGGATATCCGCGGCGCGTGCAGCGATGGTCGCCTGTGCCTGATCGAGCGCGACCTGGTATTGGCGGGTATCGAGCCGGACCAGCGGGTCGCCGGCCTTGACTGTAGCGTTGTCACCCACGTAGACATCGGTCACGTAGCCGCTGACCTTGGGCGCGACCGTGACACTGTCGGCTTGCAAATAGGCGTCGTCAGTGCTTTCAATAAAACGGCCTACTGTCCACCAGCGGGTAAGCCAGATTCCCGCAACGATAAGCGCAATAATTCCAAGCCCCATCAGGAGCAGGCGTTTTCCCGATCGACGCGTGGGCGAAGCGGCGGAATCTTGCGGTACTTCATGCGGAGGCGCCCCGGTGGTTGTCGACATCTTCGATCCAAATTATTCCAATCGGAACAATTATTCCAGTTGGTAAAATTGTGTCAAGTGATATATTTGTTTAGTTGACGGGAGAGGCAAGAATGAACGACACAAAACGGCTACGCCGTCCGTCGGCCGGCGGATATGTGCGAGGCGACGAGACAAGGCTGCGAATCATCGAAGCGGCTATTGAGTCATTTGGAGAGCATGGTTTCGAGGGCGCGTCGACGCGTGACATCGCCGCGCGCGCCGGCGTCAATGCACCTGCGCTGCAGTATTACTTCGAGAATAAAGAGGGGGTGTACCGGGCGTGTGCGGAATATCTGGCTGACTCTTCCTGGGTCACGCTTGAGCCCGTGGTGACTTACGCAGCCGATGTGTTGAGCAAGAACGGCGATATTCCGGTGCTGATCGATGCTTTCATTCGTATTCAGGAAGCGATGGCGGACCGTATGTTCGCGAAGGCGTGCGATACGTCCAACCAGCGGCTTTTCTTTACGCGTGAACAGGCGGGCCATGAGCCGAGCATTGCATCAGAGATCATGATGCGGCGCGTGCGGGAGCCCTTAAACGACGTTGGCTCAAGGTTGATTGCGCGCATCACTGGCACGAAACCCGACGATCAGCTTACGTTGATCCGGATGCTGAGTCTGCATGGGCAACTGCTGATGTTCCATGTCGCGCCACGCACGACGCTTGCTTTGCTCGGATGGAAGGACATAGACACCGCGAAGGGTGACTTGCTCAAGGCGACGGTGCGCACGCAGACGCAGATTTTGCTTGAGCAATGGAGCAGGGAGGGAATGGCCAAGAAGCCGGAATCGAGCGCACGCAAGAAGCCTGTCGTCAAGACGGCGCTTAAGAAACCTGCGGCCCGCAAGAGTACGGCGGCTGCCGCGAAAAAGTAGCAGGCAGGGCGTTGCGTGCTCCTGTCACGCAACGCCGCGCATATTGCCTCGTATTATCGCCGTGCCTCAAACACAAGATTGAACGGCGTTGCCGTCGCGCGGCGAAACTGCTGGAAGCCTCCTTCCGTGACTACGTCGTGAATCCGCCGCTCGCCGGCTTGCGCGCCCAGGCACATGGCGCCCGCCTGCGCTCGTGAAGCCGGCGTACAAATCAACGTAGATGCTGAGTAAAAAATCCTCCCGACGGGATTCAGGTTTGCTTCAAGCGTGTCGTTGGCAAACGGTTCGACGATCATCCACGTGCCATCCTCAGACAGGGTTTCATGCACGTGACGCGCCGCTCCGAGCGGGTCGCCCATGTCATGGAGGCAGTCGAACATGGTGACGAAGTCATAGTCGCGTCCCGGGTAGTCACTGGCCGAAGCGACTTCGAAACTCACGCGGTCACTCACGCCTGCCGTTGCCGCCGACTCTCTCGCATGTTCGATAGACCCTTCGTGATAGTCGTAACCCACGAACGTGGATTGCGGATAAGCCTGCCCCATGATGATGGTGGAAGCGCCATGACCGCAGCCAATATCTGCCACGCGTGCGCCGCTTTTCAGTTTCGCCTCGACGCCGCCAAGCGACGGAATCCAGTCGTTCACGAGATACGCTGCATAACCCGGACGGAAGAAACGCTCGGTGCCGTGAAAGAGCGACACGTCGTGCTCATGCCATCCAACACCTAGTCCGGTCTTGAACGACTTCACCATCTTCGGAATGATCTTGAACTGCGCGACGGCGATCTGGAACGCGCCAGGTATGAACGCCGGGCTGCCTTCCTCGGCGAGCGCGAAGGACTGTTCTTCGCTAAGGCCGAAGCATTCCGACGCAGGATCATAAGTGACGTAGCCGCTTGCCGCCTGGGCACTTAGCCACTCGCGAACATAACGTGCATCCGTCTCGGTCGCCTGTGCGAGTTCTTCCGCGCGTAGCGGCTTGGCGGCCAGTGCCTTATAAAGCCCGAGCTGATCGCCAACGACAACAGTGGCCGCGTGCATCACGGCGCCGAGATCGTGGACAAACCCTCCCATGAATGCATCGAGTTTCGACTGATCGACTGCCATGACATGCTCCCTTAAAAGCGTCCCGTTTGCAATGAGCGGCGTTTAGTATAATTTAGTTTGTTATACTTATTATTTGATCGACGCCACTTGGGTGAGGTATGTTTCGATCGTTCAGCAGCCAGTCATGCGGCTCTCGGTGAATCGACCGGCGGAGTGCCTTGGTGGAACAACGCGCTCAACTGGGCACGCAGTTCGGGAGAGTCGGTGTGTTTATGAACTGACACGGCATGCTGGACGGCGGCATCCAGGAGTTCCTGATCGGAGTCCGCAGACAGCGCGATGCTGCAGTTCATCTCGCTAGGAAACTCGCGACAGTCGATGTATTTGCGGGTCATGGCGTCATCCCTCAATTACGTAGTATGGAGTTAAGTGACAAAGAAGGGCCGGGGAAGCGCCACTCACCTTCCGGCGAATCAGCGCCTGCGAAGATTATAGGTCGCTGACAAGGAGCTTGCGACTTCATTCGCTGCAAAGCCGGGGGTATAAAGCACCACGGCTCAGTTGGAAATGTTTTATTTCGCTAGCGAGATAAAAGAGGAGATCGGAAAGCGGACGAACGCTCGTTCGGCTTTGTTAGCGAGCGCGGCCAAGACCGATCAAGCCTTCGACAATCGCGCGCACAAGCTGCCCTCGGAGAATGCAGACGAAGCCATGAAGTCCTACGCTGAGTTGGCCCAGTTGAACGCGGACAGCGCGAGCAACGTGGAGACAACGGGGTCATGTGCCGGGAAGAAAAGCTTCGCGATCGTGAGCGCGAAAAAGCTATAGACGGTGAAATCGTAAAACTCGAGCAGGTTGCCGATGATCGCGGCAATTACGATCTTGCTTTGGGATACCGCTTTAGCAGGCTGGGCTGTAATGACTGACATGGAAGTCCCGTGAACACTGGGTTCCGGCGCACCGCTTAAGCGCGATGCCGAAACATCGCGCAGTGCGCAAGCTTTGTATTGCCGACGAAGTGCTACCGACCCGCGCGAAGCCTACTGCGCGAGGAAACGCTCGACCAGACGAGTCCAGTAGGCCGCGCCGACAGTGAGGTTGTCGTCGTTGAAGTCGTAGGACGCGTTATGCAGCATTGGCGCGCCTTCACCGTTGCCCAGGCGCAGGAAACATCCCGGCTTCTTCTGCAGGTAATAAGCAAAATCTTCGCTGCCGGCGATAGGGCCGAAGTTATCGACGACCCGATCGTCGCCAACCAGTTCGCGCGCCACTTGCAACGCCAGTCCCGTCTCGGCCTGACTGTTGATCACGACCGGATAACCCGGCACGTACTCGATCTCCACGCGTGCGCCATACGCGCTTGCCTGAGCTTGCGTCAGCGCGCGGATACGTTCTTCGAGCAGCTTGCGCACAGCGGGGTCGAACGAACGAACGCTGAGCTGCAAACGTGCCGACTCAGGAATCACGTTGGCCACATGACCCGCGTTGAAGGCGCCGACCGTGACCACGGCTGTTTGCATCGGGTCGATACTGCGCGCGACCACGGTCTGCAACGCGATCACCAGCCCCGCGCCGATGACCACCGGATCCACGGCAAGATGCGGGCGCGCTGCGTGGCCGCCCCGGCCGTGAATGGTGATGTTGACCGTATCCGATGCCGCCATGAAAGGGCCGCTGCGGAACATGAACGTGCCCGCTGGATAGCCGGGATGATTGTGCAAACCGAAGATTGCCTCGCAGGGGAAGCGCTCGAACAAGCCGTCGGCAATCATTCGCATGGCGCCGCTGTCCGCGCCGATCTCTTCGGCGGGCTGGAACACGAGATGAACCGTGCCGTTGAATGCGCGAGTGCGAGCGAGGTGGCGTGCGGCGCCCATGACCATGGTGGTGTGGCCGTCGTGGCCGCACGCGTGCATCAGGCCCGCGTTGAGGCTGGCGTACGGCAAACCGGTTTCTTCAGCAATCGGCAACGCGTCCATGTCGGCGCGTACGGCCACGGCGCGGGTGCTTGAACCCGCAGTGAGCGATGCAACCATGCCAGTTCCACCCAGGCCACGCGTCACCTTGTAACCCCAGCTTTCCAGGCTTTGCGCCACGAGGTCGGAGGTTTGAAACTCCTTGTATGCGAGCTCCGGATTCTGATGCAGGCGATGACGGATATCGCTCAGTTCATCGCGCAGATCTGCTGTGTCGTCTAGTGAGCAAAAGTTCTTGGTATTTTCCATGGTCATGGGTGTCTCTCTGTAAGAAATCCAGTGGGGGAGTATTCTGCTGCAAAATCCGCTAATCAATGATGTTCGCTGACCGATAATGTTGACCTGCATGTCGACACACAACAATATCGCTAAAGACACTACGCCTGCCCGCGAGAATTTGCTTAGCGCCCGGAGCCTGCGTTACTTGCATGAAATCGACGTGCACGGCGGAGTGCGTGCCGCAGCCGACGCGTTTTGCATTAATGGTTCCGTGATCAGCCTGCAAGTGGCGCAACTCGAACGCGACCACGGGGTCGTGCTGCTGGAGCGGCGCGGACGGCTGGGCATTGGCGTGGGCGAGGGGGTCGTCGAGAATCTGCTGGCCACCTTGCTGGAGGGTTTTCAGCTTGCAGTCTCCTGACATTGTGGTGGAGTTGCGTAGCGGCGCGGCGTCCGAAATCATCGCGATGGTTCGCAACGACGACATCGATCTTGGCTTATGCGCGGGCGGCGGTAGCGACCCGGCCATACGTTCCCGCACGTTCCGGGCGGCGCATCCGCTTTGAACAGTTGCGATCAGCGGCTTATCTTCATGCCCGAGCGCTTTGGCGCCCAGCAGTATCTCGATGCCATCATTCGAGCGGAGCGGCTGAACTTGACGCCGTCGTATCGCTGCGATCTTTTCTCGGCCGCGCAAGCCATTGCCGCGGCGGGACCGGGCGTGGCGTTCATGCCGACCGATGCGGCGCGGCAATACCTTGATGCCGGGCGCCTGGTCGCATTGGAACTGGAGCATCCGATTGCGCGCGAATTCAGCAGCCAGGCAATACGGCGCGTCGGTCGGCGCCTCTTTCCCGCTGCTGAATTCCTGTGGCGGCATCTTGTAGAAGCGATGCAGCGGCGTTGGGCGGTTAACTCACCTAAGCAAGGTGAATAGTTATAAGGCGGCTCGGATGGAGCGGCTCGGTTCACCACGCTGCAATACAAGAATGCGCGAAAGCAGTTCATCGCGATCCATGTAACACCCTCGCAAAAACCGCTTCCCGCTCGCCTGATCGAAGGCCTTGCGCGCATGCATGGTCCTGCGATTATCGAAGCACCACATCTGACCCGCCTCCAACCGGCGACTTACTATGAATCGCGCATCGCGGGTCAGCGCGGAAAAGCGCCGGTATGCACGATAGAACGCGCCCATTTCGGAGGCCGGCAAATTGAAGGGCGCGCGAAGCCAGTTCGCCAAGCGGATTTCACTCACCTCGCCGCGCGGGTCGAGGCCAATAATAGGTGCATAGCTTCGGTAGTCGCTCTGCGGCGCTTTATTCCAGAACTCAACGGGATGCCCGCATAGCAGGCGAAAGTCTTCGGGTGACTCCGCACGCAAAGTGGCTGCGATCGCGAATCCATCCACGAAGGTACTTTCTCCGCCGGTGGCGTCGTTGATCAGGCAGTGGAGAAACTGCAAGCCGGGTTGGAGCTCCCGGGTAGGCAGGTCAGTGTGGGCAGGCAATTCCAGGGCCGTGTAGGCATTGCTATCGGCTGCTCCAGCTTTTGTCCTGACTTCGAAGGTCACGCCGAAATTGCTCTCGCGAATAAACGATATGCGTCTCGCCACGTTTTCCAACGCTTCGTCGGTTGAGGGCATGCCGGTGAGCATGGTCAATCCGAGGTCGCGCGCGGCAAGCAGCCACTCGAGCAGGACAGAGTTTGATGACATGACTGACGCGTAATCGAACGTGGGGATAAGCAGGTTGCTTTCCCACGGACTCGCGCTGTGTAGCCGGTCTGCCCGTTCGCTTCGCGACAGAAAGTCGTAGGCGTGAGAACGCAACCAGCCAGCTTCATACACGCTGCCATGGCCATCGCTCCAGCGCACACTTAGCGCGCCCGATGCATCCAGGGAAACACTCTCGGCGGCAAGGTCGTCCGGTGCGTCCACCACCTCGAACATCTGTTCGCGGGTACCCGGATGGACGCACTTCGAACACGGGCAATTGTCGCGCAGCCATAAGAAATGGTACTGGCTGATCCGGTCATCGTCCCATA
>DASYLW010000222.1:0-28423 GCA_036009385.1 Caballeronia sp.
TCGCGCACCGACAATTCCTCGCGCGAGATCTTGTGATGCTCGACCAGCCGGGCGCGCTTGATGACGTCGGCCCAGGCGGCGCGCAGGTCGTTTGCATCGACGTCGGGGAAGCGTTGTGCGGAGCTCTGCTCGACGTACACCTCTGCCCGCAGGAAGTCGCGGCCGAGTTGCGGCAGGTGGTCCAGGCGCTGAGCCGCGAGCTTCATCTGCTCGTATTCCAGCAAGCGACGCACGAGTTCGGCGCGCGGATCTTCCGCTTCCTCACCTGTATCTGCCTTTTTCACCGGCAGGAGCATGCGCGACTTGATCTCGATCAGCATGGCTGCCATCAACAGGTATTCCGCCGCGAGTTCCAGGTTGGATTCGCGAATCTGGTCGACGTAGCCCAGGTACTGGCGTGTCACGTCGGCCATCGGGATGTCGAGGACGTTGAAATTCTGCTTGCGGATCAGGTACAGCAGCAAGTCGAGCGGACCTTCGAACGCTTCGAGGAAAATCTCGAGCGCGTCCGGCGGGATATACAGGTCGGTCGGCAGCCTCCAGAGCGGTTCGCCGTACAGATGAGCAAACGCCACGCCGTCAATGGTGTTCGGCGTGGAGTCGGTCGCTGGCGCGGCTAGCGCCGCTGCGCGATCATCCTTGCCCGAATGCCCGGGGTGTCCCGAACGCTCCGGAGCTTGCGGCGCCTCGCGGGCGGCACTCACGTTCAGAAGTTCTGGTAATAGACGTAGGGCGTTTGTTCGACTCGCGATGTCTTGATTTCCGAGCGCTCGTCCAGGTCGATAGGCTGCTTGTCCCACAGCAGCGCACGGCCCTGGCGCTGCTCTGCTTCGAGCGACGGCTTCTGCTCTTTCATCTGATTGATGAACTGGGTGATGTCCGACAGGTACATGATTCGACTTCCGTTGGCTCAGAGCGATTCGAAAACGGGCGCGGCGGAGGTTCCAGGCGAATAGCCGCCGTGAGTTGCCGCCGTGATTCATCACGATTTTACCGCAAGCATCAGGCAGCGGAGCGGTTAACACGTATCAAGCAGGTCCCAAGCACCTCCCATGCCCTCCCGGAGGTCGCGGATAAGCGGGGACATCGGCCATTCGATCTACCGGAGCGGCCGTGCGGGCAACGATATGCAATGGCAAAACGATGTCAATTATTGATGCAGGCACGGAACAAGCTCTGCAGGGAGCCGTCCAAGGCGCACCTCTGCCATTTGCAGAAGCGGAGGGGCTAAGCGGGGCGGCGATCGGGTTGAATGTTGTCCGATCGGCCAAGCTGTCGGCTTTTGGGACAGCCGGCCGCGCCAGTGTGGTGAAATAGCGCCTGCTGGACTGGCGCTCGGCGTTTGTGCAACACGTTGCCAGCATCGAGCCGTCACCGAACGCCGGCTGTCCCGTGTCACCCACGCAGTCCCATTAATTCAACCCCGGAGGTCACGTTTGGCGGGGCGCCTGTTTGATCCGCTGCGCTTCAAGCGCTGGCAAGCCGATGACCGGCGGCAAAAGCCGCCGGTCATCGCGTCGTCGAAGGCGCCTTCCCGTGCGTGGCGGTGGTCATCCGTGCGCCGTGTCGTCTGGTCGCTCCACGCGCTGGCGTTGTTTGCCGTGGCTCAACCGGCCCACGCGAAATACGACGTCGATATCGACGCGCCGCGCAGCGTCCGGTCGCTGCTGAAAGACCATCTCGATTTGTCGCGTTTCAAGAAGCGTGACGACATCAGCGACGAACAATTCGATTTCCTGGTCACGGCCACGCCGCAGGAGGTCCGCGATCTGGTTGCGACCGACGGCTATTTCACGCCGGTCGTGCGAACTGACGTGAAACATGACGGGGATAAAAAATCCGTCACTATCAGCGTCGATCCGGGTCCGCAGACCAAGGTCGCTTCCGTCTCGCTGACGTTCAAGGGTGCAATCACGACCGAAGACCCGGCGCAGCAAAACACTGCGCGTCTCGCGTTTTCAGTCAAGGAAGGCGATCCGTTCTCGCAAGGCGCGTGGGATGACGCGAAGAATGCCGCGCTCAAAGCCTTGCAGGCTCGCCGGTATCTCGGCGCGAAAATCTCTCAATCCAAGGCACGCGTGAATCCGCGCACGCACATAGCGGATTTGTCGGTGACATTCGATAGCGGCCCGACCTTCACCTTCGGCCAACTCGACGTCAGCGGCGTCCGGCGTTACCCGGAAAAGATCATTCACAACGTGAACCGGATCAATCCCGGCGACACCTACGACGTCGCGCGCGTGAACGAGCTGCAGCGGCAATTGCAGAACACGCCGTACTACGCGTCGGTGGCTATCGACGCGGACAACGACGTCAACAAGCCGAATGAAACACCGATGCACCTGAAGGTCAGCGAGTATCCGTACAACAGCGTGCGTTACGGCGTGGGTTACGCGACAGATACCGGTCCGCACATCCAGGGCGCTTACAGTTACCTCGATACCTTCGGCAAGGCTTATCCGTTTACCGTCTCCGGTCGCCTGGACCAGACCCAGCAATACGGCCAGGTGCAGCTCGCGATGCCGCCGGACGGCCGCACGTGGGTGAACAGCGTGCTGGCTTCGTACACGAACACGAACGTATCCGACACGCGCATCTACAGCGCGCGCGTGGGCGTACAGCGCACGCGCTCGCTGCAGAACATCGACACCACGTTTGCTCTGCTGTTGTATGCCGACCGGCTGACGCAGAATCTCGGGCCTCCGACCTCCAGCCGTGCGCTCGTGCCATCGTGGCAATGGGTGCGCCGTAATGTGGACGATCCGCTGTTTCCGCGCTCGGGCAACCTGATCCGGGCGGAAGCGGACGTCGCGGTGAAGGGCATCCTCACCGATCAAACCTTTGGCCGCGTTTATACGAACCTGCTGCAATACCTGCCGCTCGGCAAGCGCGACCTGTTCGTGTTCCGCGCGGAGTTCGGGGGGGTATTCACGGCGGGCAGCTCGAACGGCGTTCCCGCGTCGCTGCTGTTCCGGGCCGGCGGCGCGAATTCGGTGCGCGGTTACGGGTATCAGAGCATTGGTAATGACGTCGATGGCTCCGTCTTGCCGACCAAGTACCTGATGACCGGCAGTTCGGAGTACCAGCACTGGTTTTCACACGATTGGGGCGGCGCGGTGTTCTTCGACATAGGCACCGCCACCGATACCTGGAAAGAGCGCGTGTTCGAGCCGGGCACGGGCGTTGGCGTGCGCTGGCGCAGTCCGGTCGGGCCGGTAAACGTGGATATTGCCTATGGCTTCAAGAACCGGGACATTCGTCCGTACCTGACGCTCGGAATCGCCTTTTGATGAATTTGCCTGGATTATTTCGATTGTTCCTTCAAGCATGAGCGACCAGAACGGCCAATCTCCCGCAGGCCAGCCGGACCCTTCCGAGGACCGGGGGAACGGCACATCTGGAAACGGAACGCCTGCTCGGAAGCCGCGGCGCGGCGGCTGGCGGCGCCTGGCCAAATGGCTGGGCGGTATCGTGCTGGTGCTTGTGCTGTGCTTCGCGCTCGGTGTCGCGATGATCCTGTATGCGGTGAACAGCGAGCGCGGCACGCGCTACGTGTGGCAGGCGGCGACGTCGCTGCTTAACGGCCGCTTGAGCGGCACACTCGACGGCGGCGCAATAGCAACGGGCCTGCGCTTGCGCAATGTGCACTGGAAGAGTCTGGACGGCAACGGAACGGATATTGCCGTAGACAACGTGTCCGGCAAATGGGAACTGACGCGCGCGCCGTTGCGTTTCACCATCGGTTATTTGCATGTCGGTACGGTCGATGCACGCATTGCACCCTCGCCGAAAGACACCAGCAAGACCGAGTTGCCCACGGATTTACGCTTGCCAATCCAGCTTGCCATCAGCGATGTCACGCTCGACAAGCTGCGCCTCCACGAAGGCGCGACGACCACCGAATTCTCGCGGCTCGCACTCGACGGACATAGCGATGGCCGCCATCACGAGGCGCGTATCCAACATCTCGATACGCCGTTCGGCGCCATCACGGCCGCATTGAAACTCGACGGCGGCGCGCGCCCATTTCCGCTGACTGGCGATGCCGGTTATTCGGGCGAGGTCAGCGGCGAGGCCGTGCAGGTGGCCGCGCACTTGACGGGTTCGCTGGAAAATCTCGCCGCCGATATCAACGCCAGCGGTTTGAAGCTCAAGGGGCAGGCGCGCGTTGAGGCGGCGCCGTTCGGCGACGTGCCGCTCAAGCGCGCGCTCGTGACGATCGATCACGTCAATCCGCAGGCGTTCAGCCCGAGCGCGCCGTTCGCGGATCTCGCGGTGCGAGCGGAACTTACGCCCGATCCGGCTACACCAAACGCGCTGGTGGTGACCGGGCCTATATCGATCGTGAACGCGAAGCCCGGTTCAATCGATAAGCGACTGCTGCCCTTGATCGATGCCCACGCGAACGTGAGGCTCGATGCATCGGCGCAAACTATTTCCGACCTGAACGTACGGCTGTTGAAGGACGCCACCGTCACCGGCGGCGGAACGCTTAAGGGCGGGACAGGCCAGTTCGACCTGAAGGTCGCGAAACTTGACCTGAACGCGATCGAACCGACCATCCGTCCGACGCAGTTTGCCGGTCCAGTCGGCATTCATCTCGATGGCGACAAGCAGACCATCACGCTGGATCTGAACGACCCGAAAGCGGCGTTGCGCGCGCAAGGCAAGGTCACGCTGGACGCGAAACAAACTGCGTTTGACGGCGTGAAACTGAGCGTAGGAAAGGGCCGTATAGAGTTGAGCGGCGCGCTCCAGAAAGACATTCATTCGAGCTACGACCTGAAGGCGAAGCTCATCGATTTCAATCCGCTGCTGCTGACGGACGAACTCGTCGCGAAGCCTCCACCGAAGGGATCCAAAGCGAAGCCGGTGGCGAAATCGAAGCCCATCGAAGCACACGTGAACGGCACGCTGTCGGCCGCGGGCATGCTCGCGCCCACGCTCACCACCAAAGCCCAGTTCAAGCTCGGCGACAGCGTCTACGACAACCTGCCGCTCACCGGCTCGGGCACGATCCAGGTTGTGGGAACGCGCATCCTGCCGAGCACGGCGACGCTATCGATTGCGGGCAACAATGTCGATCTCAACGGCAGTTTTGGCGCGCCGAGCGATCGCTTGCGTTTTCGTGTCGATGCACCGCAACTCGAGCGCCTGGGCTTCGGACTGGCAGGGCTCGTGAAGGCCGACGGCGATATCACCGGTTCTTTCGCGCATCCGAATCTGGCGGCTAACTATCAGGTCGACAGCGTGGTGTTCGGTGCGAATCGTGTTGGCCATGCGCAAGGCCGGGCGGAAGCCCGCGACGGCGCGAACGGCGCGCTGGTGTTCTCCCTTCAGGCCCGCGATGTCAGCACGGACGGCGTCGATCTCGCGAGTCTCGACGCGGATCTCAACGGCACGCGCGCCAACCATACGCTCAACGCGACCGCTGTCGGCAAGGTGCGCGGCAACGCGGTCAACCTGACGCTGGCCGCAAACGGCCGCCTGACCGATGCGCGTGACGGTGCCCATTGGGACGGTACGGTGACGCGCTTGTCGAACAAGGGCACGCCGAACGTTAATCTCGACATGCCGCTCACCGTTAGTTACGCGCCGAATCATGTAGCGCTGGGCGCGACGCGTTTATCGGCGGAAGGCGCGGTGCTCGACTTGAAATCGTTCGCGCTCGATGGCGGGCGCATCAATTCGGCTGGCCAGTTGACGAACCTCTCGGTAGCGCGACTGCTCGAAATCCGTCAGGAACTGGCGGGCGGACCGCCGCCCTCCAGGACCGACCTGGTTTTCGATGGCGACTGGAATTTCGCGCTCGGCGCCACCGCGACGGGCTACGTGCAACTGAAGCGGCGTTCGGGCGATGTCTCTATCGATGCAGCCCGCGGCGTCGCGGCGCTCGGCATCACGGACATCACCGCCCGCGCGGACTTCACCGGCGGCAATCGGCTTAACGCGACGGTGCATGCGCAGGCCACGCGGATCGGCGTGATCGATGCCAACGTCCACACGAACCTGGTGGCGCGCGACGGCGTGCTCACGGTCGCCGACGAAGCGCCGCTGAGCGGAGCGATTGAAGCGAACGTTCCCACGCTGCGCACGACCGGCGGGCTGTTCGGCCCGGCTTATCTGCTCGATGGGCGCCTTGGGCTCAAGCTGACCATCGCGGGGATCGTTGCGAAACCGACGTTGTCCGGCATGCTCACCGGTGACGCGTTGTCAGTCACGGTCATCGATCAGGGCGTGCAGTTGAAGGACGGCGTGATCCGGATTGCTTTATCGGAGAATCTTGTCGATCTTCAACAGGTCGAGTTTCACGGCGCCAGCGGCACGTTGCGCGCGACCGGCAAGGTGCGGCTGGATCAGCAGCAGCCTGACCTGACGGCCAGCATCATTGCTGACAAGCTGGAACTGTTTGCGTCGCCTGACCGGCAGTTGCAGTTGTCTGGCAGCGCGTCCGTGGCGAACGCGGGTCTGCAGGGCGGCATGGCGATTGACGGCAAGTTCACCATCGATCACGCCCTCTTCGATCTGCCCGAGCAATCGGCGCCGTCGCTCGGCGACGACGTCGTGATCGTGCGTCCCGACGGTACGGTAAAGGGCGAGGATCAGAAGGTGGTCGCAACCGGAGACAAGCCCGTGGGCGCGTTCGCGCCGCGCGCGAATATCGATATCAATCTCGGCCAGAAATTCCGCTTCCGTGGAGCGGGCGCGGACCTTGGGCTAGCCGGGACCGTCACGGCAATGAGTGCGCCGAACATGCCGCTGCGGGCAGTCGGTAACGTGCGCGTGACGCCGGGTTCCACCTATACGGCGTTTGGGCGGAAGCTGGGAATCGAAAACGGCTTTTTCACATTCAACGGACCGGTCACGAATCCCGGCATCAATATTCTGGCGATGCGGCGCAATCAGGAGATCGAGGCCGGCGTGCAGGTGACAGGCACGGTGCAGTCGCCGGTTGCCAAGCTGATTTCAGAGCCCAACGTGCCGGATAACGAGAAGTTGTCGTGGCTGCTGTTCGGGCATGGCACGGATCAAGGCAACAACGTCGGCCAGCAGAGCGCGATGACCAATGCGCTCGCGTTGCTCGGAAGTTCGCAGGGCAAGCGGATTGCGCAGACGTTCGGGCTGGATGAGTTTTCTATCGGGACGAGTGAGGTGGGGCTCACCGATCCGCAAGTCGTGATGTTGTCGAAGGCGATCAATGAACGGCTCGTGCTCGGTTATGAGCAGGGTCTGCAATCGGCGAGCAATGCAATCAAGGCGACGCTGAGCCTGTCGCGGTTCTGGTCGATATCGGCGTACGGCGGCACGTTCCAGGGCATGGATCTGCTTTATACACGGCGATTCGATTCGTGGTCGCGAAGGAACGGGCCGGGCGACTCGAAGTAGGATGCGGAGCGCATGAACGTTAAAAGGCCGTATTCAACGTGAGTTGCATCGGTTGAATACGGCCTTTGTTTGGGCTTGCGTCTTGTTGCGCCCGGTACTTTCAGTTCACGCTTTACTTCACGCGCATGCCCGGCTTCGCGCCGCTGTGCGGTTCAAGAATGTACAAACCCGGTTCGGCTTTCTCGTCGTCGGCGGAAGCGGCCAGCACCATGCCTTCCGACAGCCCGAATTTCATCTTGCGCGGGGCGAGGTTTGCGACCATCACCGTGAACTTCCCGATCAGGTCTTGTGGCTGATACGCCGACTTGATACCGGAGAACACGTTGCGGGTTTTTTCCTCGCCAATATCCAGCGTCAGTTGCAGCAGCTTGTCCGAGCCTTCGACCGCCGTGCAATTCACGATCTTCGCGATTCGCAGATCGACCTTGGCGAAGTCGTCGATGGAAATCACGCCTTCCGCTTCCGGCTCTTTCACTTTCGCTGCCTTCTTCGGTGAAGATGTAGAAGCAGGCGCGGCGGCAACCGCTTGCCCCGGCGCGACCGATTCCCGGTTCGCCGCGATCAGCCCTTCAATCTGCTTCGGATCGACGCGCGTCATCAAGTGCTTGTACGCGTTGATCGGCTGCGAGGAACTGAGCGGCGCCAAGACATCTGCCCAGACCAGCGGCGCGATGCCCAGGAATCCTTCCACCGATTCCGCCACTACCGGCAACACCGGCTTCAACGCCAGCGACAGCAAGCGGAATGCTTCCAGGCTCACGCTGCACGTTTCGTGCAGCGCGGCGGCGTTGGCTTCGTCCTTGGCCTGATCCCAGGGCTTCGCCGTATCGACAAACGCGTTGACGGCATCGGCGAGATCCATGGTCGTGCGCAACGCCCGCCCGTACTCACGCGCCTCATAGAGCGCCGCGATCTGCGGCACGGCGGTGCGCAATTGCAGCAGCAGCGGATGATCCATTGCGCTGTCCAGCACGCGGCCTTCGAAACGCTTGATCAGGAACCCTGCCGCCCGGCTCGCGATATTCACGTACTTGCCGACCAGATCGCTGTTCACACGCGCCTGAAAGTCGCCAAGATTCAGGTCGATGTCTTCCATCGTGTGGTTCAGCTTCGCGGCGAAGTAGTAGCGCAGCCACTCGGGGTTGATGCCCGTATCGATCACGCTTTTCGCCGTGATGAATGTGCCGCGCGACTTGGACATCTTCGTGCCGTCGACAGTGAGAAAGCCGTGCGCGAATACATTCGTCGGCGTCCGATGGCCGGAAAATTCCAGCATCGCGGGCCAGAACAGCGTGTGGAAGTACAGGATGTCCTTGCCGATGAAGTGATACTGCTCCGTCTTCGATCCCGGCCGGATCCATTCCTCGAAATCGAGGCCGCGCGCATCCGCCAGATTCTTGAAGCTGGCGTAATAACCCACGGGCGCGTCCACCCACACGTAGAAATACTTGCCTGGCGCACCCGGAATTTCGAAGCCGAAATACGGCGAGTCGCGCGAAATATCCCAGTCGGCGAGTTTGGCGTCGCCCTTGTCGCCGAGCCATTCGCGCATCTTGTTCGTGGCTTCGGGCTGGGCGAGTCCGCTGACCCAGCCGCGCAGGAAATCTTCGCAACGCGGGTCGGAGAGGCGGAAGAAATAGTGCGTCGAGGTCTTGCGCACCGGCGTCGCGCCCGACACCACTGAATACGGGTTGATGAGATCAAGCGGCTGGTACGTGGACCCGCAGACTTCGCAGTTATCGCCGTACTGGTCCTTCGCGCCGCACTTCGGGCACTCGCCCTTGATGAAGCGGTCGGGCAGGAACATTTCCTTGACCGGATCGTAGGCTTGTTCAATATCGCGCGCTTCAATCAGCCCGGCCGCCTTCAGCGAGCCGTAGATGGATTCGCACAGCACGCGGTTTTCTTCGGCGTCGGTGGAGTAGTAGTTGTCGAATGAGATGCCGAAACTGTTGAAATCGCGTTTGTGCTCTTTCCCCACGCGCTCGATCAATTGCTTCGGCGTGATGCCTTCCTGCTCGGCGCGCAGCATGATGGGGGTGCCGTGGGTATCGTCGGCGCCAACGTAGTAGACCTCATGACCGTGCATTCGCAGCGAGCGCACCCAGATATCGGTCTGGATGTATTCGACCATATGGCCGATATGAATCTGACCGTTCGCGTACGGCAGCGCGGACGTGACGAGAATCCGGCGATGGCCACGGGTGGCTGACGCCGCTGCGGAAGCGGATGTAGACGAGGTGGGTGCTGACGTGGGTGCTGACATAAGGCGCGGGCCTGCGGTTGAAGAATTCAGTGAATGCGTGAAAAAGCGAATCACGATTCTAACAGCCAGGAGTCTGCCGTTCGCAGTCGGGCAGGGGCGGGGACGGAGCGGTGGGAACGACGGCCGGGGCTGGCCGGGGCGGCCCCACCCAAAATTTAGACGAAAAAAAACCGGGGCGATTAACGGATTAACGGCCCCGGAGCAACAACGACAAGAGGAGAATGGCACGTGGCGGCAAAGCCAGCCACCTACCGTTAAGACAGACACGGACTCCTAGGGCAAAGTTTCAAATATTTTCGTGTCCGCGGCGGGTTTTCTGCGAGTTTCCGATTTCGCCGCGAAACGAATTGAATCTCCGACCCTGCAACCGTATCAATCCCCCTTGTAAAGCAACCGTCTTACTGAACCTGACCCGGCTGCGCGGTGGCGCGCAGATAGATTTCCACGCGACGATTCTCCGCACGGCCAGCTTCGGTGTTGTTGTCAGCAATAGGTTGCGTCTGGCCCATGCCCTGCGCCGACAGGCGCTGACCTGCCACGCCGTGGCTGGCCAGGTACGAAGCCACGCTTTGTGCACGATTCTGCGACAGCGTCTGGTTGTAAGCCGGCTGGCCGGTGCTGTCCGTATGTCCAACCACTTGCGCAATCAACTCAGGGTGTTGCGTGAGCGTTTGCGTGACCTGATCGAGCACCGGCGCGAAACCTGGCTTGATAGCGTAGCTGTTGGTATCGAACGAAATCGAGTTCGGAATGTTGACCTTCAACGATCCATCCGGCTGTTCCGTTACCTGCGTGCCCGTGCCCTTCGTTGCGCCGCTCAGCTTGCCCTTGATGGCTTGCCAGTTGTAGCCGGTGATGCCGCCCGCCGCTGCGCCCACGCCTGCGCCGATAGCCGCACCCTTGCCGCCACCGAAGATTGCGCCAAGCGCCGCGCCCGACGCCGCACCAATACCCGTGCCAACGGCTGCGTTATTGCCTTGCTGGGTTGCGCAGCCGGCGACAAGCGCGCCGGCAACGGCGATTACGGTCAAGCGGGTCATCATTTTCGAGTTCATTTGTTCATTCTCCAGGATACCAATCAGACAAAGCAGACAAAGCCGGCACTGACAGCCCGAAAGGATCCCGGTAGGGTCTTCGGGCGCGTCGTTACGGCTGCCACTACAATACGGCCAAGGATTCAAGCGATTAAACGATGCGTCCCCGAATCATGGCAGCGTCGGATAGTGCATCGTGCAGTGCTGCGGCGCAATGTGGTGCAACAATTCCTTTCAATTTCATACTTTGCGTGCGGAACATTCGATCCGCTAGCGCAAAAAGCGTTCCCCTGGAGTTTCGATGAGTCTTGATCGCGCCCAGATCGATACCGCGCTCAGCGGTTTGATCGATCCTAATACCAGCCGCACCTTCGCGGACACGAAAAGCATCCGCAGCGTGGCCGTGGACGGGGCAAACGTCACGGTGAACATCGTCTTGGGTTATCCGGCGAAAAGCCAGTTCGACACCATCCGCGCGCTCGTGGCGAATGCCGTCGCCAGCGTTCCGGGCGTGGCCGGCGTACAGGTGACGGTGGCCTCGCAAGTGGTCGCGCACGCGGTCCAGCGGGGCGTGAAGCTGCTGCCGAACGTGAAGAACATCATTGCGGTCGCGTCCGGCAAGGGCGGGGTGGGCAAGAGCACGACCGCGGTGAACCTCGCGCTGGCGCTGGCCGCGGAAGGCGCGTCGGTCGGCATGCTGGACGCTGATATCTACGGCCCGTCGCTGCCCATGATGCTTGGAATCACCGGCCGGCCGGAATCGCCCGACAATACGTCGATGAACCCAATGATCGGCCACGGCATCCAGGCCAACTCGATCGGTTTCCTGATCGAACAGGATAACCCCATGGTATGGCGTGGCCCGATGGTCACGTCCGCGCTCGAACAATTGCTGCGCCAGACCAACTGGAAGGACCTCGATTACCTGGTCGTCGACATGCCGCCCGGCACCGGCGACATCCAGCTCACGCTCTCGCAGAAAGTGCCTGTCACGGGCGCGGTGATCGTCACCACGCCGCAGGACATCGCGTTGCTGGATGCCAAGAAGGGCCTGAAGATGTTCGAGAAAGTGGGCATCCCGATCCTGGGCATCGTGGAAAACATGAGCACGCATATCTGCTCGAATTGCGGCCACGAGGAACATATTTTCGGGGCGGGCGGGGGCGAGCGGATGTCGAAGGAATACGGCGTGCCGGTGCTCGGCCATTTGCCGCTCGATATCGCGATCCGCCAGAAAACCGACGCGGGCCAGCCGACGGTTATCTCGGAACCGGACAGCAAGATTGCTGACGCTTACCGGTCGATTGCGCGCAAGGTGGCCATTTCGATTGCCGAGCGCCAGCGCGACATGACGTCGATGTTCCCGAGCATCGTCGTGCAAAACACTTAGAGCAGTGGAGCGCAGGCGATTTTAGCGACGCGTGTCGCGGTATCATGTCGCCTTGATTGGCGCGGCCAGGTGAACACACGGGGTGGTCGCGGGTCGCCATGAGGATCGCATGAGACAAAGATTCGACGGGCCTGAGTCGCGCAGACTGCCTGCCGCGAGACACCCGGTCCCGAGCCTGATACTGAGTTTGAGCACGGCTGTAAGCGCGGCTGCAAGCACGACTGTCACGGTGTTGGCGAGTGTCGTGCTGCTCAGCGGTTGCGGCCTCCTGTTCCAGAACCACGAAAAACGTGCCGACGCCACGTTGCAGCCTACCGGCGGCAATACGGCGACCGGCACGGTCACGTTCATCGAACGTGCAGATGGCGTCCAGGTCTCTTACAACCTGTCGGGAATGCCGCCCAATAGCGAGCACGCGCTGCAGATTCATGAACGCGGCGACTGCATCATCCCGATCTCGTCCGATGGCGGCCCCGTATTTGCGCCCGCGTCCGAGCGCAACGACTCCGGCTCCAAGGTCGAAGGCGACCTCGCCAGCATTCGCGCTGATGCGAACGGTACGGCGACGGGTTTCATTGTCGCGCCGGACGTGTCGCTCGACGGCGTGCGCTCGGTGTTGTCGCGCGCCATCGTGCTTCATCGCGACGCTGCCGACACCTACGCCATCGTGCCGCACGGCGCCGGTCCCGCTCTCGCGTGCGGCGTGGTCAGGCAGTAATCCGGCAACGATCTTTCAATGAAATCAGGCTGTTGAGGGGCGCGACCCGGCCGGATGGCATAGCAGCGTCGCGCGGCCGGCGCATCAAGTAAAATACGCGCTTCTCGTCTGGTCTGGCTGGCTTCGGCGTGCTTCCGCATTCATCCGAGTCTCCGGCCACGCCCTGTTTCAAGCCCGGCGGCCGCCTTCCAAGCCGCCTCTTTCGTTGGGTAGCGTTCCCTATGAGCATCAAGTCCGACAAGTGGATCCGGCGCATGGCCGAAGAGCACAACATGATCGAGCCGTTCGTGCGCGATCAGGTGCGGGTGTCCGAAGACGGCCGCAAGATCGTGAGCTATGGCACGTCCAGCTACGGTTATGACATTCGTGTGGCAGACGAATTCAAGATCTTCACGAACATCAATTCAACGATTGTCGACCCAAAGAATTTCGACGAGAAATCGTTCGTCGACTTCAAGGGCGATGTCTGCATCATCCCGCCGAACTCCTTCGCGCTTGCCCGCACGGTCGAATATTTCCGGATTCCGCGCTCGTGCCTGACGGTTTGTCTCGGCAAATCCACGTACGCCCGCTGCGGGATTATCGTGAACGTGACGCCGTTTGAGCCCGAATGGGAAGGATTTGTGACACTCGAATTCTCGAATACGACGCCTTTGCCTGCCAAAATCTACGCGAACGAAGGCGTGGCGCAGGTTCTCTTCTTTGAAAGCGATGAAATCTGCGAGACCTCATACGCCGATCGCGGGGGCAAGTATCAAGGGCAAATCGGTGTAACACTGCCGAAAACCTGACGTTTCTTGACCGTTAGAAACGTCATTGCAACGCTTTTTGAAAGACCGCTGGACTCGAGCATGCACAACTCGGTCAGCGGTCGTTCCATTTGGAGATTCGCCGCATGAAGTTCCGTTTTCCCGTCGTCATCATCGACGAAGATTTTCGCTCCGAGAACATCTCGGGTTCCGGCATCCGCGCGCTCGCCGAGGCGATCCAGGGTGAAGGCGTCGAGGTGCTCGGGCTGACGAGTTACGGCGACCTGACGTCGTTTGCGCAGCAATCGAGCCGCGCGTCGTGTTTCATCTTGTCGATCGATGACGACGAATTGCTGCCGTACGTGGATAACGTCGTGGTGGCCGAAGGTGATACGCCCGAGCTGGCTTCTGCGATCGTCGCGTTGCGCGCGTTCGTGCAGGCCGTGCGACGACGCAATGCCGATATCCCGATTTTCCTGTACGGCGAAACGCGCACGTCGCGGCACTTGCCCAACGACATCCTGCGCGAGCTGCACGGTTTCATCCACATGTTCGAGGACACGCCGGAGTTCGTCGCGCGCCACATTATTCGCGAGGCGAAGGTCTACCTGGACGCGCTGGCGCCGCCGTTCTTCAAGGAACTTGTGCAGTACGCGGAAGAGGGTTCGTACTCGTGGCATTGTCCGGGGCATTCGGGCGGCGTTGCGTTCCTGAAGAACCCGCTCGGGCAGATGTTCCACCAGTTCTTCGGCGAGAACATGTTGCGGGCGGACGTCTGCAATGCTGTCGATGAACTCGGCCAGTTGCTCGACCACACCGGGCCGATCGCGGCGTCTGAGCGCAATGCGGCGCGCATTTTCAGCGCGGACCATTTGTTCTTTGTGACCAACGGCACGTCGACGTCGAACAAGATTGTCTGGCATGCGACCGTTGCGCCCGGCGATATCGTCCTGGTCGACCGTAATTGCCACAAGTCGATCCTGCACGCAATCACGATGACCGGGTCCATTCCTGTGTTCCTGACGCCTACCCGCAATCATTTCGGCCTGATCGGACCCATTCCGCGCGACGAGTTCAAGCCGGAAAACATCCGCAAGAAGATTGAAGCAAATCCGTTTGCGCGCGAGGCGCTGGCTAAAAATCCGAACGTGAAGCCGCGTATTCTGACAATCACTCAAAGCACGTATGACGGCATTGTCTACAACGTCGAGATGATCAAGGACTTGCTTGGCGACATGCTCGACACGCTTCACTTCGACGAAGCCTGGTTGCCGCACGCCGAGTTCCACGAGTTTTACCAGGACATGCATGCCATTGGCGCGGGGCGTCCGCGTACGGGCGCACTGGTGTTCGCCACGCACTCCACGCACAAGCTGCTGGCGGGGATTTCGCAGGCGTCGCAGATCGTGGTTCAGGACTCCGAGAACAGCACGTTCGACAAGCATCGCTTCAACGAGGCGTATCTGATGCATACGTCGACGAGCCCGCAATACGCGATCATCGCGTCCTGCGACGTCGCTGCGGCCATGATGGAGCCGCCCGGCGGCACGGCGCTGGTGGAGGAATCGATTGCGGAAGCGCTCGATTTCCGGCGAGCCATGCGCAAGGTCGACGACGAATACGCCGACGAATGGTTCTTCAAGGTGTGGGGACCGGAAGCGCTGGCGGAAGAGGGAATTGGCGATCGTGAGGAGTGGGTGTTGAAACCGAACGATCGCTGGCATGGTTTCGGGCCCCTTGCCGAAGGCTTCAACATGCTCGATCCGATCAAGGCGACCATCATCACGCCGGGACTCGACGTGGACGGCGAGTTCGGCGAGACCGGAATTCCGGCCGCTATCGTGACGAAATATCTGGCGGAGCACGGGATTATCGTGGAGAAGACCGGGCTGTATTCGTTCTTCATCATGTTCACAATCGGCATTACCAAAGGCCGATGGAATTCGATGGTCACCGAGTTGCAGCAGTTTAAAGATGACTACGATAACAACCAGCCGTTGTGGCGCGTATTGCCGGACTTTATTGCTCAGCATCCTTCGTATGAGCGCATGGGATTAAGGGATCTTTGCGCGCAGATTCACAGCGTTTATCGGGCCAACAATATTGCTCGGCTGACTACCGAAATGTATTTGTCGAGTATGGAACCGGCCATGAAGCCTTCCGAAGCGTATGCAAAGCTGGTGCATAGGGAGATTGATCGTGTTCCTATTGATGAACTCGAAGGGCGTGTGACCAGTATTCTGTTGACGCCGTATCCGCCGGGTATTCCGTTGCTGATTCCGGGCGAGCGGTTCAACAAGACAATCGTTGATTATTTGCGTTTTGCGCGGGAGTTCAACGAACGCTTCCCGGGCTTCCATACGGATATCCACGGGTTGGTCGGCGAGATGATTAATGGGCGTATCGAATATTTCGTCGATTGCGTGGCGCTCGAGCGCTGATGTGACGGCCTGAGAACGCAGGAATGACAAAGGCCCGCGAATGCGGGCCTTTGTCATTCAGTGGCGCTCGGTTTGCTCTTGCGCTCAGGTAACAATAAACAGGCGTTCTGCCACGCCCGGTTCCGGCAATGCCTTGGGTGGTCGCGTGAACGCCGGGTCAGCAGCCATATCGTGGAGCGCGGTTTCCAGCGAGTTGCAAAGTGCGGTCAACGCCAGGTCGTTTTCTTCCAGTCCGAACGGGTCTTCGATCTGTCCCGCGATCGCTTCCAGCGACATGAACGCGTACGCGACCAGCAGCGCGAACAAAGGTGTGAGCAAACCCGCTCCATCGACAAGCCCGAACGGCAGCATCACGCAGAACAGATACACGGTCCGGTGGATCATCACCGAATACGAGAACGGCAGAGGCGTCGATGCCAGCCGTTCGCAGCCGCCGATCACCGCGGACAGCTCGTTCAGATTTTGCTCGAACGCGAGCACGCCATAGCCGTCGAGCGCCCCTTCGCGAGCGCGCGCGCTCACCCATTCGCCGAGCCATCGCAGGATCAGGGACGAGCGGTATTGCGCTTGAACAACGCGTTGATAAAGCGCTGGCGGAAGGCGCGTGGCGAGATCGGGGAGGGGATCGGTGCGGCGCATTTCGTGGCGCAGCGCGTGGCCAAGCGCGCCGATTGCCGCGATGAACTCGCGCGTTTCTTCGGTTTTTACGCCGCGCGGCAATGTCAGCGCCTGCCGCGCGATCGAGCGGCCGTGAATCAGCAGCGAGCCCCACAGCTTGCGGCCCTCCCACCAGCGCTCATAACTCGCGCTATTGCGAAAGCCGAGGAATACTGCGAGCGCGATGCCAACCAGCGCAAACGGCGGTGTGCCGAGCCCGACCGGGTAATTGCGCACGTGGTCGTGCATCACGATCGCCGCGACTGACAACACGAAAATCAATGCGAGGCGCGGCAGCAGCTGCGGCAGCACGGAACCCCGCCAGACGAACAGCATGCGGAACCAGTTGAGTTTGGGACGGATGATCATGGACGCGGGAACAAGGATGGACAGGGAATTATCCGGGAAATGCTTCGTTCACTGTCGGGGTGTGTCGATCAGTCACGTTGTCAGCCTGCCCACTCAATTCACTGGCTAAGCGGATTCCGGCCGATTAACAGTCAGCCACTTCTGGACATCATCGAGAAGCGCGTAGCATGATTGGCTACGATCGTAGCCGGATCAGCTACGATATTCACCGGAACGCCGGAGCGTCTGATTTACGCCAACGCAGCCCGAGCCGCCTTCGCCGCCGCCCGAACCTGCTCCGGCGCGGTTCCACCCGCGTGATTCCGGCTCGCAACCGAGCCTTCCAGCGTCAGATATTCGAACACATCCTCACCGATCAAACGCGCCACGTCCGGCAATTCCGCGCGCATTTCATCAAGCGTCAGATCGGCCAGATCGCAGCCGCGGTCCACGCAGATCCGCACGGCCAGCGCCACCGCTTCGTGCGCATCGCGGAACGGCAGGCCGCGTTTCACCAGATAGTCCGCGAGATCGGTCGCCGTCGAGAAACCCTGCAACGCGGCTGCGCGCATCGCATCCGGCTTGACCGTGATGCCTGCTGCCATTTCGGCGAAGATGCGCAGGGTATCGGAGACGGTATCGACGGTATCGAACAGCGGTTCCTTGTCTTCCTGATTGTCCTTGTTGTACGCGAGCGGCTGGCCCTTCATCAGCGTCAGCAACGCAATCAGATGCCCATTCACGCGCCCCGTCTTGCCACGCGCCAGTTCGGGCACGTCGGGATTCTTCTTCTGCGGCATGATCGACGAGCCGGTGCAGAAACGGTCGGCCAGATCGATGAAACCTACCCGTGGGCTCATCCACAGCACGAGTTCTTCGGAGAAACGCGACACGTGCGTCATGATCAGCGCGGCGGCCGCGGTGAATTCGATGGCGAAGTCGCGATCCGACACGGCGTCGAGCGAGTTCGCGCAGATACCGTCGAAGCCGAGCGTCTTGGCAACAGCGTGACGATCGATCGGATAACTCGTTCCAGCGAGCGCGGCAGCGCCAAGCGGAAGGCGGTTCACGCGCTTGCGGCAATCGAGCAAACGCTCGCTGTCGCGGCTGAACATTTCGACGTAAGCAAGCAGGTGATGGCCGAACGTCACCGGTTGCGCGACTTGCAGATGCGTGAAGCCGGGCATGATCGTTTCGGCGTTTTGCTCGGCGATATCAATCAGGGCACGGCGCAGCTCGACCAGCAATTCGCCAATCCGGTCGATCTCGCCACGCAGCCACAGGCGGATGTCGGTCGCGACCTGGTCATTGCGCGAGCGGCCGGTGTGCAGGCGTTTGCCGGCATCGCCGATAAGCGCCGTCAGCCGCGCTTCAATATTCAGGTGCACGTCTTCCAGATCGAGTTTCCACTCGAATTCACCGCGTTCGATCTCACCGCGGATCTGTGTCATGCCTTGCTGGATGGACTGGAAATCCGCATCGGCGATGATCTTTTGCGCGGCCAGCATGGCGGCATGTGCCAGCGATCCTTCGATATCGACAAGCGCGAGGCGTTTGTCGAAGAACACCGATGACGTGTAGCGCTTGACCAGATCGGACATTGGTTCGTTGAAGCGAGCCGACCAGGCTTCGCCTTTTTTGTGCAGTTGGGACGTCATAGTGATGTTCGTAATAGGGCGGAAAGTCGATGGCAGGCGGCCGGGCGTAGCGCAATCCGGATAGAAACCCGCGGAACTGGCGATTTTACAGGCATTGAGAACGAGCAACCATCGAACGGAGGGCGGCGGCCCGTTCAGCGCGTGCATGCCAGGCACAAAAAAGGAGCGCCTCGCGACGCCCCTTGACCAAACGACAACCGTCACGCTGCTGGAATCACCTTACCCGTATAGACGACCGGACCGGTCGGCCCATTCGGATTCGGCGATCCGCCGACAGGCTCCACCGAAACCGCCAACATCGGGTACGCATTCACAGAAGCCGCTTTGAACCGCGCGGTTCCCCCAACTGGCAGAACGCCGAGCGAGACCGGATGCCCTTCCTTGGGCAGGCCCCAGAGCTGCATGGATTTATCGGAGGGATCTGACGAGCCGCTCAAACGCCGGACGGTGACTTCGGAAGTCCGGTCGTCCCAGGTCACGAGCATCCTCGCGTTCGATTTATCATCGGCAAGCGTAGCGACATAACCAATCCGAGGTTCCTGCGCGACTTGGGGCGCGGGCACGGGGGCTGGCACGGGCGCGACCGTCGACAGTTCGCGAATGGAAACAACCAGCGCAATAGCCGCGATGGCCGTAGCGGCGATCGACCAGCCACGCCAGAAGGACAGATTCCCGAACCAGCCCGGCTTCGGCCGATTAACCGGCGCAGTGGACGGAACCGGCCGGGCCGCGGCCGCATCGCGGCGGGCGTTCGCCAGGTTCAAGCGCCGCTCGATAGCCGGCCAGATCTCCGGCGGCGGCGCGACGGCGGCGCCGAGCTCGGTCATTGCCGCCAATCGCGAACGCCAGGTTTCCACGGCCAGGCGAATCGCCGGATCGTGCTGCGAAATGGTTTCAAACCGTCTGCGCGATGCCCCGCGCAGCACGCCGAGCGTGTACTCGGCAGCAAGTTGGTCTACCAGGCCTGCGTATCGATGCAGATCCATCACAGACCTCCCAGGCACGTTTTAAGTTTTTCGAGGCCGCGCCGAATCCACGACTTCACTGTGCCAAGCGGTACTTTCAGGACATCGGCCACTTCGCTGTGGCTCTGGTCACGCAGGTAGGCCAGCGCGACGGCCTGTCGCTGATTGGCTTCGAGCCGTTCCATGCAGATGGCGAGCTGCCGTGCTTCCTGACTCATCAGCATTTGCTCGGAGGGATCTGCCTCGTTTGTCGGCAAGGTGTCGTCCAACGCGTCGCTCCATTCTGTTTCGGCGCTTGCCCCGTTGGCCTTTTGCCGCCGCAAATAATCGAGCGCCCGGTTGCGGACAATCGCCGCCATCCAGGTCATCGGCGCGGAGAGGCCGGCTTTGTAGTCGCCCGCGTATCGCCAGATATTGACGAACGCGTCCTGTAAAACCTCTTCGGCCCATTCGCGCTTCACCAATATACGAAGTGCAAGGCCAAACAGTTTCGATGAAGTCAGGTCATAGAGCGCGCGCAACGCGGCAGCATCTTCGGTCGCAACGCGATCAAGCAATTGCACGAGGGTGTCAGGGGTCGGGTCGTGAGGGAGCGTTGGAGTCATGGGACCGGTCGGGTGGGCGGCGCGATTGATATTACAGAAATAATCAATACGAACCGCGTTGGTTTTTTTGCATCCGGATGCATCCGTTTCGCTCTTTCGTGCGTACCAACGGATACGAGCCCCGCGGCGCGCGAAACAATTGACGCGGACGCAAAGCTCACCATGTGTCCCCGTTCTCCTCCGGCCCTGCCGGGGAGACGCGGCTTTGCCCGACCACATAGGTCGGGCATTTTTTTCGGCTATCGGTTGGAAATTCCGGCTGCGTCCGATCCCACCAGCATCACCAGTTTCAAATCCTCCCGATGCGCCGGCTTGAACGTAATCTGGTCAAACACCAGGCGCCCGCGGGTTGGGTGATTGAATTCCCGCGTACCGCCTGCGCGCTCGCCCACGTCCTGCGACGCCCAAAAACGTGCGAACGCATCGCTGGCGGCGCTGAGCGAATCGATCAGCGCTCGCGTGGGAGCATCGTTCAGATGGCGGATCGAATCCGCCCGGAATTCCGCTACCAGTCTTCGCGCGCGCGTCTCCCAATCTACGATCAGGCTTTGCGCCCCGGGCGCGGTAAAGGTGAAGCTGAGCAGGTTGCGGTCCTGAGCGCCGTCGAGCCAGCCAGTGAACAACGCTGCCGCCTGCGCGTTCCAGCGCAACGCGTTCCACTGCCGGTCGAGAACGTAGGCGGGCGCATCGATCAGTTCCACCGATTTCAGCAGCGCTGCCGGCGCGTCCTGCGCCGCCGGATCGGGGTCGGCGGGGTCCCGCTGGGCGGCTAGTTCAAAGAGATAAGCTCGTTCGGCCCGTGATAACTGCAACGCCACGGCGATGCGCGCAAGCGCGTCGGCGGACGCGGACACGGGCCGTCCTTGTTCTATCCACGTGTACCAGGTCGGACTGACGCCGCACAACTGGGCGACTTCTTCGCGCCGCAAGCCGGGCGTACGGCGGCGCGGGCCGGGCGGCAGGCCGACGGCCATCGGCGACAGCCGCTCCCGATGCGCGCGGATGAAGTCGCCAAGCGCGCGTGCTGGCGTGGCGTCGAGTGGAGGCGCGGGGCCGGTTTTACTAGCGGCGGGGGCGGAGGCGGTGGGGGACAAGGGCATGTGGCTCAATACGCACTTTGGAAAGTCTGACAGCGGCTCGGGTACTTTAGATACCAGAATAACCGCACAACTTGTACCGGTACAAGAGGGCGCCATTGTAGCGTTGTGTGGCAGGAAAATACTGACGGAAACCTGTATCGACCGTGGAGTCGCAAGATCAGGTCGCCGATGCATTCGGTTCAACCGATGCCGCGTATCTCGCCAGCGCTATCCACGCGACAGGCGCGGACTTTTGGACTCGATGTGTTGATGGTTGGCGTCCAGCAACGCGAAAGCCGGCTTTATGCAGGCAGGCGCGTTGGAAATGACCCGTTACCTGAACTAATGCAACTCGCGATGCTGCCCTATGGAGAGTAAATGCGTGACTTAAGGGTAAAGAAAACCATCCGACTGTCGTAAATGCCCGGTAAAAATCAATAATTCAGACCGCAATAAGACCTTTCTCATTTCAACCCACCACTAT
Organism: Caballeronia sp.; assembly: GCA_036009385.1. GTDB lineage: Bacteria > Pseudomonadota > Gammaproteobacteria > Burkholderiales > Burkholderiaceae > Caballeronia. Next base: position 21,781 of record DASYLW010000222.1, read on the forward strand.
TTACGATATCCTTTCAAAAACATTTAAACAGTTTCGGCGTTATGCGATTGAGTTAAGTAATTCTAACGAAGGGTGAAAAATAATAATGACTGGTCCAATAAAAGAAGTCGAAAAACACGAAACAGGCCTGCAGTGTTTGCCCGAATATTCGATACATTTTGTACTTACGCAGAGTGCGGCGTAATGAAGGCAATCGTCGGCATATTTTTAGTTACTTTCGTTAGTAATGCTTATGCATCTAGTCTGTCCAGCCTCGCGAGTGAGGCGCTTCTGGCTGATGCCATGTTTCAGGGCGCAGAAGCCGCCTGGCGGGCAGGTATTGAAAAAGCGCCTCAGAGACGAGCCGGGCTACTGCCGCAAATCGGCGTTCAACAGGTGATGTATCGCAATGGAATGAGCGTCCCAGGACAAACCACACCAGGCTATTCGACTGTCGGTTTCACCCTCACGTTGAACCAGCCTCTCTTCAATTTGGCTGCTTGGGAGGCCTACCAGCAGGGCCAGCTTTTCGCAATGGATTCCGATCTGGCGTTGGCGCAAGCGAAGCAAGACGTGCTTCTACGCGTCTCGCAAGCCTATTTCGACGCGCTGAACGCACAGGACGATCTCGCGCTCGCAACTAACCACCGCAAAGCCGTCGCAGAGCAACTTGTGCTCGCACAGCGCCGCTTTGCGCTAGGTGATGCGACTATCGTGGATACGAACGAGGCCCAAGCCGGTTTCGATACTGCTGAGGCAGATGAAATCGCTGCGCAAACCCGGCTTGACATAAGCTACGCAACCCTTCAGAAAATTGTCGGTCACCGAATCAGTAGCGTTAATGGCTGGCGCAATGACCTTAGCCTGCCTCCTGTCGAACCGTCCAACTTAGAGCAGTGGGTAAGCGCGGCGGCTGCTTCGAGTTACGACGTGCGCAGAAAGATGATCGCAACGCAACTCGCGCGTCGCGAACGTAACAAGGCGCGCGCGGGCGATTACCCAACGGTCGCACTCGTCGGCAACGTCAACAACGGTAATGCGGCGTTCATCAACGGTCAGACCAATTTTTACACCGGTGCGAACCGCGGCAGCGCGGGAGCGATCGGTATTCAGATTTCGATACCGCTCACTGACGGTTTCATGACTCGAAGCAAGATTCGCGAAGCGCTCGCGCTGGAAGACCAGGCTCGCGATGATCTGGACGAGGCGCAACGCAGCGCCGGACTCATGGCCCACGACGCTTATCTCGGGGTGACGCGAGGATTGGTGCAGACAGGCGCGCTCGCTACGGCAGTGCGATCCGCTAATGTCGCGCTACGTTCTAATCAGACCGGCTACCGCGTCGGCATCCGGGTGAACGCGGATGTGCTTGATGCAGAGGACAAGCTGTACAGGGCGCAGCGCGATCTGGCGCGTGCCCGCGCGGAAACGCTTGTGCAGGGACTCAAGCTGAAAGCAAGCACCGCAGATCTTGGCGAGGCCGATCTGGCTGCTCTCGACGCATTGCTCAGCGAGAGCAATCTCTCCGCGCTTCCGCGCTCCAATGCACAGGTGGCGCGCTAATGTACCAACTCATCAAACGTCACCTGCTGATCGCGGCTGTGTTCGGCATCGCGTCGAATCTGCTCGTGCTCACACCCACCATTTATTTGCTTCAGGTCTTTGATCGGGTGCTGCCAAGCCAGAGTATCGAAACTCTGCTGATGTTGATGGCCTTCATGGTGATTGCACTCAGCATGAATCTGGGCGTTGACATTGCGCGCAGCCGGATTTTGTCCGACCTGGGTTTGCAGATTGGTAATCGGCTCGACCGGCTGGCGCTGGAGGCGCAGATTTCAGCGCATGCGCGCCGACTGCCGCACAGGCCAATTGCTGGCCCGGGCGATATCAATACACTGCGTGCATTTCTGGCCGGTTCGGGCGTGATCGCTTTCTTCGACATCCCTTGGCTGCTGGTTTATCTCGTTGTCATCGGGCTCTTTCACTGGACACTGGCGCTGATCGCGGCGCTTAGCGCGCTTGTGTTGATTTGTGTAGCGTTAGCTAACGACCGGCTCACCCGAAAATCCATCCAGTCCTACCTCGTCCGGCAACGTGAAGGCGATGTGTTCTATCAGCAGATCATGCGCAATGCTGAGGTTATGACTGTGCTCGGGATGGTGGGCAACCTGGTGGACGCTTGGGATACCCGCAAGCGCGAATACATAGCCGCGCAGCGTGGCGTGGCCGACAGCAGTGCGTTTTATCGCGATGTGACCAAGACGTTGCGACAGGCGATCCAGGTCATCATGATGGCCGCTGGCGCGGTGCTCGTAATCGCCGGTCATGCGACGCCCGGAGTGATGCTGGCGACGACCATTCTGCTCGGCAAAGCCCTCGCACCCATCGAACAGTTGATCGGTAACTGGAAGCAAGCGGGCGAACTTCGCGAGGCTTGGCCACGACTCAATGCGTTGCTGGCCGTGCAGGCCGACGTTGATCCGGTGGAACTGCCACCGCCGACCGGAGAAGTTCGCGTCGAACACATCGCCTTTAGTGTGCCAGCGCGTACGCCAGGAATGGGTCGACTGCTGCTGCGCGGCATTGACTTCGCGCTCGCCGCGGGGCAGACGCTCATCATCACTGGTCCTAGCGCATCAGGAAAGTCCACGCTACTACGTGTCATTTCCGGGCTTTGGAGTCCGCAAGCCGGCACCGTGCGACTCGACGGCGCCGACATAGCGCAGTGGCCCAGGCCGTCGCTCGGGCTGTATCTCGGCTATGTGCCGCAGGACGTTGAACTATTCGCCGGCAGCGTTGCGGAGAACATTGCGCGTACCGCCAAACCGTTGCCGCTCAATTCCGCGGCCATTGTTCGCGCGGCACAGCGCGCGGGCGTTCATGAGATGGTCCTGGGCTTGCCACAGGGTTACGAAACGTTGATTGGAGACTCTGGCGAACTCTTGTCCGGCGGGCAACGCCAGCGCATTGCCCTTGCACGTGCTTTATATGGTGAGCCCGCTCTGCTGTTGCTGGACGAGCCGAACGCCAGCCTCGATACCGAAGGGGAAGCTGCGCTTGACCGGGTGATGCGGCAGTTGAAAGCGGATGGTGTGACCATTATTGCGGTCACTCACCGCCCATCACTGATAGCGCTTGCCGATCGAATCCTGCACTTGAGGGACGGGCAAGTGGAGCAGTTCGGACCGCCACCGGATTTGCTTCAGACGGGAGACGACCGGCTTGCTGGGGACATGCGTCCCGCTGATGTAAACGAAATAGCTGATGTCGATATAACGATGCTTCGAGCCACTCGTTCTTCGCTGAAGCCAATTCTGCAGCATGTGATTGAACCGCTGATTGGAGGCAACCAATGAGACGGTTTGCTTTACAACGTTTAGCTGAAACCGCGCGTGGTTGGTTGGAAGGCTCGCCGCTATCGGATGCACACGCGTTGCCGCTTCCCCGTCGGCTGATTGCGGTGAGTGCTGTGGGCGTTGCGCTAGGGTTGGCCCTGATGTGGGGCTGGGCGTCCCTCGCTCCGCTTTCCGGTGCGGTCGTTGCCGAAGGCGTAGTACGAACGGAAGGCGAGCGGAAGACGGTGCAGCATCAGGAAGGTGGCATTGTAAAAAGTATTTTGGTTCGCGATGGCGATCATGTGAAAGCAGGCCAAGTGCTGATCGTGCTGGATAACGTTAGCCCAGCCGCCGAACTGTCCGCGTTGCAGGCGCAGTACGACGCGGAGCAGGCGAAGATCGCGCGGTTATTGGCCGAGCGCGAATTAAAGGACGCAGTAACGTTTCCGGCCGCGCTTGTTAGTCAGCGCAAGGATCCTCGCGTCGTCGAAACATTGGCTCGCGAATCGGCTCTTTTCGCCGCACGTCGCCGTGGGTTCGTTGAGCAGAGTGCAATGTTACGCACGGAACTCGCCCATACGCGTCAGGAAATTGCGATCAACGCCCAGATGGTTCAGACAATGAGCCATAGCCACGAGATGGCAGGTCAGCAAAGGCGGACCAATGAGGCGTTGCAACAGGAAGGGTTCGTGGCGGCAACAAAAGTACTCGATCTGCGGCGCACCGAGGCCGATGCACTGTCACGCGTTCAGTCCGGCAATGCCGATCTAAGTCGCGCGAAACAGCGACAGACCGATCTTGAGCTCAGAATCAACGGCCTGCGCAACGATTATGTGAAGGCCGCTGACGACGAACTCAAGGACGCCACCACTCGTGCGGTCCAGATGAGTGAGAGGCTTCGCCCGGCTCACGATCTCTCGGCTCGTACACGAATAACGGCGCCGGTTGCAGGGGTGATTGTCGGACTGAAGGTTCATACCATTGGGGCTGTGGTCGGTCCTCGAGAACCCATTGTCGATGTCGTGCCTGAAGGTGCGCCACTTATCGTGGAGGCGAACATCAGGCCGGACGACGTTCGGCAAATTGGGCCGGGAAGTCATGCCGATGTCCGCTTGACTGCCTACAACTCACGTACCACGCCCATGCTTGACGGCAAGGTGACCTATATCTCCGCCGATGCCCTAAGCGACAGAGACAGGCAAATCCGTTTCTATGTCGTGCGCGTGGAGGTGCCGGCGCAGGCGGTGGAGAAGGCGAACCGCCTCGCTAAAGAACCAATCGCGCTTGGGCCGGGGTTGCGCACAGAGGTATATATCCGCAAGCGCGCGCGTTCGGCTTTTGACTATCTGCTTGAGCCAGTCAAAGACGGGATTCGTAAGTCGATGCGGGATTGAGGTGGTTGTTCGTTCTAAATACGAACTGTTTTTTTAGTACTTCCATTGAATTGGAGCTGTGATGACCAAAAGAATATCGAAAGACTTGCTTCTTACCTGCGTGGCAATAACAGCGCTTGTATCGACACAAATATGTTTGGCTGATGAGATGCCGCGCCCCGAGTTGGGATGTCGTTTGCTTGATGCAGACGGAACTCCGATAGATAGGGCCGATTTTTCCTTTCAGCAGCGAATCGCAGTCGGCCGGTGCATGAATATGGCAGAGCGGGACAAGGCGGTGGAAACGAAGCAGATGAAAAGCGAGCGGCAAACCATTGACAACGCCAAGATCATGCGTAGATCGGAGAATCAACTTGCGATATCGGGGTTTAGGTCGCCTTGGCGGCCGGCTGGGTCGCCGCACACCGTGCCGGGAATTCCATGATGCCATTTAGTAAGTGAGACATGAAGTTCCGTGAAATTTTTTAAAGGAGAAGCACTGATGAAACCTGTTGAAAAGACTGTCGTCCCCAACGTTGAATTGGTTAGCAATTTAAATTATGCGCAGCCGCTGGATCGGTTGGAAGAGCCTGTCGCGATGATAAGTCAGTTGAATTATTTGAAACCGGCAGATTCACCGGCAGAGTTGGGCGTTTTTCAGGGAGGGGGTGGACTGGCTGTTCAAAAAATGGGGCGGTCGAAAGACTTTGCCGGATCATGATGGGTTGGGAATTGCATGAAATATAAATGAGAGTCTCATAGAATTCTGCAGGTACGGAAATACGATCTCTGTTTTTGAGGAGCAATAAGATGAAAACTGTAATACCTACAATCGCCGCTACTGCTGGGGCAATGGCGAGTAGCATGGCTTATGCATTACCGCCAGAGTTACTTGTACAGTCGGTTTTTCCACAAACACGTGAAGAGGTAAGTCAGATGATAATTCGGCCTAAAAATCAGATCGAGCTTGCGAAGAATCTCAAGTTTATCTTGGATCATGATCTTGAATTGAAAGACGATTTTTACACAGAGTCTAGTCTGATAGACGCTTTCAATTTGGATGAGGTGATAATCGATAAAACCGATAACGAAAACGGGGACATTCGAGTTTCCGTAATATCCAACAGGTTCTCGGCAATTTTTCCGAAACGAACGAACTCGGGTGGTACAAATTTTGTGCCAACTGTTCATATGTCAATCGGGAAAACGACGCATTCTACTGGTTTGATTTCGGCAGGTATAAATTTTGGCATGGACGAGGGCGGTCCTAAGTTTGACGAAACGTGGAAGATTTTCGGCAATGAATTTACCAAGCTTGATCCATTATTTCCCGGAACTTACGGTGGCCCGCTGCCCGCTAGAGCATTTCATGGAAACGAATCATGGAGACGTAAATGGGTGAGCGACAATCTTGAAAAAACTTTAACTTTGAGTTTCAACCGAGATGCCGAGTTGTCAAATATTTTGATTGAAGTTAAAAACAAAGTTAAGAAGGGAGGCTGACGGCAATGGCTCTGAATCAGGAATCACTAAGAAAACTTGCTGAATGCTTTGGCCTAGACTCGGTTTCATATAGCGCGATTGTGTCAGCGGCGGCGAAATCACCGTTTTTGGCGGAGGAACTGGATACTTTTGGCAGAAGTGATTGGGTCTTTAGACTGGGGGCAGCCGGGGCTGGTACGTTCGCCAATCCTAATGACAAAGTGATTAGCTTTGATCCAACTTGGTCTAGCTCATCAAACCAGTTCATCACCGTAGTAGCGCACGAACTGGGACACGCTCTGTTGCCCGGGCATGGGCGGCTCGGCATCTAATCCCGATCAAGCCAGCGCCAACATGCGGGTGAATGAGGGTATTGCCGTACTCTCAGAATATATTGTTGCGACCCAACTCGGATTGACAGGAGGTGCGGCCGGCTACACGCATTCCGACGGTACCGGTGCCCTAACGCATCAA
>DASYLW010000223.1:0-2950 GCA_036009385.1 Caballeronia sp.
TCGCGCGGAAGCCTACGAACGGCTGTTGATCGATGTGATGCGCGGTCGCCTGACGCATTTCATGCGTCGCGATGAACTCGAAGCGGCGTGGGCCTGGGTCGAACCGATTCTCGACGGCTGGAAGGAATTGAACGACCGTCCGCGCACTTATACGGCGGGCACATTCGGACCGGCCGCCTCGTCAGCGCTGATGGCGCGGGAGAACATGGCGTGGGCTGAAGAGGCTTGATTCCGGGCACTCGCAACGGCCGGCCGGTGCGAGTGACGCGTAAACCAAAGCTCTAAAGTGAAAACCGGACCTCGGCTGCAAGACCCTTGCCGCCGGGACCGTCATCAAGACTGATGCTTGCCCGGTGCGCCCGCACGATCTCTCTTACGATGGCAAGACCTAGTCCGCTGCCTTCCTCCGCCGATGCCCTGAAAAACGGCTCGAATACGCGATCGCGGACATCGGCTGGAATGCCCGGACCATCGTCAGTGACGGCAAGCACAATCGTCTTCTCGCACCGCTCGATCAGCAACGTCACGTGACCTGACGCGGCGGTGTATCGGATGGCATTGTCAACCAGGTTAAAGACCAGCACCGACAATAAACGCGCGTTCCCCAATACGATCGCGTCGTCGGCAAGCTGCGCGGCCAGCTCGATCCCGCGACGTTGCGCCAGCAGCGCCAGCTCTTCAATCACTGTCGTCGCGACCTCGCGCAAATCGACGCGCTCGCCTTCGAAATGGCTGTAGTCAGCGGTCTCTGCTTGCGCGAGCAACAGCAACTGGTTGGTCAGCGATACCAGCGCGCCGTTGCTCTTGTGCATCGCTGACAGGGTCTCTTTGACGGTGGCGAGATCGTCGTGGCGACGCGCGTATTGCAATTGCGCACCGAGCAACGTCAGCGGCGTTCTCAACTGATGCGCGGCATGCGCAATGAAACGCCTCTGCATGGCGGTCTGCCGTTCTATCCTCGCAATGCATTGATTGATCGCATCCACAATGGGCCGCAACTCGCTCTGAAGATGCTCCGAACGCAACGGCACGAGTTCGTTCGGCGCGCGGTCGCGCACGTCGTTGGTCAGCGCCATCAGGTGCCGCAATTCAAAGGTCAGGCCGACGCACACCAGCACGATCGCAATCGCAATGATCTCCGCGAAGTGCAGCAGTTGCGGCCGCCATAACTCGCCCGCCAAGGCATCGCGCTCCAGTTCCGTGCGGCCCACTGACACCAGGATGCGCTTGCTTTCACCAGAGTCGTACATCGGCCGGATGATGGAAACCGCCCGTACCGGCTGACCGTCGATCTCGGTGTCGTACCAGCCGGGTGAACTCGGCGGCTCGACCTGCTCAAGATCCGACGTGCCCGCAATCGCCGGCCCGTCGATCACGCGGATGCGAAAAAACACCCGGTCGCCATAGGGCGAACTCAGTATCTCGATAGCGCTCGGTGAAATGTCCGCATGCAGGAAACTGTCGTCCCACTTGACGTCGCCGGCCATCACGCGGGCGGACGCGAGCAACGCGTTGTCCTGGATCAGGCTCGCAGTTTTCTGCGCGCCTTCACGGGCCATGTAACCCGCGGCAAGCACATAGACCGTCAGCGGTAGCAGCAACCACAGCAGAAGCCGAAGGCGCAGGCTATTCGTCATCGCTGCTGGCTTGCAACAGATAACCCAGGCCGCGAAGCGTAATGATGGTGGCAGTGCTTTTCTCGAGCTTCTTGCGCAGCCGCGAGACGTAGATTTCGATGGCGTCTTCGCTCGTGTGGGTGGTTGAGCTGCCGAGCGAATCGGCCAGCATCGCTTTGGAAACCGTCTTCTTGGCCTTGAGGATCAAGGTCTCGAGCACGGCATGCTCTCTCGGTGTCAGGCTCAACACTTCGCCCGCTACCGAAAACTGCCGCCGGTCGATATCGTAGGAAAGGTCGCCGCAGCGCATGCTGTTCGAGCGCGAAGGCAACTGACGCCGCACCAGCACCTTGACCCGCGCGACCAGTTCTCGAGCGTCGAACGGCTTGACGACATAGTCGTCAGCGCCGGCGCTCAGGCAAATCACCTTTTCATCCACTGAACCGCTTGCGGTCAGGATCAGTACGGGGGTGTCGTCGCCCCGTTCTCTCAACCGTCGCAGCACGCCCTTGCCTGATAGATTCGGCAAGTTTAGATCGAGCAGTACGACGTCGTAGCGCGTGGTGCGCAGGAACCGGTCGGCCGCGTCGCCGTCGCTGACGCGATCGAGCACAAAACCATCGTCTTCCAGAATCTTAGCGAGCCAGTGAGCCAGTTGCTCATTGTCCTCGACCAGCAGTAGCTTCATCACGTTCACCGCGTTATGCATGGGCATTGTCCGCCAGCCCGGCATGCGCATGATGTAAACAAGCCTCACGCTGCGCCGGGCCACGGCCCTCAGACGAAGTGTATCTCGCTCGGGGCGTGGCCATGGCGTTGTGCGCTGCCCGTCAAGCCGTCTTGTACTGACTGCGCGCTTCCGTGGATCGATACAAAACCAGCGTCGCGATCAGCCCGCAGACCGCGGCAACGGCCATCCATGCACCCGGCGCCGCCTTGTTGCCGGTCGCGTGAATCAGGTACGTGGAGATGGCCGGCGTGAACCCGCCGATCGTCGTCGCCAGGCTGTACGCCAGCGAAAAACCTGTCGTGCGAACTTCGACCGGCATGACTTCGGTGAGCGCCACAACCATCGCACCGTTATAGCTGCCGTACAGGAACGAGAGCCACAGTTCAACGCCGAGCAGGCGCAGGAACGATGGATCGGCAACCAGCCACTGCACCGCCGGATACGACGTTAGGATGGTGAGGATCGTGAAGAACAGCAGCACCGGGCGGCGGCCGATCCGGTCAGACAATGCACCCGAGAGCGGCAGCCAGACGAGATTCGACAAGCCGACGAACACCGTCACGACCAGCGCATCGATAGACGAAAGCTTGAGTACCTCTTTACC
>DASYLW010000224.1:0-4225 GCA_036009385.1 Caballeronia sp.
GTTGCGCGCAACAATGCGCGCATGGTCCTCCGCGTTCTTCCAGCATTCGAGCCGCATGCGCCGCCGGAACAGCCGATGCGGGAATGAGCAGACATCGCCTGCTGCGAAAATGTGCGGATCATTGGTGCGCAACGTGTCGTCCACGGCGATGCCATCCGCTACGTCGATACCTGCCGCTTCCGCCAACTCCGTGCGCGGCTTTACGCCAATTCCCGCGATCACGCAATCGCACGCGATGGTTGTGCCGTCGGAGAGCTTCGCACCCGTGACGCGTTTCGTATGCGATCCGATGACCCGGTCGACCTGCACGGCGAAGCGCACGTCCACGCCCATTTGCCTGTGCCGCTCGACCAGATACGCCGCGACGATTTCCGGCACGGCACGCATGAGCGCACGCGCCGCCGCTTCGATCACCACCACTTCACATCCTCGCGCGATGGCCGTTGCCGCGATCTCCAGTCCGATAAAACCCGCCCCCACGATCGCGATCTTGCGTCCCGGTAACAACTCGCCGAGCACGCTCGACGCGTCCGCCATCGTGCGCAAGACATGCACGCCCTCGAGCGTCGAGCCGGGTACGCTCAGGCGCCTTGGCGCCGCGCCAGTCGCGATCAGCAGACGCTGATAAGCGACGGTATGGCCGTCGTTTAGAACCACTTTGCGCGCGGCGCGATCGATCTCTTGCACACCGGCATCGACACGCAGGTCAATGCGTTGCCCGGAATAAAACGTCTCGTCATACAGCGCGCATTGCGCCGTGGTTTTCTGACCGAGCAGCACAGCCTTTGAGAGCGGTGGCCTGTCATAGGGCGCAACCCCTTCATTGCCGAGCAGGGTGATCTCGCCGTCCCAGCCGTTGTCGCGCAACGCATGGGCAGCGCGCGCTCCACTTTGCCCGGCGCCGATGATCACCATCGCGGGTCGGCTTTTCATGACGCTGCCTTCGCTTGCGGCGGGACACCGAGCAGCACTTCGCCGCGTTCAATGCGCACCGGGTAAGTCTTCAAATGCACGCAGACGGGCGGGCTTTTGGGTTTGCCGGTGGGGATATCGAAACGTCCCTGATGCAACGGGCATTCGATCTCGCGATTGAGCACGAAGCCATCGGCGAGGTGTGCGCGTTCGTGCGTGCACCACCCATCGGACGCAAAGAAACCCTCGGCTATCCGATACACCGCGTAACTCGCGCCGGCGTGATCGAAACGGATTACGTCTTCTTCGGCGATCTCGCTGGCAGCGCAGGCTACGACCCATTCGATGTCATTCGTTTCAACAGCCACAAGGGCCTCCGGCTTGTTGGAGTTGTTTGGTTTCAGATGCTCGCCTGGGTCGCAAATGTTCCGTGCGGAGCGCTTTCAACAGGCACCTCGCGCTCGATGACATGATCCGGTTCAGAGCGCTGTTTCCATAACGCGGGCACCATCTCGCGATAGACCGCGTAAAGGCTCGGGTAAGCGGGCGGAAGCTGATCCTTGATGACTTCATGCAGACGCGGCAGTGCGTGGAACGGCACCATTGGCAGGAGATGGTGTTCGAGGTGGTAGTTCATGTTCAGGTACAGGAAGCGGTAGACCGGATTGATGTACACCGTGCGTGTGTTGAGCCGATGATCCTTCACGTTGACCGCGAGGCCCGCATGCTGCGTCAGGCCGAGCAACTGATGCAGCCAGCCGCCGTAATAACGTGGCGTCCACACGAACATCAGCGGCAGGAAACTACGGAGCGCAATAGCAAGCCCGATCGTGCCGATGACCACCAGCAAATAGATTCGGCAAGACCAGATCATCTTCGGCTTTTCGGTGGCGGGGAGGAACGCATCGGTGGCGGCATCTACGCGGCCGAACGCATGGCGGACGACCTTGCGGATCTCGAGCGAAGTACCTAGCAGTCCGAAGAAATCGATGATGATAGGCCAGACCTGCGTCGGCCGTGCGACCTGGATTTCGGGATCACGCTCTTGAAAGTACGTGTGGGTGTGATGACGTGCGTGACTCCAGCGCCACCAGTAGCCTTCGCGGATCGTCATGAATGAAGACAGGTGGTAGAAGGCGTCGTTGAGCCAGCGGGTCTTGAACGGCGTGCCATGGGCCAATTCGTGCCAACGGGCGTCGCTGGACGAATAGATCGTGCCGTAGACCAGGAAGGCCGGCAGTGCCCACCACGTACCCCAGCAGAGCGCGGCCACCCATCCCGACGCGATCAGCAGCAACAACCACGGCACGAAGTTGCGCAGACCTTCGGCGTCGCTGCGTTTCATCAGCTCTTTCAGCACGGCGCGCGGAATGCGCGGCTGATACCACTGCTGGCCGATACGCTCGTCAAGTGACGGGTCGGTGAGGGCGGGTTTGGCCGCATCGCCGCCGCTGATATCGGGAGTCCAGGACATGGGTTGTCTCCTGCTTAATAATGTTTATGCAACGTTTAAGCGCTCTTTGAGCGCTTCCCGCCAGTAATCACCACCGGGCGGCCTTCTCGTTGATGAGAACGATAGATGAACGCTGCCTCGCGCTCACTCAAAAAAATGATGGATTGCCATCAAGCACGGCTGCGGGGCACATCAGCTATGGTTTTCGAAAATAGAAATTAAATTCCATCGAATTAACAAGTGAAATTTTCTTTGCATTGGCGCAAACGGTCTTCTATGCTTGTGTGCATTAGCGGCCGGAGCGCTGCATTGATCGCCAAGGAGACAGGTGTGAACAGCATGGAAGCCGGCGCGGTGGCGCCTGAAGGTGTAGTTGAAGCGCTGCTGCGCGGTCCGGGCGCAGTGCGCATTCGCGGCGTGTTCAGCGCGGCCCAAGTGGCCGAGGCGCGGCGTGTAGTGATGGAGCATTCGCAGGACCGCGCGCAGACGGTCACGCATTTCCAGGGACAAGCGGCTGAAGATCAGCGGCTGCATTTGCAGCGGCGCGTGTGGAATTTGCTTGCGAAAGGCGACGTGTTTTCGGAGATGGCGGAGCAGCCCGCGATCGTCGCGGCCATGCGGCTTTTCCTCGGCGACGACTTCATCATGGGGTCAATCGCGGCGAACCGGATCTTGCCGGACGGCCCCGGACAGGAGCCGCATATCGATTACCCGTACTGGGATTTTCATGCGCCGACAACATTCCCTGTCGGCATCAACACGAGTTTTCCACTCAACGCGCAAGTGACCATTCCGCTCGATCCGTTCACCGCGCAAACCGGCGCGACGGCTTTTGTGCCTCACACGCAGCATGAGTTGCGTTATCCCGGCGAAGGTGATGCCTTCTTTGAACGATGCGAACGCATGGAAGCGGAGCCCGGCGACGCTATCGTATTCTTCGGTGCGACGTGGCACTGCGCGATGCCAAATCACAGCGCGCAGGATCGCAGCGCGGTGCTGATTCAATATCTGCCGAAATTCGTCAAGCCGATGGAAGACTTGCGTTCGATGGTCGGCGAAGCGTTCGTCAAGAACGCCAGCCCGACCATGAGGCAATTGCTTGGCCTGAACTTCCCGTATCCGCAGAATCTCGAAGCGATCGCCGTCGCGACGAACGCCGAGGGCCGGAAAAACGCCATGCGGTGACTCAGCCTTCCGAGAATTTCAGCGCGTGCTCCAAAGCGCCCGGGCTGATCGGCTTGTGCAGAAAACCGTCGAACGGTTCCAGGTCATTGTCCTTGAGATCGGTCCTGCCGGTCACCGCTATCACGCAGGCGTCGCGAGATGCGCCTTCGTTGCGTACCTGCCTGCAAAGCTCCCGGCCGTCGCCGTCGGGTAACTCGATGTCGAAGAACACGACATCGAAACTCTGCGTCTGCGTCAACGCCATCGCCGAGCGGCCGTCGTACGCCACTTGAACCTTGTGCCCCAGGACAGACGCTATTTCGCCAAACGCGTCGGCTGAGTCTTTATGATCGTCAATAAACAGGATGTGCACGATTGCCTCGGTATTAAGCGGATGTTGATGCTTTACAAGCAGATGAACCGAACGAGATCGCGCGTTCGCTCCGAACATCTTGCAACGAAGATGCCAGCCTTGATCGACCTCGAGGTGTGGGAACGGCGATTGCATTGAGCGGGTGCACGGCGCAGCAGCGCCGGCAATTCGTTCGACAATCCATTACCCGTTCCGAGGGGACACCTATGCGACTCCTGACTACTCAAGATGGCTTACCCCGTATCTCGTGGGGCGCAGTCATAGCCGGCGTGATTCTGTCGCTGATCGTTTACCTGATCATGAGCGTGCTGGGGACCGCGATA